>NZ_JAIZSA010000007.1:0-371879 GCF_020419825.1 Burkholderia sp. AU30198 | reverse complement strand
TCGAACAGTCGGTGAACATCTACAACTGCGAGCGGCCACATGCCGCCCTCAAATACAAAACGCCCGATGCGGTGCATCGGGCGTTTAGCGGGTGAACACTGTCAACCTATTCCAGGACTTGACACCGAGCGCGACGACGAGCGTCGGCCATGCGAACGCGCGCGTCGCCCACACTTCGTGCGCGACGCCGAGCGCGGCGCACGCGACCGCCGCCCATTGCAGCGGATCGAGCCGTTCGTGATAGTAGAAGCGGCCGACGAGCACCATCGTCAGCGGCAGCAGGAAATAGCCGAGCGACACTTCGAGCATGCGGCCGTGCAGCGGCGCCCACAGGAACAGCCACAGCTGCACGCCGAGCAGCGCGGCGCTCACGGGCAGCGCAATCAGCAAACGCCCGTCGCGCACGCTGCGCCGCAGGAGGTCGACGAGCGCCGGCCAGCGGCCGCGCAGTGCGATCAGCGCGAGCGCGCCCGGTGCGGTCCACAACACGCGCCACGCGAAGATGTCGAGCCCCGTGAGCGGCGCGAGCAGTTTGGCGTAGGCGGACATCAGCGCGAACAACATCGACGCCGTCACCGACAGCATGAGGCCGCGCCCGGCCTCCGGATACCCCGTCATGATCGTTCCGTGCCTCTTACTGCTGCTGGAAACGCTCGAAGCGCTTCTCGGTCTGGCGTTCCTCGAACGTCACCTCGGTCACGTGCGCGGCCGGCGGGCCGTGACGCAGCCATGCGAGCATCCGGTCGATCTGCGCGCCGGGGCCCTGGATCATCGCCTCGACGGTACCGTCCTCGAGATTCGCGACCCAGCCGCGCAGCTTCAGCGCATGCGCCTCGCGCACCGTCGCATGACGGAAGCCGACGCCCTGCACGACGCCGCGCACCCGCACGTGGTAGGTCTCGATCCGTTCGTCCAGTTCATTGCGGCTCATCGCGTCGCCCTCCCGTTGCATTCAAGCCCGGCATTGTAGTCGCGTCGGCCGCTTCGCACACGGGCCGGGGCCGGCTCGCCGCCGTCACGGCCTGGCGTCGCCACGCGTGCCGACCACGTACAATCTCGCCGATGCTCAACCGCCGCGCCGCTCGCGCGCGGCCCTGAAGGAAACGCATGACTGATACCTCCCGCGATCTCGTTCTCGTCACCGGCGCGTCCGGTTTCGTCGGCTCGGCCGTCGCGCGCATTGCGCAGCAGAAAGGCTATGCGGTGCGCGTGCTGGTGCGCTCGACCAGCCCGCGCACGAACCTCGCGGATCTCGACGCCGAGATCGTCACCGGCGACATGCGCGACGAGGCATCGATGCGCGCCGCGCTGCGCGGCGTGCGCTACCTGCTGCACGTCGCGGCCGACTACCGGCTGTGGGCGCCCGATCCCGACGAGATCGAGCGTGCGAACCTCGAAGGCGCGGTCGCGACGATGCGCGCGGCACGCGCGGAAGGCGTCGAGCGAATCGTGTACACGAGCAGCGTCGCGACGCTGAAGGTGACGAGCGCCGGCGATCCGTCCGACGAAAACCGGCCGCTCACGGCCGAGCAGGCCATCGGCGTCTACAAGCGCAGCAAGGTGCTCGCGGAACGCGCGGTCGAGCGGATGATCGCCGACGAAGGGCTGCCGGCCGTGATCGTCAATCCGTCGACGCCGATCGGCCCACGCGACGTGAAGCCGACGCCGACCGGCCGCATCATCGTCGAAGCCGCGCTCGGCAAGATTCCCGCGTTCGTCGACACCGGGCTGAACCTCGTGCATGTGGACGACGTCGCGCACGGCCACTTCCTCGCGCTCGAGCGCGGCCGGATCGGCGAGCGCTACATCCTCGGCGGCGAGAACCTGCCGCTGCAACAGATGCTCGCCGACATCGCGCAGATGACGGGCCGCAAGCCGCCGACGATCGCGCTGCCGCGCTGGCCGCTCTACCCGCTCGCGGTCGGCGCCGAAGCCGTCGCGAAGTTCACGAAGAAGGAGCCGTTCGTCACCGTGGACGGGCTGCGGATGTCGAAGAACAAGATGTATTTCACGTCCGCGAAAGCCGAGCGCGAGCTTGGCTACCGTGCGCGCCCGTACCGCGAAGGGCTGCGCGATGCGCTCGACTGGTTCGGCTCCGCGGGCTACCTGAAGTAACACAAAGCGGCGTGCCTCACGCCGCTTTGCGCACTTTGTTACACGTCCCGCGCGGCCCGCTACCGGCGCAGCGGTTAAAATCGCGGGTCTTACGCAGAGAAGACACGCATGAACCTGAACGATCAGATCGCTTCGCTCACCATGGGCGTCGATCAGCTCCTCCACGATCACCACGCCGCGCAGCAGGCGGCCCGCAGCGCGGAAGCCTTCGCGCGCGCCGCAGCAACGGAAGCCCAGGCGGCGGCAGAACGTCACGCCGCCGCGGAAACCGAAGCGCAGGCCGCTGCGCAACGCCACACGGCCGCGGCCGCCGATGCCGAGGCTGCGCAGCAGCGCCACGCCAGCGCGACCGCCGCCGCCGAAGCCGCCGCCCAGCGTCATACCGATGCCACCGCGCAAGCCGAAGCCGCCTCGCAGCGCCATGCGGAAGCCACCGCGCTGACCGAAGCGCTCGCGCAGCGTCACGCGGATGCCGAAGCCGCGTCGCAGCGCCACGCGGCAGCGATCGCCGAAGCCGAGGCCGCCGCGCAGCGCCATCACGCGGCGGCAATCGACGCCGATGCGGCAGCGCAACGCCATGCGACCGCGACCGTCGAAGCCGAGGCCGCAGCGACACGTCACGCGGAAGCGACCGCCGAAGCCGAAGCGGCCACGCAGCGTCACGCAGCCGCCATCGCCGAAGCCGAAGCCGCCGCGCAGCGCCATACGGCTGCGATCGCCGAAGCCGAAGCGCTCGCGCAGCAGCACACGCAGGCAATCGCGGAAACGCAGGCCGCCGCGCAACGTCATGCCGACGCGGCCGCCGAGGCCGAAGCCGTCACGCAGCGCCATACCGAAGCGATCGCGCAGGCCGAGGCCGCCGCACAACGCCACGCCGACGCCACCGCGCAAGCCGAGGCCCTCACGCAGCGCCACACCGAAGCGATCGCACAAGCCGAAGCGGCTGCGCAGCACCACGCGCAGGCCATCGCCGACGCCGAGGCGCTGGTCGAGGCCGTCGTCAAGGAAGCGGCGACGAACGCCGTCGCCGCCACGGCCGTTGCCGCGGAAGTCGTCGACCCTGCGCCGGCCGACGCGCCGGCGGCGGAGCCCGCCGTGATCGCGCCCGCACCGGCTGCCGCCGAAACGGTCGACGCGGCGACCGACGCCGAAACGGCCATCGTCGCGACGGCGGCGGAGCCCGCCGTGATCGCACCCGCACCGGCTGCCGCCGAAACGGTCGACACGGCGACCGACGCCGAAACGGCCATCGTCGCGACGGTGCAAGCCGAAACGCCGGTTGAAGCCGAAGCCGAAGCCATCGCCGACGCGCCGGCCCCGGCCGACAAATCGACGCTGCACGTGTCACGTCCGACGCAGAACGAACTCACGCTGACCATCAACGGCGAATCGATCACGCTGCATCCGGAGCAACTGAGCCAGCTGATCGAGGAACTCGCGCATGCGCGTGCGTCGATGCAGCCGGAGCCGCCGCCCGGCATCCCGTCCGGCTGGCGCTTCGTGACGACGAAGAACCCGATGATGGCCGTGCAGAAGCAGGCGAACGGCGACCGCCTGCTGGTGGCCCGCCACACGGGCTACGGCTGGGTGCCGTTCACGTTCTCGCCGGACGTCGTGGTGCAGATGTACATGATGCTGACCCAGCGCTAAGTACCGGCAAGCCGCCCCGCCGAAAACGAAACAGCCCGACCGGTTTCCACCGATCGGGCTGTCTGCTTTCCGGCTACCGGGAGGCACGCCTCCCGGCAAACGCTCAGCGATCCACCGGCGCCTGCACGCGCGCCTTCCACTGGCCGCCCTTGCCGCGCCAGTAGCGCCACGCGGACGCGAACGTCGCGCCGACGTAGAACAGCGCGACGAGCGGCAACGCGGGCGCCCACAGCGGCGAGCGCCGGTAGTAGCGCAGCATCGGCGCATACGCGGCGCACATCGACGCCCACGCGAGCCACGCCGGCCATGCGCGCGCGCCGTACGCGAGCGCCGCGGCGGGCGGCACGAGATAGATGATCGTCATCCCGAGCAGCGTGCCGGCCAGCAGCAGCGGCGAATAGTGCAGCTGCGTGAACGCGGTGCGCGCGATCATGTTCCAGATATCGCGCCAGCTGTCGTACGGGCGCAACGACACGCTGCGGTCGGCCAGGTCGAGCCGGATCGGATGGCGGCCTTCGCCGCGATGCTTGATCTGCGCGGCGAGGCTGCAGTCGTCGATCAGCGCGCCGCGGATCGACTCGATGCCGCCCGCTTCCTCGAGCGCCGTGCGCTTGACGAGCATGCAGCCGCCCGCGGCGCCGGCCGTCCGGTTGCGCGGGTTGTTGATCCACGAGAACGGGTAGAGCTTCGCGAAGAAGAACACGAACGCCGGGATCAGCGCCTTTTCCCAGAACGAATCGCAGCGCAGCCGCACCATCAGCGACACGAGATCGCGGTTCTCGGCCTGTGCGCGCGTGACGAGCTGCGCGACGGCGTCGGGCGGATGGCCGATGTCGGCATCGGTCAGCAGCAGGTAGTCGGCCGGCAGGCCGAGCGTCTGCACCGCGGCGATCCCCTGCGACTGCGCCCACACCTTGCCCGACCAGCCGGCCGGCAGCGGCTTGGCGGCCAGCACCGTCAGCCGGTCGGCGCGGTTGATCGCAAGCGCGGCCGCGCGGGCCGCGTCGGCGGTGCCGTCGTCGCTGTGGTCATCGACAATGATCAGATGAAATTCGCCCGGGTAATCCTGCTCGAGCAGCGAAGTCGCCGCCCGGGCGATCACGTCGGCCTCGTTGCGCGCCGGCACGACCGCGACGACGGCCGGCCAGCCGGCCTCGGCCGCGGCGCCGCGCGCCTCGGGCGGCAGCGGCCGCGCGGGCACCGCGCGCCAGAAGCCGCCACGCGCGACGAGCAGCACGATCCAGATCATCAGCGACAGGCCGGACACCAGGAAAGCGAGGACCAGCATCATCGGCACGCCTCCTGCCGGGCGCCGGCATGGGCAAATTCAATAGGGGTCAGGAACAAAACACCCGAAACCGCACGGGCGGCCGGGCAAAACACGTAAGAATCGACGGTCATCGAATGGCCTTGAAATGAGCGCGACGCCGGGCAGCCGGAGCGGCTGCCCGCGAAACCGCATAGTTTACTGGGTTCCGCGCGCGCCAGCGCCGACGCGGCTCTCCCGCAAATGCAACACGCCATTCACAGCACCAGAGCAAGGACTTCCCGATAGAGTTAAAATGCGCGATTAATTCGGGGTTCCGGGGCCTGGCCGGCCGGTTCGTTCCTGCCTTCATAACATCAAGCCGGGGCGAGCGAGCGAGTGCCAGCTCCTCGAACCCCGGCGTCTGTCGTCGGAGTTCGCTCACTTATGCGAGTCATCCTTGCCCAGCCCCGCGGCTTTTGTGCGGGGGTTGTCCGTGCGATCGAGATCGTCGACCGCGCGCTGCAACAGCACGGTGCGCCGGTCTATGTGCGTCATGAGATCGTGCATAACCGGCATGTCGTCGAAAACCTGCGTAATAAAGGGGCGCGATTCGTTGAGGAACTCGACGAGGTGCCCCACGGTGCTGTCGCGATCTTCAGCGCGCACGGTGTCGCCCAGACGGTCGAGCGCGACGCGGAAACGCGCGGGCTCGACGTGCTCGACGCCACCTGCCCGCTCGTCACGAAAGTGCACGTGCAGGGCCGCCAGTATGTCGCGGCGGGCCGCCGGCTGATCCTGATCGGCCATGCGGGCCACCCGGAAGTCGAGGGTACGATCGGCCAGATTCCGGCCGAGGTGATCCTCGTGCAGAGCGAAGCCGAAGTCGATACGCTGACGCTGCCTGTCGACACGCCGGTCGCGTACATCACGCAGACCACGCTGTCGGTCGACGATACGCGCGGCATCATCGAAGCGCTGCAGCGCCGGTTCACCGACCTCGTCGGCCCGGACACGCGCGACATCTGCTACGCGACGCAAAATCGCCAGGCCGCCGTGCGCGAGCTGAGCGAACAGGTTGATGTACTGCTCGTCGTCGGTGCGACGAACAGCTCGAACTCGAACCGTCTGCGCGAGATCGGCACCGAAAGCGGTGTGCCGAGCTACCTCGTCGCCGACGGTTCAGAAGTAAAGGCCGAATGGTTCGCGAATGCGAAGACCGTTGGGCTGACCGCCGGGGCGTCCGCGCCCGAGGAGATGGTCGAAGATGTAATCGGCGCGTTGCGCGCGCTGGGTCCCGTCGACGTCACGACGATGGCGGGCCGTGAGGAAAAGGTCGAATTCAAGCTGCCGGCGAAGCTCACGCAAGCTGTCGCCCGCGAAGTTTAAGGAGGACATCTCTTGTCTATTCCGCTGCTCCAGCAAGTCCGCGTCGGCGCGTACATCACGCGCCAACACCTGTCCGGCAACAAACGCTATCCGCTCGCGCTGATGCTCGAGCCGCTGTTCCGCTGCAACCTCGCGTGCAACGGCTGCGGCAAGATCGATTACCCGGATCCCATCCTGAACCAGCGCCTGTCCGTCCAGGAATGCCTGGAAGCGGTCGACGAGTGCGGCGCACCGATCGTGTCGATCGCAGGCGGCGAGCCGCTGCTGCACAAGGAAATGCCGGAAATCGTCCGCGGCATCATGAAGCGCAAGAAGTTCGTCTACCTCTGCACGAACGCGCTGCTGATGGAAAAGAAGATGGACGACTACCAGCCGAGCCCGTACTTCGTCTGGTCGGTCCACCTCGACGGTGACCAGCAGGCGCACGACCACTCGGTGTCGCAGGAAGGCGTGTACGACAAGGCGGTCGCGGCCATCAAGGAAGCGAAGCGCCGTGGCTTCCGCGTGAACATCAACTGCACGCTGTTCAACGATGCCGTGCCGGAACGCGTCGCGAAGTTCTTCGATACGCTGGGGCCGATCGGCGTCGACGGCATCACCGTGTCGCCGGGCTACGCGTACGAGCGCGCACCGGATCAGCAGCACTTCCTGAACCGCGACAAGACGAAGAACCTGTTCCGCGAGATCCTGAAGCGCGGCGATGGCGGCAAGCGCTGGTCGTTCAGCCAGTCGTCGCTGTTCCTCGACTTCCTGGCCGGCAACCAGACCTACAAGTGCACGCCGTGGGGCAACCCGGCGCGTACCGTGTTCGGCTGGCAGAAGCCGTGCTATCTGGTCGGCGAAGGTTACGTGAAGACCTTCAAGGAACTGATGGAAGACACGAACTGGGACAACTACGGCGTCGGCAACTACGAGAAGTGCGCGGACTGCATGGTCCACTGCGGCTTCGAAGCGACCGCCGTGATGGACACGATGGCGCATCCGCTGAAGGCGTTCGCCGTGAGCCGCAAGGGCATCAAGACCGACGGCCCGTTCGCACCGGACATTCCGATCGACAAGCAGCGCCCGGCCGAGTACGTGTTCTCGCGCCACGTCGAGATCAAGCTCGAGGAAATCCAGCGCGCCGGCAAGGGCAAGCTGCAAAAGCCGGCGAAGCCGGCCGCCGCAGCCTAAGCGCGTTTCGCCACGCGGGGGCCATGCCTCCGCGCCGGCGGGAAAAAAAGAAGCGCCACGGAGTCCGCTCCGTGGCGCTTTTGTTTTGGGCCGCGGTTTCGAGTCGCGCTCCGCCGTCACCGTATTGAGTGCCGCGACAGCCACGCATGCGTTGAATCAACGCGACTGTGTCGGCCATGCCGGTGCGGCCGGCCCTGTCTCCTCCACTCTCCCTGCGAAACCGGTGCGACGCTACGCGGCCAGCGATTCGGCCGCGTGCTCGCGCATCTTCTCCGCCGCGCTCGCGACAAGAGCCGGCTGGCCGCTCGACGCGAACGTGCAGACGTGCTCCCACAGCTCGGCCAGCCGATGCCGCGTGAGCGTCGTGACGCACGCATCGTTCGCCGCGAGCACATGCTCGAGCACCGCGCATTCGTCGTCGCGCAGCGTCCATGCGCCGCTTTGCGCCGCGCGCGCCACGCCCGCATCGAGCGCACGCTCCGCGTCGACGCACACGTCGATGTCCGCGTCAGCGCTCACCGCGTCGTCGAGCGCCAGGAACACCAGATAGACGCTCGTGCGCAAGCGCATCAGCAGCGCCTCGTTGCCATGCCCGCCACGCAGCGCGACGAGCGCCATGTGGCATTTCAGCGAGATGTCGCGCGCGTGCACGGGCGGCAGCGGCAGCAGCCACTCGCGAGTCAGCGGCACGTGGCGACGGTGCTTACGGTTGCCCTTCATGATGGGCTCCCGTTGGCGGGCGCGTCGCTCGCCTCGAAAGCCGGCCAACCGCTGCGGCACGCGACGACGTCGCGGCGCGCATCGCGCGGGTGCTTCGCACGACGCTGCGCGCCGCGCCCATCATTCCGCCGCTGCGTCGCTCGCGCGTCCGGCAACCGGCGTGGCGCCGACGCGCGCACGACGCCGGCAAATCGGATCGTGCAAGCCATGCTCGTCTCCCGCATCAGAACGTGTTCTCGCCCTTCAGGTAGTACGCGGTCTTCACGAAGAACGCCTTGACCGGATGGCCGCCCTGCGCATCGCGCGCGGCGCGGGCCTCCATCTCGGCCCGCTCTTCGCGCGACCGGTCCGGCACCGGATTGCGGACACGTTCGAGCGCACGCTGCATCGCGAGCGGATAGTTCTGGTTGCCGGCCGACGTCGCGCGATAACCGGCGCGCGTCATCTGCATCAGTTGTGCGTTGGTCTCGGCACGCGCCGCCGACCAGTTCAGCTGTGCCGCATACGGCGCGCCATCGAGAGCAGCCGACTGCGCAAAGCTGACGGCGGGCAGCGCAACGAGTGCGCAGGAAAGTACAGCAACGGGAACGAGGGATCGCATAGTGGCCTCCAGGTGGTTGTCCCCGCATCGATCGTGTTCGACGATGCGTTGAAACCATCGTATGTCGCGCCGCATTCCGCTTGAATAGCCGAATCTGCAATTGATATTTTCGGCTTCGGAATTCGGTGCGCAAACCACGTCATACGCGAATCCCGCCAAATCGGAATTTCTTTAATTCATTCAACGCCCTGATCGCCATTGTTCAGACGATCCGAAGCGACGCACACAGCGCTTTTTCAATTTCCGAAATGACGTGTTGCCGGTGCGATCTTGGCCGGCGTACCTGCGACAAGGCTTCCGGCGTGATATCGCGCGTGCGGATACCTCGAGCTCCGGCTTCCTCGAATCGAACGGTTCTTGTGATTCAGGACAAATCATCGCGCCCGGATTACCGGATAGCGACACGACACACACAGCAAGGACGCGCGATAATCACGCATCGGCCGTTTCGCACGGCACCTCATGCATTCCCATTTTTATCGAGTCCTTTCATGGCTGCCCTCGACACCACCGCCATCGACAGTTGGCACGCGCACGTCTATTTCGATGCAGCCAGCCGCGACGCGGCCTGGGCGTTTCGCCAGGTCGTCGACGAACGGTTCGGCGCAGTCATCGAACTCGGCCGCTTTCACGAGCGCCTCGTCGGCCCGCACCCGGCCTGGTCGTACCAGATCGCGTTCGACGCCGCGCGATTCGACGACATCGTGCCGTGGCTCGTGCTGAACCACGGCGCGCTCGACATCTTCCTGCATCCGAATACGAACGACGAACTGCGCGATCATCGCGATTGCGCGGTGTGGATCGGGAAGTCGTATGGGCTGAATCTCGACGCGCTGGCGGGATAACAGCCGGCACGCGGCCGCCTGCGCCGCGGCAACATCCACGTTTCGGGTTGACGTGAAACGTCCCGCGGCGGCACGACCCTACAGTGGGTTCCGTTATCGATGATCACGGGAACCCGCCATGACGCACGCCGACGCCGATGCCCGGCACATTTATGAAGGCTGGCACGCGGCCGTCGTCGCGCGCGACGTCGATGCGCTGATGGCGCTGTATGCCGACGACGCGGTGCTCGAAACGCCGCTGATCGTCGTCACGCTGCCCGATCACGGCTCCGGCGTGCTGCACGGCAAGGCCGCGATCGGCGCATTCTTCGCGGCAGGCCTGCGCAATCCGGGCAACCGGCTCGGGCGCTGGTACCGCACCGGGCTGTTCTTCTCGAACGGCCGCCAGCTCACGTGGGAATATCCGCGCGCTACGCCGGACGGCGACCAGGTCGATCTCGTCGAGGTGATGGATCTGCGCGACGGGCTGATCGCGCATCATCGCGTGTACTGGGGATGGGTCGGCTTTCTCGCGCTGCGAGCCGCCACGCCGGCGACGGACCGCGCATGACGGCCACCGCGCCGAATCGCGCCACGGCCCGCCGCGTGCTCGCCGCGACCTGCGTGAGCTACACGCTCGTGCTGCTCGACGCGTCCATCGTCAACGTCGCGCTCATCGACATCGCCCATACGTTCGGCAGCCGCGTGGCCGGCCTGCAGTGGATCGTGAACGCGTACACGCTCGCGTTCGCGAGCCTGCTGATGACCGGCGGCACGCTCGGCGACCGGCTCGGCGATCGCACCGTCTATGTCGCAGGGCTCGCGGTATTCGTTGCCGCGTCGGCGCTGTGCGGCGTCGCGCCGAACCTTCCGGCGCTCGCGATCGCCCGCGCGTTGCAAGGTGTCGGCAGCGCGATGCTGGTGCCCTGCTCGCTCGCGCTGCTCAATCGCGCATTCCCCGAACCGGCCGCGCGCGCGTCGGCGATCAGCCTGTGGATGGGCTGCGGCGGCATCGCAATGGCGTCGGGACCGCTGATCGGCGGCCTGCTGATCCATCTGCTCGGGTGGCGCAGCCTCTTCTTCGTGAACCTGCCGCTCGGGCTTGCCGGCATCTGGCTCGGCCGCACGGTCGCGCGCACCGCCGTCGTCGACGCGTCGCGGCATTTCGACTGGGGCGGCCAGGCCGCGGCCATCGTCGCGATCGCGGCGCTGATCGGCACGCTGATCGAAGGGCCGTCGCTCGGCTGGCGCTCGGCGCCGATCGTCGGTGGTGCGATAACGAGCGTCGTCGCGTGGATCGCATTCGTCGCGATCGAAGCGCGCCGCCGCGAGCCGATGCTGCCGCTCGCGTTCTTCCGCAATCGGCTGTTCGCCGGCTCGACGTTCGTGTCGATGGCGTCGGCGTTCGTGTTCTACGGCCTGCTGTTCGTGCTCAGCCTGTTCTATCGGCAGATCCGCGGCGCGAGCCCGCTCGACACGGGGCTCGCGTTCCTGCCGATGACCGCGATGGTCGCGCTCGGCGGGCTGGGTTCGGGCAGGCTGGTTGCGCGCTTCGGTTCGCGCGGCACGATGTGCGCGGCGTTCGCGCTCTATGCAGCCGGCGCGCTCGGCATGACGGGCATCGGTGCCACGACACCCGCATGGCTGGCCGTCGCGCCGATGCTCGCGATCGGCTTCGCATCGGGATTCATCTCGCCGGCCGCGACGTCGCCGGCGCTCGGGACGGTCGACCGGCGCCGCGCCGGCGTGGCGGCAGCCGCGCTGAACGCGGCGCGACAGAGTGGATCGGCGCTCGGTGTGGCGATTTTCGGTGCGTGCATCGCGACGCTGCAGCCGTTTCCGGCGGCGATGCGGGTAGCGCTGGTCATGGCGATCGCCTTGTCGGCGCTCGCCGCGGTCACGTGGTGGATAACGACGCGATCGGCACCGGCAACCGACGAATCGGCCCCGCACCTGCAGGCCACCACGCGCCGTTAGCGCATGCGGCAGCCGACGCGCTACCTGCCCATCGTCATCGGCTCAATGCCGCCTTCCGCTCACGCGACATACATCGCGACACTGACGAACTGGCACAGGCTCCCGGCCAGCACGAACAGATGCCAGATGCCGTGCCCGTGGCGGATGCGTTCGTCGTTGATGAAGAAGTAGATGCCCGCGCTGTAGATCAGGCCGCCGGCCACGAGCCACGCGGTACCGACCGGCGGCAGCGCATGGATCAGCGGACGCACCGCGACGAGCGCGAGCCAGCCCATCGCCACGTACAGGATCATCGACAGCAGGCGCGTGCGCCGCCCGAGCGTCAGTTCCTGCACGATGCCGAACACGGCCAGCCCCCAGCTCACGCCGAACAGCGACCAGCCCCACGGGCCGCGCAGCGTGACCAGTGTGAACGGCGTGTAGCTGCCGGCGATCAGCAGGTAGATCGCCGAGTGGTCGCATTTCTGCAGGATTGCTTTCAGGCGCGGATTGCGCACGCTGTGGTACAGCGTCGAGATTGCGTAGAGCAGGATCAGCATCGCGCCGTACACGCTAAAGCTCACGACCTTGTACGGATCGCCTTCGAGCGCGCCCATCGTCACGAGCGCCACGAGACCGACCACCGACAGCACCGCGCCGACGAGATGGGAAATGCTGTTGAAACGCTCACCGACATGCACGACGTGTTCTCCTGCGGGTCCATCGGGAATAATGAACCCTATGATACCGGCCGCCGGCCGTTGCCGCGCTGCGCGCCGGCAAACGGCGCGGCGATTCCCGCCGCATGCGCGCCGCCGGCCCGCCAAAGAAAAAGCGCCGCGAAATCCTTCGCGGCGCTTCCCTGTCGATCACCGAACCGCTGTAGCGGTACGGCTCAACAGCACTTCCCCGCCCCCGACCCGTACCGCGCATTCTGACGTTCGCGGAAGAATTCCTCGTACGTCATCGGCTCGCGGTCCGGATGGGTCGCGCGCATGTGCGCGACGTAGGTGTCGTAGTCGGGCAGGCCGACCATCAGCCGCAACGCCTGCCCGAGGTAACGCCCCGCGCTGCGCAGGTCGCTGCCAAGATCGCTGAACATCGCGGCCTCCCCTTAGCGTCCGCTGCCGAGCGCCTGCGCGGCCGGCATCGCTTCGTACGGCGTTTCGCGCACGGTCGGCTTCGACTCGCGGCGCGCGCGCAGCACGGCGATCACGCCGTACACCGCGATCGCCACGACGACGAAGATGAACAGGCCGGCCAGCGCCGCGTCGATGTAGTCGTTGAAGATGATCCGCTGCATCTGCGCGATCGACTTCGCCGGCGCGAGCACCTTGCCTTCGTCCACCGCGGCCTGCAGCTTCGCGGCGTGCGCGAGGAAGCTGACCTTCGGGTTCGCATCGAAAATCTTCTGCCAGCCGGCGGTCAGCGTGCAGATCAGCAGCCACACGGTCGGCACGATCGTCACCCACGCATAGCGCTCGCGCTTCATCTTGAACAGCACGACGGTGCCGAGCACCAGCGCGATCGCCGCGAGCATCTGGTTCGAGATGCCGAACAGCGGCCACAGCGTGTTGATGCCGCCGAGCGGATCGACCACGCCCTGGTACAGGAAGTAGCCCCACGCGGCCACGCACAGCGCGGTGGCGACCAGGTTCGCGGGCAGCGACTCGGTGCGCTTGAGCGCCGGGTGGAACGTGCCGAGCAGGTCCTGCAACATGAAGCGGCCCGCGCGCGTGCCGGCGTCGACGGCCGTCAGGATGAACAGCGCCTCGAACAGGATCGCGAAGTGATACCAGAACGCCATCATCGCTTCGCCGCCGATCACCTGGTGCAGGATGTGCGCCATGCCGACGGCCAGCGTCGGCGCACCGCCTGCCCGCGCGATGATCGTCGTTTCGCCGACGGCCTTCGCGGTCTGCGTCAGCATGTCGGGCGTCAGCACGAAGCCCCATTGCGTGACCGTGTTGGCCACCGCTTCCGGCGTCGTGCCGAGCACGGCGGCCGGTGCGTTCATCGCGAAGTAGATGCCCGGCTCGATCACGCTCGCGGCGACCAGCGCCATGATCGCGACGAACGATTCCATCAGCATCGCGCCGTAACCGATGAAGCGCGCGTTGGTTTCGTTGTCGATCAGCTTCGGCGTCGTGCCCGACGAGATCAGCGCGTGGAAACCCGACACCGCGCCGCACGCGATCGTGATGAACAGGAACGGGAACAGGCCGCCCGACCACACCGGGCCCGTGCCGTCGACGAACTTCGTCAGCGCGGGCATCTTCAGTTCCGGCGCGACGACCAGGATGCCGATTGCGAGGCCGAGGATCGTGCCGATCTTCAGGAAGGTCGACAGGTAGTCGCGCGGCGCGAGCAGCAGCCACACCGGCAGCACCGATGCGACGAAACCGTAGCCGATCAGGATCCACGTGAGCTGCGTGCCCGTGAACGTGAACCACGCGGCGAGCGTCGGCGAATCGTGCACGTGCTGGCCGAACGCGATCGATGCCATCAGCAGCACGAAGCCGATGATCGACACTTCGCCGATACGGCCCGGACGGATGTAGCGCGTGTAGACGCCCATGAACAGCGCGATCGGGATCGTCGCGGCGACGGTGAACGTGCCCCACGGCGAATTGGTCAGCGCCTTCACGACGATCAGCGCGAGCACCGCGAGGATGATCACCATGATCAGGAACGCGCCGAACAGCGCGATCACGCCGGGCACCGTGCCGAGCTCCATCTTGACGAGATCGCCGAGCGAGCGGCCGTCGCGGCGCGTCGAGATGAACAGCACGATGAAGTCCTGCACGGCACCGGCGAACACGACGCCGGCCAGGATCCACAGCATGCCGGGCATGTAGCCCATCTGCGCGGCGAGCACGGGCCCGACGAGCGGGCCGGCGCCGGCGATCGCGGCGAAGTGATGGCCGAACAGCACGTACTTGTTGGTCGGCACATAGTCGAGGCCGTCGTTGTACTTGACGGCCGGCGTCATCCGCAGCCCGTCGAGCTGCATCACCTTGCTGGCGATGAAACGGCTGTAGAAGCGATACGCGATCAGATACACGCAGACTGCGGCGATCACGATCCAGAGGGCACTGACGCGCTCGCCATGTGCGAGTGCGATCGTGCCGAACGAGAACGCGCCGAGCAGCGCGACTGCGATCCAGAGCAGGGTACTGGAAGCCCGATTCATGGCGTCTCCTGGTCTCCAATGTGGTTTTAGATGGCATGCGGCGAGGATGCCGCACACGCGTGACGTCGATGCGTCGTGCCGCAGCCTCGCAACGGCCGCGACGATGGGCCGTAGTATTCCGTGCGACGGGGGCGGCTTACAAGCGGATAACTACGTATGCGGAGCTACGTAGAATTACGTAGATACCCGGCGCATTCGCGATATCGGGCGACGATTGATCGCGAACGGCGAGCCACGTACAGTGTTCGCCTGCCTCCCTTCCGGAACCGCCATGCCGATCGGATTTCAGAAAATGCACGCGAACGGCGATGACTTCGCGATCGTCGACCTGCGCGATCAGGATCAAGTGCACCGCATCGACTGCGATCTGGTGCGGCGCATGGGCGACCGGCGTTGCGGCATCGGCTTCAACCAGCTCGCGGTCGTGTCGGACTGCGACGACGCGGCGGCCCGCGTCGCGTTCTGGAATGCCGACGGCTCGCCGCTCGACACCTGCGGCAGCGCGACGCGCGGCGTCGCCTGGCAACTGATGCGGGAAACCGGCATGACGTCGCTCGTGTTGCGGACTCCCCGCGGGTATCTCGAGTGCGCGACGGAGGCGGACGGCCTGATCACCGTCGAGATGGGCCGGCCGCTCACCGGCTGGCGCGACGTGCCGGTCGCCGAGGCACTCGACACCCTCGCGCTGCCGCTGCCCGGCGCACCGGCCGCCTGCAACATGGGCAATCCGCATTGCACGTTCTTCGTCGACGATCTCCGCACGATCGATGTCGCGGCGCGCGGCCCGGCCATCGAAACACATCCGCTGTTTCCGCAGAAAACCAACGTGCATTTCGTTCAAGTCATCGATCGCACGCATATTCGCCTGCGCATCTGGGAGCGCGGCGGCGGCGTGCCGCTCGGTTCGGGATCGTGTTCGTGCGGCGCGGTCGTCAACGGCATCCGGCGCGGGCTGCTGGATGCGTCGGTGCGGGTCGAATGCGACGGCGGCGACGTGACGGTGCGTTGGGACGGCACCGGCAGTGTGCGCCTGAGCGGGCCGGTCACGTTCGGGTTCAGCGGAAACTGGCTGGGCGAGCCAGTGCCCGCGGCCTGAGTGTCCGGACCGGCACGCGAGCCTCTTGCGCGAGCAGTCGGCCGGACCAGGCCCGGCGCGTTGCGCGCCGGGCCGTGCAAATCAGTGCGTGCTCAGTGCTTGTCGTCGACCTTCTTCGGCTTCGGCGGCGACGGCACCTTCGCGTACTGGAACGCGGGCGTCGCCTTCAGCGCGTCCTTCGTCGCGCCCGGCAGGTAGATGTTGCCGTTGCGCACGTCGAGCGACGCGATCGGCACCGCGACGTCGTGCGCGGCCACGCCGAGGAAGCCGCCGGCCGATACGATCGCCGCCGACACCGAGCCGTCCGGTGCGACGATCAGGTCGCGCACGGTGCCGACCTTCTGGTTCGTGTCGTTGTAGACGGCCTTGCCGAGCACGCTCTTCTTCACGCTCCAACCTTCGAGCAGCGCCTGCGATTGCTCGACGGTCACGCTGATCGGCTGTGCGCCGGCGATCTGCGCGTGCGCGCTGACGCTCGATGCGAGGACGGTTGCTGCGATGAGGGTCTTGTAGAAAGCCATGCTGTTATGTACTCCGGTTCGGTTGTTGTTGATTCCGGGAGCGAAGCGACGCGGGTGCAACGGCTGATCGGTGGGCACCCCGCGCTTCGTCGTTGGCAGGGCAGCCGGCCGCGCCACCTCTGCGTGTGCGCGCGGCGAACCGGCATGGCCGAAGCTCAACGTGCAACACGGCTTTCATGGTAGCGGCATTCACCGGATCGTGCGTTCAAGGTGCGGCATCATCGACGCGGAGGATCGAACGAAGATCAACGACCGTGCGGATAGTCGGTGTGCTTGGCACGGAAGCCGACACCACAGCATCGGAATCAGGAGGTCCGGCCTTCGTCGATCATCTTGCGGGAAGCAAAGAGCTCGGCATCGCTGCGGATACCGAGCTTGCGAAATGCCGATTGCTTTTGCGCACTGATCGTCTTGCGGCTGCGGGAGAACTTCGAGGCGATGTCCGACACGGACATGCCGGCGAGAAAGCAGCGCAGCACCTCGTGCTCGCGCGGGCTGAGGCCCAGATCACCGGACGAAACCGACTCGGGCGACAGCGTGCCGTCGCCGCTCGCCGCCTTCGTGTCGGCGATGCGCGGGTCGGGCGTTGCGCTCGATTCCATCCGCGCGGCCAGTTCGGCGCTGATGTACGGACGACCGTTTGCCACGACACGGATGGCATGCGCAAGCTCGCCGAGATCTTCGCTCTTGCCGAAGAAGCCGAGCGCCCCCGCGCGCATCGTCATGTTCACGGTCGCCGGCGTATCGCTGCTCGACATCATCAGGATCCGGCATTCCGGGAAGCGTGTATTGATGAGCTTGACGAGATTGAGGCCGTCGATCTCGCCGGGACCGAGCGTGTAGTCGAGTAGCACGACATCGGCGTGATTCGCTTCGAGCCAGCGGATCAAATCGCGCGACTTGGCGAAACTCGCCGCCACCTCGATCCCGGTCTTCTCCGTCAGGTAACTGGCGATCCCGTGCTGGACGACGGCGTGGTCGTCGAGGATCGCAACCCGGATCGGCTGGTGCTCTGGCCTCATTGTTACCCCTTTCCCTGTTGTGTACGGCGGCGAACGGTCGAATCCGCTCTTGTCGTGATATGCCGTTCATGGTTATCTCGATTAGCTTACCGACTTTCCGGATAATTTTTAACCCTTTCAGCCAAGCCAGACGGATGTTGGCGGCCATGCTGCGGCGATGCCGTCGGCAGCCCGGCATCGACGGGATGCCGCGCATGTCGCATACGTCCGTCACGCGGCTTTGCACGATTCGCCGATCGTCGCGTTGCGTTGCGTTTCCACAACGCGCCACCTAAGATGACGGCCTTGCTGTCCGGTGTTGCCTGCGATCATCACGACGTTCGGCATGAACTGCGAGCCGTCCTGTCGCGGCCCGCCCAACAACCTGGTGGAACCACGTGAGCAAGGGGAATGTGAAACGACGCGCCGTCCTCGCGGGTGTGCTCGTCTGGCTGATGCCCACATTTGGATGGGCGAGCAACGAGCCGCAATTCACCGCCGAAGAGAAGGCGTGGATTGCCGCGCATCCGGTGGTGCGGACACGTATCGATTCGAATTGGCGCCCGTTCGAATTTCGTGAGCGCGGGAAAATCAATGGTGTCGTGCCGTCGTATCTCGACGCCGTTTCACGTGCCAGCGGGCTGCGCTTCGAATACGTCGATATCCCATGGGCCGGCTCGTACGACGCACTGATGTCCGGGAAGATCGACATGGTGCCCGACGTGTCGAAGACTTCCGATGTATCGCGGTACCGCAACGGCGCCATCGTCGGTCAACCGTACTTCGTCGGCACGATGTTCGTCGTGGCATCGGAGCGCCTGAACCAGTTCGTCGCTTTCCGAAACCTGGCTGGCCGACGAATCGCGATCAAGGGGAACGGTGGACTCGAATACGCGATTCGGCAAAGCGGCCTACCCATGACCTTGCTGACGTATGACGACGAGCGCGACGCACTCGCGGCTGTCGCGAACGGCAGCGCCGACGTCGCCATCGGTCCTGACATGTCGATTCTGCCGCTGCTCCGCCGCCAGTTCGAGGGCGAACTGTTCGTCTCGGGCGGCCTGCCTGACCGCCCGTACGCACTGGCCATGGCGACCCGCAGCGATACGCCGCTGCTCGCATCGATTCTCGACAAATCCCTGGCAGCAATTCCGGCACGCTCGAGCGAGCAGATTCCGCGCCAGTGGATCGAATCAGCCGATTACGGCAAGCCAACGCTCCAATCAATTCTCTACTATCACCGCTGGCAAGCCACCGCGACCGGCGCGACCTTGCTTGCGCTGGCCGCGATCGCATTCGTTTCGTGGCGGGCACGCGTCGCGGCGATCCGCAGCGAGCGGGACAAGGCGATGTTTCTCGCTTTCATCAGCCACGAGATTCGTACGCCCATGCATACGATCCTGTCGTCGCTGGAACTGCTGCAGCGCTCCAAACTGGCACCGAAACAGGCCGGCCGTGCCGATGCCGCCATCGCTGCATCGGAATCGCTGCTGACACTGCTCGACGACATACTCGAATACTCCCGGCTCGAATCGCGCAACGTCACACTCGCGCCCGAGCCCACGCATATCGCGCCATGGGCGCGGCGCAGCGTCGACATGGTGCGCTGGCGGATCGACGAGAAAGGCCTGAACCTCAAACTCGAGCTCGCTTGCCCCGCCGATCTGCATCTGCCGATCGATCCGGTACGCACACGGCAGATCGTGCTGAATTTGCTCGTCAACGCGATCAAGTTCACGTCGGCAGGCTCGATCACGTTGCGCGTCGACTATCTCGACAACAAACCGAAGCAGGCGGGCTCGCTCGTGATCGAGGTCCGCGATACCGGGATCGGCATCCCGCCCGAGCGCCAGCGCCGAATTTTCGATCCCTACCAGCGCGTCGAACAGCCGGGAAGCCGCCGCGTAAGCGGCAGCGGACTGGGCTTGTCGATCTGCCGCGAGCTGGTCAGTCTGATGCGCGGCGCGATTACCGTCAGCAGCAGCCCCGACAAAGGCACGGTCTTCACGGTGATTCTGCCGGTACCACGTACCACGCCAATCGCAACGCCGGACACGATTGCATACGCCTCCGGCCCCGCATTCGTGCCGCCAGCGGCCGAAACCGAGCAGGCAGGGCGCGACGCAACGCCACGCACCGACACGGGGCCGATGATTCTCGTCGTAGACGACCACGAGGCCGTTCAACATGCGGTCCAGCATCAGCTCGAGGCGCTCGCGTACCGCTCGACCGTTGCCGGCAACGGCGAGCAGGCGCTCGAGGCGTTCGAGCACACGCGTTACGGTATGGTGCTGCTCGACTGCGACCTGCCCGACCTCGACGGCTACACCGTCGCGCAGCGCATGCGCGCCAGCGAACAGCGGCGCCGGCAGCCGCGCACACCCATCATCGCCATCTCCGCCTCGACAGACGATGCGCATCGCGCCCGCTGCTTCGACAGCGGGATGGATGGCGTGCTCGGCAAGCCGCTGCGACTCGACGTGCTGCACCAGATGCTCGATCTGTGGTGTCCGACCGACGATACGAATGAGATCGTGCAGCCCGCTCAGGCGCTGCCTGCGTCAACGCAGGACTTTCGCGCAATCTACCGACGAAGCGTCGATGCGGATCTGGCTGCGCTTGGCGCCGCCCTGTCGTCGGACGATGCGGCTGCGGCACGTCATGCGGCGCATCGGATCAAAGGCGCCGCGGCGATTGCCGGGCACGCCGAGACGAGTGTGCTGGCCGCGGAACTGGAACAGCAACTGCACGCCGTGTCCGACGGAATTTCGTCGGACATCCATGCGCTCCATCGTGCATTGTTGAACCGGCATCGCACCGACACGGACACGACAGGCAGCGCAAGCACATAGACCGGAGGACCTCCGGCACCGACGACGCCCTGGCCGGCCGCCGCAGAAACGTCGACGCTCGACCATGCACGCGCGCCCCTGCGGGCGACACGGGCTCGCCTCGCGCGTCGAAGCCGGCTCGCGACGGCGTCATTCCACCGACGATGCGTCGGCGCCGACATCCGCGTACCCCGGACACCACATCGCGATCATCTGTCTCAGCGCGTCGAGCCGCAGCGGCTTGCCGAGCACGCCATCCATCCCGCTATCGAAGCAGCGCATCTTGTGTGCATCGCCGGTGACGGCCGAGATCGCGACGATCGGAACATGCCGGAGCTGCCGCGCGGCTTCGTCCTGCCGGATCATGCGTGCAAGCGCATAACCGTCGATATCCGGCAGATTGCAATCGAGCAGCACCAAGTCCACGCATCCGTCCGCGAGCCGCCGCAGCGCCGCCTCGCCCGTCCCCTCCGCCAGCCCGATGCAGCCCAGTTCCTCGCACTGATCCAGCAATGCGGCCCGAACCGCTTCATGGTCGTCAACGATCAGGATCCGCGACGCCTCTCGGTACGCCCGCGCGTCCCGTGCGGCCCCTCGCGCTGGAACCGGAGCGGGGACGGGTGGCAGCGGCACAAGCCCGCCCTCCGCCGCAAAGACCGGCAACTGCACCGTGAAAACCGTCTCCACGTGCGGCACGCTGTCGACGGTGATCGTGCCGCGCATCAGCGTGACGAGCTCGCTGCAGATCGCGAGTCCGAGCCCGCTACCTTCGACACTCTGTTGCGCGGACCGACCCGCCTGCCAGTACGCATCGAAAACATGTCCGATGCGATCCGGCGCGATACCGATGCCGCTATCGCGCACTTCGAAGCGCAGCACGCCACTGCGCCCGTGGCGCGTGGCCACATAGCGGACACGCAGCGCGACGACCCCGGCCGGCGTGAAATTGATCGCGTTGACGAGCAGATTCAGCACGATCTGGCGCACGCGCACGGGATCAATGACGACACATAACAACGGTGGACCCGAAACATCGAGTGTCAACGCAAGCGCCTTTCGCTCGGCACGCCAACGCACCATGTCGACGGCTTGTCTGGCCCACGACGCGAGTTCGACTGTCTGCAGCGACAGCGTGACCTTGCGCGACTCGAGGCGCGAGTATTCAAGGATATCGTCGAGCAGCGTCAACAGCGTCCCGGAAGCCGATACGGCCGCCTCCACGCGGCCGGCCTGCTGTACGGAAAGCCGCGAGCGCTGCAGGAATTCGAGCGACGACAGGACAGTCTGCATCGGCGTGCGAATCTCATGGCTGACGAACGCGAGGAACATCGCCTTGTCGCGCTTGCTGCGGATGGCGGCCGCGCGCGATTTCCACGACAGGTAGGCGAGCAGCGCGAACGCGAGCAGCGCCACGACAATCGCGAACACCACCGGCGCACGATAATGCACGATCGAGCGGATCGTCGGTTTGCCGTAGTCACCCAGTTCGATCGCATCCCGCGTGATTCCGGCCGTCTCGCTGACGGGAATGGCTGCGAGCGACTTGTCGACGATCGATGCAAGAATCGGCAGGTCGGAGCGTGTGAGCATCGCGAGCGACACCGGGCGGTCGGCCAGCATGCCGGACATGTAAAGCTGGCCGGTAAATTGCCGACGCATGATGGGCAGGATCGTAACGTCGACGCCGAGCGCGGCGTCGGCTTCGCCGTTGGCGACCGCACCGAGCGCGAGTTCTTCGGAGTCGAACGTCAGCACGTCGAGCGGCACGCCGCTGTGACGGACGAAGTACTCGACCGCGCCGCGCCCCTTGATTGCGACGCGGCGGCCCTTGAGCCGTTGCAGGCCGAAGATCATTGCGGAATTGTTGCGCGTCACGACGGTCAGCCGCCCGACCAGATACGGCGAACTGACGAGCGCGCCGGCGCCGATGCGGTCCGGCACCAGCTCGCGCCACACACCGGGCAGCAGATCGACCCTGCCGGCGGCGAGCGCCTCGTACGCATGGCCCCATTCCGTGCCCGGCACGGTCCGGAACGTAAGCCCGGTCATCTTCGAGATCGCGTTCAGGTAGCCGGCGACGAGCCCTGCATGCCCGCCATTGCGCATGTACTCGATCGGGTGCCAGTTCGCCTCGACCGCGATATGGACGACCGGATGCGCGCGCATCCATCCAAGCTCCTCGTCGGTGAAGGTAGGCTTCCAGCAGGCGGTCGCGGCGCTCGCGCCGACCGATGCGCCGAGCAGCACGACGATCCATGCGCGAAGGAGCCCGAGCCAGATCAGGCGATACCCGAAGAACCTTGCTTCCATGATCGCCCTAGAGACTCGCCGACGACGGCGTAAAGGTGATCGTCAGCTTGTTGCTGTACTTGCCCGGTCGCTTCCAGACCGACTGGAATTCGGGTGTCTCGAGCGTCAGCGGCGTCGGCGTGCAGACGACCGGCACCGAGATGCCCGGCAGCGAGACCGAGCGGCCGGCGCTGTTGTTCACGCCCTGCAGCCGCACGGTTTCGTTGTTCGGCAGCACGATCTTCTTGCCTGCATACGTCAGGCTCGCGGTGTAGTCGACGCGCGACTCATAGGCGCCGCTCTTGTCCGAGGCGAGCAGGACGGAATACTGGCCCTTGTCGCGGCGGTCGATCGTGAGGCCGTCGCTCGCCGACACGTCGAACCACGTGCTCTGCGAGTTGTAGCCGTCGTACAGGCACATGTCGACGTTCGACGTGCCCGCCATCCGGCTGCCGTTCGGCAGCTTGCGCAGCTTGAGGTCGACGGTGGGCGTTGCGTTCGTGAACTCCGGCAGATAGACCTGGATGTTGTTCTTGTCGGTCGTATTCAGCTTGATCGCCGCCCGGAATGTGGCAAGCGTCGACACATTGCTGGCGCCCCACAATCTCAGGTTCAGCCGGAGGTTGGCCTTCCAGGTTCCACCGGACGGCAGTTTCTTGAGCTCCTCCGCGGGAATCTTGACGAAGAGGCTGCGACCGTCCCACGTAATGGAATTGGTCGGGCAAGTGCCCACGGTAGCCGACTGCGCCATATGAACAGGCGTTCGCGCGATCGATGTGACTTCCGGGCTCGCTTTGCCGTTGCAATCCACGTGCCTGAGGTACGCGCTCTCTCCTTGAAGCGTCAGCACGGCCTTTGCACCGGTCTGTTGCTCGGTGAACGAAAGCCGGATGTCAGTCGAATTGCCCGCCGCAACCCATATCGGCTCCGTTGGGCACGCACCGTCCGCCGTGGCAGTGGCCGATTGGCACGTCCACGAATTTCGCCCCCATTTTTCCGGTTCGGCCGTGTCGTAGCCTCCCGACGCATTGCTGAATACCATCACGTCCCCCTGCGGCGCGCCACGATCCAACGTGGCCTCCACCGTCTCGTTGCGGTCCGCAGGCAGTTTCATGGCTGCCGCCGCATCAAGCGAGAGCACGCCCAGCGCGGCTGCCAGGACAATTGCCCGGCAGCTAATTCGACTGATTTGAATCATTTGAATGGCTGTTCCCTTATGTTCTCGACATCGCCAACGGCAGCGTGCGGCAATGGCCGGCTACCGTCGTGCCTGCTACCGGGCCGTACCGGCCACGCCCTCCGTCCGCTCGCGCATCGACATCACGTATCGGTGCTGCAGCAGCTTCTGTACGCGGGCCTGCTTGCGCAGCGCATCCGGCAGCGCGTCGGGGCCGGCCACATCGCAGCGCACCTTGCCGACCATCATCAGCACGTCCTGCCGGCGCTTCACGTGCAGCGGGCAACGCATCAGCGTCGGGCCATCCACGACAAACAATTCGTTTTCCTTATGGTCAAGTTCGGCAATAAATCCACCCTGGCTGTCGATCGGCGACATCGCGCCGTTGAGAATCACGCTGTCCGACAGCGGCATGCCGCGCGCCGAGAATGCCTGGCCGACATAGGTGTACGTCACCTTCGCATCGACGTCGCGCAGCGCAAGCTGCCCCGGTACCATGAACAGCGTGCGCTTGCCGAGCCCCTCGGTCACGCTCGTCGCGCCTGCGGACGCCCGCGCACCCGCGTCGCTCACTTCGGTCGTCACGGGCGTGAACGCGGACACCGGCAGCAACGCGCGCTGCCCGAACCCGACCTTGATTTTCGTGCTCGACGCGCTGCTCACCTCGGCCGCCATGCCGCTCGCATCGGCACGCTTGCCGACCCTGACGGCGAAGCCCGCGAGCGGGTCCGACTGCGACGCGGACGCGCCCAGGAACACGCCCTGCCGGGCGACCGCGAACGACGACGCATAGCTCGCCGTCACCGACGGCTGGTTGCCGCCGCTGTCGCGGCTGTAGCTGTTCGCGACGGCACCGGCGACATCACCGTAGCGCCCCTTCCAGCGGCCCTGCACGGTGCCCGTCAGGCTGTCCGCGCCATAGCCCGACAGGCCGAGCGCGAGTTCCCGATAGGTATCGCCCTGCCAGTTCCAGTTGCGGTCGAGCGTGTAGTTCGTCGTCGTGCTGTTGCGATCCGTGCGCACATCGACGCCCGCCGACGTATAGGCAGACGCGCGCCCCGCCTGCATCGCGGGTTCGGCCATCGACAGCGTCACGCCGACGTAGCCGCCGTACTCGCTGCCGGCGCCCGTGTTCTGGTTCGCATACGCGCCGACGCGCAAGTTCGCGCTGACCTTGCGCCATGTCACGGACCGCGACAACGCAACCTGGAGCGCGCGCGACACCTGGTCGCCCTGACGGACGACGGGTGGTGCCCACGGACGGTCCGACGTATCGACCGACTGGTATAGCGACCGCCCGACGCTCTTGTTGTACGTGTAGCCGAGCATCGCCGACCAGTTTCCGAGCGGAAACGACACGCTCGCGTTCAGCATGTCGTAGCAGCCGACGTCGCGATAGGACACCGCCGGGCCGCTGCACGCCGCGCCGCGCATCTGGTAGCGATACACGCTCCACGACACGCCGTCCGCAAATGAAATCTGCTGCGTGTTGCCGCGCGAACCGTCGTTCCCGATGAAGAACGAACCGCCGGCGGAAAGTACACCCAGCGGGAACGCGTGGCGCCACTCGAGCGCCGTCTCGCTGTATACATGCCGGCCAACGGTCGCGACGCCGCTCGTCAGCGCCATCTCGCGCAACAGCGGAATCCGCACGCCGGCCGCCGCGGCCACACCGTCCGGCGCGCCCTGGTCGGCCGCGCGGCCGGCCTGCGCGAACCATTGTCGCGTGCGTGAATTGATGCCACCGCCGGTCTTCGTGAACGGCGTCGTCTGCGTGCGCACTTGCATGCCGTTCTCGAAAACGCGCAACGTCAGCGGATACGTGCCTTCGGGAAAGCGCGACGTATCGAGCGCATTGACGCCGGCCTTCATGTAGAACGTGCCCAGCAGCTCGTTCCCGCGGTACGCGTCGATGCGCGAATCGCGCGGCAACAGCAGCGTGACCGGCGTGCCTTGTTCCGCGACTTCGGGGTTCACATAAGCCAGCGTCGTGCCGACGCGCACGCCGTCGAGCGTGCCGACCGGCAGCATCGTGAACCCGAAGTTGCCCCCGAGCGCGCTCGCGAGGTTGCGGTTGTCCATTCGACCGGCCTGCGCGTAATGCTGCGCGCCGATATCGTGGCGGTAGTACAGATCCTGCAACTGGACGTGGCTGTCCGATGCGCTCGAATAGCTCGTATGGGTAAAGTTCCAGTTCCCGCCGATGAAACTCTTCGGCGTGATGCCGAGCGCGCCCGTGCCGGACACGGACAAGCTTTCGTATCCGCGCCCGCCTGACAGGTTGATCGTCTGCTGATGGATCAGCGCGTTTTCCGTCATCGACGACGGCTCGCGAAAGCGCTGATCGCGCTGTTCGGTGCTCACCCAGTCGCGCGACAGGAAAAGCTCGATGTTGCCGTCGCTTTCGTCGTAGATCACGGCCGCGCTGTCCGTGTCGACATACCCGCAGCCGTTCACGCCGGCCTGTCCGGCACACGCGAGGGTGCCGTTGCGCGCCATCGACTTCGACAGCGCATCGCCGATCAGCGATACATTCGCCGTCGGATCGATTTGCGAGCCGAGCATCTGGACCAGGCGCTCGGGATCCTCGAAGCGTACGGTTTCCGGTGTCACGAATACCCGGATCAGGCCGAGCGGCTTGCCGAGGAAATTGACGTTGATGCGCTCTTCGTGTCCCGTCACGATGTCCTCGAATCCCGGCGGCACGGCCGAGGCGGCGTGTGCGGGGGACGCGAGGTCCATCACACACAAAGCGCTCAGGCACGCGACAACGGTCTTCTTGAGATCGAATGGAATCATGCGGGAATATGGAAGAATTGCGAAGGACTGCAAAAAAATACCGGGCGCGCCGGTCAGGCGCGCCCGTCGATACGGCGGAGGACTTAGCTGCCCGACGCCGCGCTCTGCGTAAGAATCACGCTGACGAGCCCCTGATAGTTGCCGGAAGCCGTGACGGGTTCGACCTTCGTCTGTTCGATCGACAGCGGCAGCACGTTCGAGCCTTGCGCCAGTTCGCCCGGGAACAGCTCAGCCACCTTCAGCGTCGTCGCCGTGGTGGTCACCTCGGTGGCGCCCAGCTTGACCGCCAGCGGAATCTCCGCTGCGCCCGGATTCGTCTGGTTCTTCAGCGCCGGCGTGCTCGCGAGGCGAATCTGCAGATCCTTCGCCTTGTCGTTGGTGAAGATCTTCGTGTTCACCTGCGCGGCCTGAAGGCCCGCGCCCGGCAGATACTGCATCTGCATGGTGGTCGGCAGTGCCGAGCCGTCCGCCGACAGCATTTCGAGCGTCGTGTCGACGTTGGCGGTGACGGTGATGTCCTTCTGAACGGCGTGCGCCGACATCGACATCAGGGCGGCGGCAGCGATCGGAATGAATTTCAGCATGGGTTAGTCCTTCTGGTTGGTTGAAACAATGGTGTGACCCGCCTGGGTCTCGTTATTTGCGCTCGGCGCGTTCATCGCGTCGACGGAATGCGCGCGCACAACCTTCTGCTGTACGTCTGCCATTCCCCCTACTCGATATCGGATTCGCACATAAGGTGCGGCACGCAGCCCCTTCAGCGTGAATTGCTGGTCCGGGTAGACGCTGCGATCAAATTTTTTCCACTCGCACGATGCTTCGTCCTGCTCGGACTGGCACGCGCCGGCTTCGAGCAAGCCGATCCGGACGTTGCCGGTATTGACCAGTGCGCCGTTCGACACGTTGAAATCAGGCACGACCGTCTTCGGCAGCACACGGATGAGCGGCGCCCAGACGAGGCTGAAGTTGACCTTGCCGGAGACATCACCCGGTGCGCCTGATTCGTCGTCTGACGGCGCCGCCGCAGGCTGCAGATAGACGCGATACAGCGCCTCCTTCTGCGGCACGCCGAGCGGGATCACCCGCACGAGCCGCGTGCCACCGGCCGGCAACGCGAACTTGGCCGGCGAGATCACGATCGCGTCGTCGCCGGAGTTCATGCCGGCCTCCTCGCGCTCGTGATCCGTCGCCGGATCGATCACGCGCTTCGCGATCGCCTTCACGTATTGCGTCGCATCGGATTTCGAATAGATGCGCAGCTCGGCAGCCGACTCCTTGCCAGTGCCGATCGACGCCGCCATCGGATAGACCAGCATGTTCGCGCTGGCGATCGACGAGGCAAGCGACATCGCGATTGCGCCCAGCGACATCCGGTGCGGGCGGTATTTCCTGTCAAAAATAATTTGCATAACTTATCGATATAGAATCCATTTCGCGCATTCGCGAGCAGTCAAACCTCGCTCGAGTCAGATTCCAGGCGACTTGTCATGAAGCCCTTCGTCGATGCGGGCTGCAAGCGGCAGCCCGATCATTCAGGCAACTGCGGAATCTCCAGCGCTTTGCCTATCCGGCGCCGTGTCAGGCACACCGGCTATCGCAACGCATTGCTTGATTAGGATTTTGACTAAACAGACGGGCACGGAATATAGGATTTGTCCTAAATTTGATGCTTCTGCACCAATCAGTAGGACTAATGCGACTATAAAGGCCCCAATACCCGCGATCCGCATAGTGAAACGGAACGCGACGGGCGACAGGAAAACACGCTCGCGAGACGTTTCCGAACGGAGCGGCTCACAAAGCACCGACCGGGGCTACCGGGCAATCGAGACGGGAAGACGCGCGGGCAGGATGCCGGCGCGCGATGCGACGTTGAAAACGCGGGCGAGCACGCATCCGACGGGATGAAACAACTGGCTCGGCGCCAATCGTCGTTGACGTGCCGCAAATGAAGACGGCGAGCGCTAACCCGCCGCCGTTACCTCACGCATTCCGCGAATACACCCTGCGATGGCGCACCGCCTCCGCCAGCACGTCGAGCACCGGCTCCGTCTGCGTCCAGCTCAGGCACGCATCCGTGATCGACACCCCGTACTTCAGCGCCACGCCCGGCTTCAGGTCCTGGCGCCCGGCTTCGAGATGGCTCTCGACCATCACGCCGACGATCCGGTGCTCGCCCTGCCCCAACTGCCGCGCGAGATCCTGCGCGACGTCGATCTGGCGGTCGTGCGACTTGTTCGAGTTCGCATGCGAGCAGTCGACCATCACCTGCTCGCGCAAGCCGGCCTTGCGCAGCACCGCGCAGCTCGCCTCGACATGTTCGGCGTCGTAGTTCGGGCCGTTCTTGCCGCCGCGCAGGATCACGTGCGCGTCGTCGTTGCCGCGCGTCTCGAAGATCGCGGCCATCCCCATCTTCGTCATCCCCATGAACGCATGGCTCGCGGCCGCGGCGACGATCGCGTCGGACGCGACCTGCACGCCGCCGTCGGTGCCGTTCTTGAAACCGATCGGGCAGCTCAGGCCCGATGCGAGCTGGCGATGGCTCTGGCTCTCGGTCGTGCGCGCGCCGATCGCGCCCCACGCGATCAGGTCGGCGATGTACTGCGGGCTCAGCAGGTCGAGGAATTCGGTCGACGCCGGCAGGCCGAGCGCATTGATGTCGAGCAGCAGTTGCCGCGCGGCGCGCAGCCCTTCGTTGATGCGGAAGCTGCCGTCGAGGCGCGGATCGTTGATGTAGCCCTTCCAGCCGACCGTCGTGCGCGGCTTCTCGAAGTAGACGCGCATCGTGATCAGCAGGTCGTCCTTCAACGCATCGGCGGCCACCTTCAGGCGGCGCGCGTATTCCAGTGCCTGGTCGTGATCGTGGATCGAGCACGGGCCGACGACGAGCAGCAGCCGGTCGTCGCGGCCGTGCAGGATGTCGCCGATCGCGCGGCGCGTATCCTCGACGAGCGTCTGCGTAGCGGCCGGCACCGGCAGTTCGTCCAGCAGCAGCGCCGGCGAAATCAGCGGGCGCACGGCGCCGATGCGGACGTCGTCGATGCGGGTGGTGTCCTGCGTCGCGTCGGCGCTGCCTACCTCGCGATCGTGGGAAGGATTGTCGAGGTTCTGCATGGTGATTCTCCGGGGGACGTCTGGAATGATGGGCAGACTCGATTATGGCACCCGGGCGGGGCGGCGGCGGGTTGCGGCGGGGGAACGGGCGCGGCCGCATGACGGCAGCGCGACGGAGATCAACAGGCGAAAAGAAAAAAGGCGACCCGCGAGGGGTCGCCCGGCCACGCGCCGCATCACGCGCGGCGTTGCGGCTAATGTAGCGTCTCGGGCGCCAGCGAATTGCTCGGCAGCAGCGACGTCAGCCAGCAGTTGCTCGGTGCGGCTTTCCCGTTGAAGCGGTCGTAGAGCCACGGCAGCATGCCGGCCACCCACGGCACGATCGCGCCCGCATGCTCGAGCGGATACTCGGTGTACGTGACCGGCGTGCCGCTCGCGCAGAACTTCTGCGCCAGCGCGCGCACGTCGTACGCCATCATCACGCCGTCGCCCACCTGGCTGCTGAACGTGCCATCGAGCGCGCCCGCCGTGCCCTGGCCGATGAACATCGGGATCGTCGGCGATGCGGCCAGCCCCGCATTCACCTTGTTCGCATACGTCACGTACACGGGAATGCTGTTGATGTCGTTCGCGTATTGCGGCTTGAACAGCGTGCCCCAGTGCAGCCCCGTGTACTTCGGCAGGATGTAGGCGAGCGACTGGCTCTGGATGTCCTCGAACACGGCGACGCCGGTATCGCTGAGATAGGGCGTCAGGTCGAAGCCGTAGCCGCGCGACAGCCCGGCCAGCGCGGCCGCGGCCACGCCGCCCCACACGATGCTGCCGTCGACATAGCGCAGGTTGTGTGCGGGATCGACCAGCACGCCGCCTTCCGCCGCGCCGACGAGCTGCCTGTTGATCTCGGGCGCATAGCTCGGCGCGAGCTGCGCGGCCCAGTTCGTCGCGATCGCGCCGCCGGAATAGCCGATCATCGCGACCTTGCTCGACGGATTCAGGCCGGTCGACGGCGTATTGAGCGCCGCGCGGATCGAATCGAGCGTCGTCATCCCGTATTCGGGGCCGGCCGCGAAGTCGGCCGTCTGGCCTTCCGTATCGGGCACGATGACGTTGTAGCCCAGCAGCAACAGCGTCGACAGCGGAATCGATTCCGCGCTGTAGAGCAATGTGCCGACGTTGATGACCTTGGTCACGTCGCGGTCGCCGGCGATGACCTGCGACGGCTCGTCGTACGGGTTCAGCGAATCATAGGCCGACTGGTACGAGATGGCCTGGCCGTTGCTGACCTGGCTCCGGATCACGGACGTCACGTTGACGACCGGCTGGTTCAGCGCGTTTTGGGTGCGATACAGCAACTGCTGCGCGGTCAGCGCGGTGGGGATGCCGGCCACGTGATAGGTGACGTTGCGCGTCTTCAGCACCGTGCCCGGTGGAATCGATGCCAGCGGCGTGGTGCCGGTGTACGTGTAGAACGGGTCGGATACGGTCGGCGCGGCGGCGGTGGCCAGCGGTGCGGCGATGGCCAGCGTGGCGGACACGGCCATCATGAAACGTCGGGAGGACATGGGTGGAGCCCCTGGGATAACCTGCTTTCATCGAAGGAAGTTGGGCGGTGCTGCAGACCATCGTGCGTGCCGCTTCAAAACCGTTTCCAAGCCATCGACTGTCTCCTGTGAATGAATGATCCAGGTTGTTCTGAATTTGTAATTTTAGTAGGAGTACCAACCGGATTCATTGAAGCACAACGCGCCCGCGCTCGATGGACGTTTTCCATTGTTTGAAGGTAAACGTCTAAACCCGTCGGCGCGCGATGCGGGTCGCTCCGGTCGTTCGGCCGACTGTCCGCGTTTTGCCGAAGTGCCGTACGATCACGGCTGTCCGGTACCGAAGGCCGCGTCGTGCAATGCCGGCCGCGCGGCGCACCGCCTGCCTGTGACCAATCGTTCCCAGCCCAACCGATACGCCACGATGACCGTCTCCGAACTGCTCCGCGCCATCCGCCAACCGTATGCCGACCGGCTCGCGAAAGCCGCTGCGCAACCGGCCGTATTCGTCGAGCCGGCCTACCGGCGGGCCGACGGCACGCTCGCCACCGAAGGGCCGCTCGCGTTGCCGTGCCGGTCCGACATCATCGCAACCGAAGGCGAATCGGCGGGCCAGCCGGCAATGGTCGATTCGACCACGCAACTGGATTTCGAGCCGTTCGCGTTCACCCTCGAAACGGCGGCCGTGTCGATCCGCCCGTTCGTGTGGGACTGGGCCACGGTCGAGGCCGACGGTCTCGACGAAAGCGCGGCGGTCGACGCGTTCAAGACGTGGTTCTTCGCGTGGTTCGATGTCGACGACGAGAACACGCCGGGCGACGACGGGCTGCATGCCATCGTTCACTATCTGTCGGAACCCGTTCGCACGGAACACGGGTGGCGCGTCAATGCGGATCTCGGCTCCGCGCCGGGAGCGGCCGTCGAGGATCTGCTGTTCCAGCTCGTCGATGCGGGCGCCACGCGGATCAGCATCGGTTGACGTGCCGCTTCATTTCTCACACACCGCCATGAAAAAAATCGTCACCGCCGTGCTGCTCTGCCTGTCGCTGCCGGCATTCGCCAAGGTGTCCACCGACGTGTTCTGCTTCCGGTCGGAGGGCGACAAGCCCGTGCGCTTCGAAATGCGTACCTACTATGACGATGCGGTCAAATGGTCGGGCGGCATGGTCCGGTATGCGCAATCGAAAACCGCGCTGCCGCTGGTGATCGAGCACGAGGAAGATGCCGTGCTCGACGAAAGCCGTCCGCATCAGTACACGACGACCTGGGTCGAAATGGTCGACGGCAGGATCAACGGGCGTTACGAAATGATGTCCCAGGGCGCAATCATCTATTCGATGACCTACACCCAAGCGCGCACCGGCAAGAAGACTGCGTTCGGCCGCGCGCTGGATGTCGACGCATCGGAACAGACCGGGTGCCGCTGGTGATGCGCCCACTGATCCGGATTGTGCTGGTGCTGATCGCGCTGCGTGCGGGGGCAGCCGACGCCGCGCCGCGCATCGTCTATCGCGGCATGCTGCAAGGCGCCGGTGAAGTCGTCATGGAACTCGACCGCCGTCCAGCGAGCGACGGCACGATCTCGGGCCGCTATTTCTATACGCAGTACGGCGTCGACATTCCGCTGCACGGCAAGCCCGCGCAGCTCGTCGAGCCGCTCGATCGAAGCGCTTTGCCGGACGATGTACGCGACATGACGCGAGACAGCGGCGAGGCCGACTTCGACCATCCCGCGGCAACCTGGCGCGGCACACAGGACAAGGACGGCTATCGCGGCCAGTGGAGCGACGCGCGCACCGGCAAGACGCGCAGCTTCACGCTGCGACGCATCGCTGAATACGATCCCGACGCGGTTGCGCGCGGCTCCGTCGAAGCCATCACCGACCGCATCGCCGGCGGCGTCGGCAGCGATATCGCAAGCGGCGTGTCCATCGACATGCGACAGGCGCCTTATGCAACGCTGAAGCTCGCCGGGCACGCGCAGCCGGCCGGCCCCGAGATCGGAAGCGGCACCGTCGCGTACCGGATGTGGCGCGACCCGCGCACGAAGCTCATGTATCCGCGGCTGAGCCGCCATCCCGATCCGGTGGTCATGGCACGGGTCAACCGCCTGCTCGAGCAGCAGCATTGGCGGATGAGTCTCGCCGCGCTCGGATGCGCGTCGACCCGCTACACCGACGACGGGCCGGCCGCCGGTTCGCTCGGTGACTACGACGATGAACAGGTGACGGTCACGTGGCTGTCACCCGCGGCGCTCGGCATCGTCGAATCGGGCAGTACGTACTGTGGTGGCGCCCATCCGAACAATCACTACGATCCGGTCACGTTCGACCTGCTGCGTGGTACGTACCTCGACTGGAATCGCGTGATCGACGCGACTACGGCGGGCAAGGACGGCGATCCGGGAACGAGCCCCGCGCTGGTGAGCTTCATTACACGGTTGCGTGACAAGGCAACACACGCTCTGCAAGTGACGGACGGCGAAGGCACTTCGTTGTCGTGCGCCGACGTGTTCCCCGAGTATCTGGCGTTCGAACTCGATGCGCCCGGCAAGCTGTCGTTCGTCGTATCCGGAATCGGTCACGCGGCGGGCGCCTGTCTCGGGCCGCAACTCGATGTGCCGTTTGCAGCGCTCACGCCGATCCTGAAACCGGGCGGCTCGCGCTATCTCGTCCCGGGCGTCAAGCTGAAGTAACGCGGCGGTGCGGGCGGTATCGGCATCGCGCACCAGCCCGGCCGCGTGGCGACGGGGCCGGGCGATGCACATGCGCCGCCGCCATTTACGTCAGGACGCGTCGCCTGGCGCGTCGACGTCGATTCCCAGCTCGCCGGCCATCCGCAGAACCAGCGCATTCAGCCGCGCGACCTCATCCGCGAGGCGCTTCTGTTCGGCCTTCAGCGCTTCGAATTCGGAAGGCGGCACGGAATCGGCACCGCCGGCATCCGCGCTTGCGAAGTCGGCCACGTTCACTTCTCCGCACATCAGGTGCATCCAGCGATTCTCGCGTGCGCCCGGCGCGCGCGGCAGCCGGATGACGAGCGGCTGCGCGCGCGCCGCGAGTTCGTCGAGGAACGCCTCGACCGACGAGATATCCGCGAAACCGTGCAGGCGCGCGCTGTTCAGGCGGAGTTCGGCGGCCGTCTGCGGGCCGCGCAACAGCAGGATCGTCAGCAGCGCGATCGCCTGGCTCGGAATGCCGAGCACGCGGTTCACGTTGTGCTCGAAACGCGGCACGCGGCTGCTGCTGCCTTCCATCACGATGCTCAGGTGCTTCAGCCCGTCGAGCGCGGTCGTGACTTCATCCTCGCTGACGTTCATCACCGGCGAGCGCGCGGTTTTCTGGTTGCAGCCCGCGGTCAGCGCATTCAGCGACAGCGGATAGGTGTCCGGCACTGTGTGCTGTTTCTCGACGAGCACACCGAGAATGCGGGCCTCGAGGGGCGTGAGTTCGCGAAGAGCGCGTGGCGTGGGCGTATCCGGCGTGGTGTTCATAAGTGGCGTCGCAGCGTGCAGCAGGTGAAGGGAAACGGTCGCGGCCCGTCCGGCATCGCGCACGGGCGAGCCATATGATAGCTCGCGTCGCGTGGCCGGGCGGCGCACGGCGTGCCGACGCGCGCACTTGCCGCAGCCGGCTTTCGTCCAACGTATCGGCCGGCCGGTGCCGCGCGGCGGATTCCACCTCCTTACTCCCGGCGGCGTTTGCGCGACGCGCAGCCCGGCGCTACGATATGCGTCACCCAGGCGTCCGCAGCGGCGCGCCACCGCCTTCGCCCGCCGCACCACGCATCGCCCGTCCCGCACGCCATGCCGCCGCGCATGCGCACCGCGCGTCGACGCCGCTATCCGTTCACCTCTTCGAACCGCTCACCGCCATGACCGCATCCTCTTCCGCCCCGCACGTGCGCGCCATCGTCACCGGACACACCCGCGGCCTCGGCGCGTCGCTCGCCGAACAACTGCTGCTGGAAGGCGTCGCCGTACTCGGCGTGTCACGCAGCCGCCATCCGTCGCTCGCGTCGCAAGCCGGCGACCGTTTCGCCGAAATCGAACTCGACCTGTCGGACACGTCGGCCGTCGCGGCCTGGCTGGCCGGCGATACGCTGCGCCGCTTCGTCGACGGCGCGTCGATCGTGCTGCTGTTCAACAACGCGGGCATCGTCGATCCGATCGGCCCGCTCGCCGCGCAGGATCCGGCGATCGTCGCGCGAGCGGTCGGCGTGAACGTCGCGGCACCGCTGATGCTGTCGGCCGCGCTCGCGCAGGCGGCATCGGCCACGACCGAATGCCGGATCCTGCACGTGTCGAGCGGCGCGGCACGCAACGCGTACGCCGGCTGGAGCGTCTACTGTGCGACCAAGGCTGCACTCGATCACCACGCACGTGCGGTCGCGCTCGACGCGAACCGCGCCGTGCGGATCTGCAGCGTCGCGCCGGGCGTCGTCGATACAGGCATGCAGGTGACGATCCGCTCGACCAGCGAAGACAACTTCCCGATGCGCGAGAAATTCGAGCAGCTGAAGTCGAGCGGTGCGCTCGCGACGCCCGAGGCGGCCGCGCGACAGTTGATCGGCTATGCGCTGAGCGACGCGTTCGGCTCGGTGCCGACCGCCGACGTACGGGAACTGCCGAGCCGCTGAGCCACGCGGCCCGTCAACGCCCTTCGAGCCGCTTCGTCCAGTCCTCCACCTGTCGCTCCGCTCGACGCTTGTCGAGCATCTTGCGCCAGCCGGGCGGCAGGTTCTGCACGTCGCACAACGCGTCGAGTGCGGCCATGTCGAGCGTGCGCCGGTACAGCACGTCGAGCACGGCCGCCAGCGGCCACTGCGGATAGTCGCGCCGATGCAGCGCCAGCACGTCGCCCGGCGCCACCCAGCCTTCCTGCAGCACACGGTAGTACCAGCCCGTTCGGCCGCTTTGCTGCACGAGCGCGGCCATCCGCGGATGATCGAAACGCGCATTGAGCTTCCAGCACGGCTGCCGCGACTGCGACACCTGAAGCACGGCGCCGCCCAGCGTGAACACGTCGCCGAGACACACGTCGTGCTCGGTCACGCCGTGCGTCGACAGGTTCTCGCCGAACGCACCCGGTTGCGCGAGCACGTCGCGCGTGCCGATCTGCGCGGACCACCACGCATAGTGATCGTGCGCATAGTGGTGAACCGCCTTGTCGGGGCCGCCGTGATGCCGCGCATCGGCCTGCTCGTCGCCGGCGAAGCCGAGGGTGCCCAGCCACAGGCGGGAGTCGACCGCCTGCTTGTCGATCGCGCTGGCGTGCGGCGTGCCGGCCAGCGGCCGGCTCGACCCGACCCGCACCGCGCCGATGGCGGCCGAGATCGCCGGCCGTGCCGCATCGCTCATGGCGTCACACCATCCGGCAGTGCCGCGAGCAGGCGTTCGAGCTCGCGCGTGCGCGCGTCGCCGAGCGGCATCAGCGGCTTCCTCGGTTCGCCCGCATCGAAGCCGCGCAGGCGCAACCCGGCCTTCACGGTCACCGGCAACCCGCCGTTGACGATGAACTGCAGCAGCGGCAACTGCGCATGAAAGACCGTCCTGGCGCGCGCCAGGTCGCCCGCGCGCATCGCGTCGAACAGCGCCAGCGGCAACGCCGCATTCAGGTTCGGCGCTGCCGTGCACCATCCGGCTGCGCCCGCTGCAAGCGCGGCGAGCGCCATCGGATTGCTGCCGTTGTAGAACGGGATCGCGCCGTCGCTCAGTTGAGCAAGCCGGTGCATCCGCCCGATGTCGCCGGTGCTCTCCTTCACCATCGTCACGTTGTCGACGGTTCGGCAGATCGTCGCGATCAGGTCGGGCGACATGTCGACGCCGCTCGTCGCGGGGTTGTTGTACAGCATGATCGGGATGCCGATGGCAGCGCCGATCGCGCGATAGTGCGCGACGATCTCGTCGTTGGCGAGTTTCCAGTACGACACCGGCAGCACCATCACCGCATCGGCGCCGGCCTGTTCGGCGAAGCGCGCGCGGCGCACCGCGCCCGCCGTGGTGAGATCGGAAATGCCGACGACGGTCGGCACGCGCCGGCGCACCGCGCGAATCGACGCGGCGGCAACCGCCTCCCATTCGGCGTCGGACAGGTACGCGCTTTCGCCGGTACTGCCCAGCGGCGCGATCGCGTGGACGCTGTCGGCAATCAGGCGGTCGATCAGCGCATCGAGCGCTTTCAGGTCGACTTCACCGTCAGTGGTGAACGGGGTAACCGGGTAGGCAATGATGCCTTTCAGCAAGATGGACACGATAGGTATTCCTCAGTGATGGTCGGACTAGGCGAAAACGAAGAGCACATTCACGCGACGCAGTCCTGATGCGTGCGCAATGCCCGGCGTGCGTAGTAGTCGAACGTCACCGCATCGCGCTTCGGCTTCGAAATCCAGTCGTGTGCTTCGCGCGCCAGCGCCGGCGGCACCGGCTTGATCTCGCCGGCCGACATCGCGAGCAGTTGCAGCTTCGCGGCGCGCTCGATCAGCAGCGCGAGGATGCAGGCTTCCTCGATCGTCTTGCCGACCACGAGTTGCCCATGGTGCGACAGCAGGATCGCGCGCTTGCTGCCGAGCGCCTTCGAGATGATCTCGCCTTCCTCGTTGCCGACCGGCACGCCGGGCCAGTCTTTCAGGAACGCGCAATCGTCGTACAGCGGGCAGGTATCCATGTGCGACACGACGAGCGGCTGCTCGAGCATCGACAGCGCCGCGACGTGCGCCGGATGCGTATGGATGATGCAGTTCACGTCCGGGCGCTCGCGGTAGATCCACGTATGGAACCGGTTGGCCGGATTCGGGATGCCCTCGCCGTCGACGACGTCGAGATCCTCGTTGACGCGCAGCAGGTTCGCGGCCGAGATCTCGTCGAAGCCGAGCCCGAGCCGCTGCGTGTAGTACGTGCCGACTTCGTCCGCGCGGCAGGTGATCTGCCCGGCCAGGCCCGAATCGTGACCGGCGTCGAACAGGATCCGGCACGTGAGCGCGAGCTTCTGCCGCGCGGACCAGCCGCTGTCGCCCACCGCGTGGTCCAGACGCCGCTCCGCCAGCGCGACCAGCGCCTCCTTCGTCAAATTCAGCGTTTCCGCCATGTTCGCCTCCTGAATGGATCGGGTCTGCCGCGCCGTCCGCGGCCGTTTCCCCGGCATCGCGTGACACACGATACACCACAGGACACTTTGTGTCATGCGTTACAATCGGTTTTTCGAAGGACACCTGGCGCCCCATGACGATTCGCCTGAAGCTGCTCAGAAAACAGAAGGGCTGGACGCTCGACGTGCTGGCCGACGAGACGGGCCTCACCAAGAGCTACCTGTCGAAAGTCGAGCGCGGCCTGAGCGTGCCGTCGATCGCGGTCGCGCTGAAGCTGTCGAAGGCACTGAATGTCGATGTCGAGCAATTGTTCTCGGAAAGCCACAACCGCGAGCTGATCACGGTCACGCGTGCCGGCGAGCGCACGGCGATGGGCGCGGCGGCCGACAGCCACGCGCACCGCTTCGAGAGCATCGCGGCCGGCGTCGCGCCGAAGAAGATGCTGCCGTTCATCGTGCATCCGCCGCACGAATTCGTCGCATCGACGCTTCGCGAGCACGAAGGCGAGGAATTCCTGTTCGTGCACAAGGGGCGCGTCGAAATCGAATTTCCGAACGAAACGGTGCAACTCAAGGCCGGCGATTCAGTCTATTTCAACGCACTCATCCCGCACCGCACGCGCAGCCTCGGCACCGCGCTGGCGGAGATCCTGGTCGTCGTCAGTCACGACGACTAGCATCGTCACCTCTTCGCGCAAGGATCCCCGATGGTCACGAAGGCCACCGCACCGTTCCAGCAGATCAAGACGCTCGTTCGCCAGAACGTCGAATCAGGCGACTGGCGCCCCGGGGACCGCATTCCATCCGAGCTCGATCTCGCCGCGCAGTTCGGCGTTGCGCGCATGACGGTCAACCGCGCGCTGCGCGAGCTGACCGAGGAAGGCGTGCTGAAGCGCATCGCGGGCGTCGGCACCTTCGTCGCCGAAGTGAAGCCGCAGTCGAACCTGCTGATGATCGCGCACATCCGCGACGAAATCCGCGCGCGCGGGCACGAATATCGCTGCCGCGTGCTGAGCCGATCGAGCGAACCGGCGTCGTTCGACGTCGCGGCCGCGTTCGGCCTGCCGGTCAACACGCCGGTGTTTCATGTGGTGTGCGTGCACGAGGAAAACGGCCGCCCGATCCAGCTCGAGGATCGTTACGTGAACCCGGCCGCCGCCCCCGGCTTCATCGACCAGGATTTCCAGGTCGAACCGCCCTCCGAGTACCTGTACAACAACGTGTCGCACTACGAACTGGAAATCGAGCACGTGGTCGATGCGTCGCTGCCGACCGGCGAACAGGCGCAGCTGCTCGACATGCGCGCCGACGAGCCGTGCCTCACGCTCACGCGCCGCACCTGGACGAACGGGCTGCCCGTCACGTTCGTGCATTTCCTGCATCCGGGCAACCGCTACCGGCTCGGCTCGCGCTTCAAGCCGGGCGCCGGACGCCACCCGACCTGATCCCTTTCCCACGCACAAAAAACGCGCGGCGGCCGTTTCGTCAGGAAACGGCCGCCGCGTCCGTGATGCGCGCCCGCCCGTGTCAGATCGCGCCGGCCTGCCCCGCGCCACGCGACCACACGACCGGAAACAGCGGGTGATCGAGCGGCGCGCCGTCGGGCAGCTGCTCCGCAAGCCCGGGGAAATCGGGCGACGTCTTCCAGCGGCGCGGCGCGTGACGGATATCGTCGCCGACGAAGCGGATCGAGAACGCGCGGCGGCGGTTCTGCGTACCACCCGACGCATGCAGCGTGAGCATCCGGAAGCACACCATGTCGCCAGGCTCGAGCGCCCAGTGGCGGATCGGAAACGCCGCGCGATCGCCCTCGATGTCGGGCAGGTCGGCCAGGCTGCCTTCCGGGAACCACTTCGCTTCCTTGTCCATGAACGTGCGCGGCATCAGCCACGGCCCGAGATGCGAGCCTGCGACGAATTCCAGCGTCGATTCGAGCGGCACCGGATCGACCGGAATCCACATGCTGACGTTGTCGTCGCCCTCGATGTTGTAGTACGGCTGGTCCTGGTGCCATGGCGTGCGCTGCCGCGTGCCGGGCTCCTTCACGAGCAGGTGGTCGTGATGCAGCCGCACGTTGTCGGTGCCCATCAGCGCGGCCGCGACGGACGGCGCCGGTGAGCGCACGATGAAGTCGCGATACGCGTCGTTGTGCTGCCAGTTGCAGAAATCCTCGAAGAACCAGCCCGGATCGTCAGGCCGGCTCGCGACTTTCGCGCGCTCGCTCGGCTGTGCGAGATTCGTGTCGATACCGGCGCGCAGCGCGGCGACTTCGTCGGGCGAGAAGATGCCCTTGATGCAAACCGCCCCTTCCTCGCGAAACGCGGCGATCAGTTCGGGCGTCACGGCTTGCGCGACGCGATCCTGGATACTCGTCATGGTGTGCCTGTCGATTGAATGAATCACGGAATCACGGTGCCGAAGTCAGTTGCTGCTTCGCGCCGTAGATGTCGAAGTCGAAGTATTTCGCGGCGATCTTCTGGTACGTGCCGTTCGCGCGGATCGCGACGATCGCGTCGTTCAGCCGCTTCTTCATCGCTTCGTCGCCCTTGCGCACGCCCATCGCGACGCCGTAGCCGGTGATCCGCACGTCGGTCACGTCGGGGCCCGCGAACGCGTAGCCCTTGCCGCGCGGCGTCTTCAGGAACGAGTAGCCGGCCTGCGTCTTGTCCTGGAAGGTCGCGTCGAGGCGGCCGTTGACGAGATCCTGGTACACCTGGTCCTGATTCTGGTACGAGACGATCGTCACGCCCTTGGTCGCCCATTCGGCCTTCGCGTACGTCTCCTGCGTCGTGCCCTGGTCGATCCCGATGCGCTTGCCCGCGAGCGATGCGGCGGTCGGCAGCAGCTTCGAGCCGACCGGCGCGACGAGCGCGCCCGGCGACGCATACAGCTTGTTCGAGAAGTCGATCTGCTTGAGCCGCTCGTCGGTGGCGGTCATCGCGGACATGATCACGTCGAACTTGCGCGCGCGCAGCGCCGGAATCATCCCGTCGAAGCCCTGCTCGACCCACACGCACTTCGCATGCAGTTGCTCGCAGATCGCATTGCGCAGGTCGATGTCGAAGCCGGCAAGCGAGCCGTCGGGCTGCTTCGCCTCGAACGGCGGATACGTGGGGTCGATGCCCCAGCGGATCGTCGACGCGTCCTGCGCGAACGACACGAGCGGCGCGAACGCCAGCGCGGTAACGAGGAGCTTTGCAGTGCGGTTCATGGCATGTCCTTGAGAGTCTCGACGCGGCGGGCGAACGCCGGCGTCCGGTGGGGAGCGTTGCGCGAAAGACAGGGACTTCGATGAAACTGCGTTGCAGTCTAGACCGCTCAATTTTTGAGCGCAAGCGGGAGAAACAGGGGTGGGGTGGGTGAAGGGTGAGCGGAGACTTGGATTGGGAAAGAAGCACGGAGTGGTGCTTGCAGAATGACTGTCTGGCGGGGGTTTTCTGGCCTTTTTGAGGTGTTTACCCTGCGCGACGCACGCCCGCCACAGGACGTGTTTTTCCGGATATCAGTGGGGTCACGATGTCTATACCAGTCGTCGAAACGAGGCTTCGCCCGACGCTTCCTGATCCGGCACATGAGACACGCCCTATACCGCATTGAAAGTAGCGAATGCACTCCGCTAGTCACAGTGACCGCCCTCGCGGCCCCCTGGCGCGCCCCCGCTACCGGCAGATCACGCCAGACCCGCGACGCCACTCCGCGTCCGGCGAAACCGCGATTGCCCGCGGCGTCCGGCCATGTTAAAAGTCGTCGCACGCATTTGGAAATGAAATGTTCGAATCCACAGAAGTGCAGAAATGAATAGACCCCTGTTCGACCTCGACCTGCTGCGCGCGCTCGTGATGGTCGCCGACTGCGGCAGCTTCACGACGGCCTCCGCGCGCCTGCATTCGACGCAGTCGACGGTCAGCCAGAAGGTGCGCCGGCTCGAGGAAATCGCCGGGCACCGCCTGCTCGACCGCGGCACGCGCGACGTGCGGCCGACCGACGCGGGCGTGACGGTGCTCAGCTATGCGCGGCGCATGATCGCGCTGAACGACGAAATGCTGGAAGCGCTGTCGGGCACCACGGTCGCGCTGACGATCCGGCTCGGCGTGCCCGACGATTTCGCGGCAGGCCGCACGACGCATGCGCTCGCGGCGTTCAACCGCGAGCATCCGCAGGTGAAGCTCGAAGTGATGTGCGGGCTGAGCCGCGACATCAGCGCGGCGTACGACCGGGGCGAGCTCGACCTCGTGCTGATCAAGCAGCGGCGCGACAGCCGCGAGGCCGTCGTGCGCTGGCCCGAGAAACTGCGCTGGATCGACAGCGCGCAGCATCCGTCGATCGATCTCGACCCGGTGCCGATCGTCGTGTTTCCGCCGCGCGGGCTCTATCGCGACGACATGATCAAGGCAATCGAGGAGCGCGGCCGCCGCTGGCGGATCAGCTTCACGACGTCGAGCCTGAGCGGCATCCAGGCCGCGGTCGCGGACGGGCTCGGCATCAGCGTGCTGCCGGCGCGCGTAGTGACGGACGAGCACGTCGTGCTGACCGCGAAGCAGGGTTTCGCGCCGATCGAGCACATGGACATCGCAATCCTGCATCGGCCGACGGCCGATCCGATGGTCAGCGAACTGACGAAGTCGCTCGCAACGATGCTGGAGCTCGAGGAGTAGCAAGAAAGCCGGATGCGGCAAAGGAAAGGACGCCGCGGCGCCGCACCGGCACGGCTCGCGGGCGCGTCGAAACGCCCGGTGCGCGGCACTCGGCACTCAGCACTCAGCACTCAGCACTCAGCACTCAGCACCCGGTACCCGGTACCCGTCAGAACATCGTGTTCCCGTTCGCGGCCTGCTCGGGCACGGGTTGATTGACGTCCCAGTGCTCGACGATCTTGCCGTTCTCGAGCCGGAAGATGTCCATGATCGCGCTGCCGCGCGTGCCGGGTTCGCGCACCGCGTGCACGTGCAGGATCACGTAGTCGCCGTCGACGAACGAGCGCTTGATCTCGCTGTGCGACTGCGGATATTTGTCGCGCAGGAATGCGACGAACTTGCGGAAACCGTCGCGGCCGTCGGCCGCGTTCGGGTTGTGCTGCACGTAGCGATCGCCGACATACGCGAGTGCGGCGTCCGCGTCCTTCTCGTTCAGGCCTTTTTCGTAGAACGCGAGCACCGTCCGCCGGTTGGCTTCCTGCTGCGCGTCGGTTGGCCCGGCCGCCACCGCATGCGCGGCGCTCACGGCGAACAGGGCCGCCGCCATCCATCGTGCGGCCTGTGCCGCTGTCGTGCGTCGCATCGTCGTCTCCCGGGAAATCCGGCTGAAAACCGGATCATACCGGGGCGACGCCGCGCTCACGCTTCACTCAGACCAGCGCGCCGTTGCGCGCAACGATCTTCCCCGACGACACGACGAGCCGCCGCACCGGCCGCGCGACGACGGCCTCGGCGAACGTCAGCGCGTCGACGAGCACGACGTCCGCGCTGCTGCCCGGCTGCAGCCCGTAACCATCGAAGCCGCAACCGCGCGCCGCGCTGTGCGTCACGCAGTCGAGCGCGACTTCGAGCGCATCGTCGCGGCGGAAATCGTTGCGCATGCCGATCAGCATCGCGCGTTCGAGCATGTCGGGCGAGCCATACGGCGTCCACGTATCGCGCACGCCGTCGTTGCCGCCAATGACCGTCACGCCCGCCGCGCGGCACGCGGCCACCGGCGGCACCGGCACCGCCGCCGGCGCGGTCGTGACGAGTCCGACGCCGAGTTCGGCCATCCGCGCGAGCAGCGCATCGCGCTCGCGTTCGGCGATATCGCCGAGACAGAACCCGTGGCTGATCGTCACCTTGCCCTGCATGCCGTGCGTAGCCGTGCGCTGCAGGATCAGGTCGAGCGAATACGCGCCCATCGATCCGCGCTCGTGCAGGTGAAGGTCGAGCCCGCGGCCATGGCGCGCGGCGATCGCGAACAGCGTGTCCACCGCCTCGACCGGATCGCCTTCGATCGCGCACGGGTCGAGCCCACCGAGCAGATCGGCACCGGCGGCAAGGGCTTCGGACAGCAGCGCATCGGTGCCCGGCCGCTTGAGCACGCCCGATTGCGGAAACGCGACGATCTGGATTTCAACTTCCCCGCGCAGCGTCTCGCGCGTTGCGAGCACGCCGTGCAGATGCCGCAGCCCCGCTTCGGTGTCGATGTCGACGTGCGTGCGGATGCGCGTCGTGCCGGCCGCGAGGAACGCGCGCGCCAGCGCGAGCGATGCGACGCCGGCGTCATGGCCGCTCGTCGCGCGATAGTGGCGCTCGTTCTCGATCCGGTCGACGAGGCGCGGCCCGACCTGGTTGCGATACCACGGCATCCCCCAATGCGTCTTGTCGAGGTGCGTGTGGCCTTCGACGAGGCCAGGCAGCGCGAGCGCGCCTGCGCCGTCCTCGATCGCGCAGTCGGCGGGCGCGTCGAGCGACGGGCCGATGCGCGCGATGCGATCGCCTTCGATCAGGATGTCGAGCGCGGCGTCGGCGCTCGGGCGGACGTTGCGGATCAGCAGGTTCGTCATGTCGGTTCCGGGGTGGTCGGTCAGTACGGTCAGTGCAGTCAATGCGAAGGGGGCACGGCGCGTGCCGTGCCGCCGGTCAGGTCGGTCAGCGCGTGAAGCGCAGCGCGGGGGCGAACGGTGCGCCCGTGTCGCTTTCGCCACGGCGGAACACCCAGCGCTCGGCCGGCACGCCCGCGACGGCCGCCGCCGCATTCGGCGCACGCACCGCGACGAACGTCGCATCGCAGCCGACCGCGATTCCATAGTTATCCTTGCCGATCACGCGCGCGCCGGCGTGCGTCGCCATGTCCAGCGCGATACCGAGCGCCTCGTCGGTGTAGAAGCCCGACCGATAGCCGACCATCATCGCGCGCTGCAGCATGTCGCCGTTGCCGTATGGCCACCATGCGTCGCGGATGTTGTCGTTGCCCGCGAACACGTGCACGCCCGCATCGCGAAGCGCCTGCACCGGCGGAAACGCGCAGTCGCCCGGCGCATTCGTCAGGATCGACACGCCGGCTTCGGCCAGCGCCGCCGCGGTGCGCTGCACGTCGTCATCGCTCACCTGGCCGAGCGCATACGCATGACTCACGTTCACGCGGCCGCCGAGCCCTGCCGCGCGCGTGCGCGCCGCGATCCTCAGCAGCTGCGCGATACCCGTTTCGCCCGGCTCGTGCAGGTGGATGTCGATCTTCGCACCGCGCTTCTCGGCGATGCCGAACACGATGTCGAGCTGCCCGTCCGCATCGCCGTCGAGCGTCGTCGGGTCGATCCCGCCGACCACGTCCGCGCCTTCGCGCACGGCTGCGTCGAGGATCTCGGCGGTACCCGGGCACGTGATGACGCCGGCCTGCGGAAACGCGACGAGTTCGATATCGACGATCCCGCGCCATTGCTCGCGCGCGGCCATCACGGCCTGCAGGTTCGACAGGCCCGTCGTCGCATCGACGTCGACGTGGCTGCGCATCGCGACCGTGCCGAATGCGGCGGCCTGCGCGATCAGCGCATTCGCGCGTTCGACGATCGGCGGCGCGGCCGCGAGCTGGCGCTTCTCGACCGCGAGCCGCTCGCGCAGCGTGCCGACCGGTTCGTGCGGCACCCAGCGATCGCCGACGAAGCTCTTGTCGAGGTGGATGTGGCCATCGACGAAGCCGGGCAGCACAACCCGGCCATCGAGGTCGATCGTTTCCGCGCCGGGCGCGGCGGCGCAATCGGCGCCGATCGCGGTAAAGCGGCCGTCACGAACGACGAGGTTGATGGGCTGGCCGCCGGCGTCGACGGCGTTGATGAAGAAGCGTTCGGTCATGGCTTGGAATGTGGGGCGGTCGCGGCGCGACGCCGGCGCGGACGGGGAAGGAACCGCAGCCGGCACGGCGCGACCGTTGGCAGGGAATCCGGCCACGATATCGGACGCCATCGCCCGAGGCCAATTAAATGTCGCGATGCCGCGCATTCGATTTCGCGATGCGCGGCGCGCACGGCCGCCGGGCCTGGCACGGCGATGGGGCGGGATCGCAGTGAAAGCGACGGTAAAACCGATGGCCGCGCAGCGTCGGCATCACCGGTCAGCGGGTGTCCGAAAGCCGTCTCGCGCCCGCGCCGGCCGCCGCTTCAGCACGCCGCCCGGGCGGCGATTTACGCGGCAACAGACTTTACACGTTGTTACCCGGCCGCACCGGACGCGCCACCGGCCATTCCTTATACTCACGCCGAGTTCGCCACCCGTCCCGGAATTCGTCGGCGAACCCGTTGCCGATGCAGGAAACATCATGATGCGCATGCCTTCCACGAAGACCGTTCTGTTCGCCTCGCTCGTCGCCGTCGCGGCGCTTCCGCTGACCGCCTGCGTCGCGCCGGGTTACTACGGCGCGCAGCCGGGGTATCCGCAGCAGCAGCAATACGCGACGCCCGGCTACGCGCAGCCCGCGTATTCGCAGCCGGGCTACGTGCAGCAGCAACAGCCGTATCCGAACCAGGCGCCGCAGCCGTACGATCAGTACGGCAATCAGCAGCAATACGGGTCGCAGCCGTATGACCAGTACGGCAATCAGCAGCAGCAGTACGGCAACGGCTACGGCACGCAGTACGGCACGGTCTCGAATATCCAGCCGGTCAACGGTTCGGTCGGCCCGTCGGGTGTCGCCGGCACCGTCGTCGGTGCGCTGGTCGGCGGCCTGGTGGGCAACCAGTTCGGCCGCGGCCACGGCCGCGATGCGGCGACCGTGATCGGCGCGCTCGGCGGTGCGGTGGCCGGCAACCAGATCGGCCAGCAGATGGGCGCCGCGCAAGGCCCGAGCAGCTACCGGATCGACGTGCAGGTGAGCGACGGCACGATGCGCTCGTTCGACGTGCAGTCGCCGGGCAACCTGCGGCCGGGCGATCGCGTGCAGATCAACGGCAATCAGCTGGCGCGGTATTGATTTCGATGCGATGCGCCTGAGCAGATCGGGCGCATCTTCGCGCGTTTGACGTCGGGCGCCGGTTCGGCGCGACGACGCGCAGGCTTCACGCCATCCTCATCCTTCGTGCCGGCGCGGCGCGCATGACGCGCCGCCGCCCCCGCCACGGCGCCTTCGCACTCGCCTCCCACGCGCCCCGTTGCACGACCACTCCCCGAACCAACAGCCGCGACTCAGCGCATGACCGTCACACGCGCTCGATGCCAAGCCCGACACGCGTCGACCGCGCAGCCGCCTGCAGGTGCCGCGAACGCCGGTAGATGATCGCCATCAACGCCATCACCGCCGCGCCGGCATACAGCGACCCGCGCGTCGACGGATCGACGCCGAGCATCACGAACACGAACCCGACGAACACGAGACAGATCCACGACGTGACCGACGCGTACGGCATGCGGAACGCCACCGTCTCGCCGCGCGCGGCCAGCGCGCGCCGGAACCGCATGTGCGTCAGCACGATCATCGCCCAGATCACGGCCACGTCGAACGACAGGAACGACATCAGCCAGCCGAACACGCGCGCGGGAATCACGTAGTTCAGCACCACGCCGACCGACATGAACAGCACGGTCGCCCGCACCGCACGCGACGGCGACCCGCTTGCGCTCAGCGCCGCGAACGACGCGGGCGCGAGGCCGTTGCCGGCCATGCTCGACAGCATGCGCGCGCCGCTGAACACGATGCAGTTGAAGCTCGACAGCGCGGCCGTCACGACCACGAAGTTGACGATGCCGGCCGCCTGCCGCAGCCCGAGCGATTCGAACGTCGTCACGAACGGGCTGCCGTGCTCGCCGAGCTCGTGCCACGGATACAGCGCCATGATGATGAACAGCGCGCCGACATAGAAGATCAGGATGCGCCACAGCACCGAGTTGATCGCGCGCGGAATCATCTTCTGCGGCTCGCGCGCCTCGCCGGCGGTCAGGCCGATCATCTCGACGCCCGCGAACGAATACGCGACGATCGGCAGCGCGCTCACGACCCCGAGCACGCCGTGCGGGAACACGCCGCCGTGGCGCCACAGGTTCGACAGGCCGACCGGCACACCGCCATGGCCGATCCCCGTGAACACGATCAGCGCGCCGCCCGCGATCATCAGCACGATCGTCACGACCTTCACGATCGCGAACCAGAATTCCAGCTCGCCGTACACCTTCACGTTGAGCAGGTTGAATGCCGAGATCGCAGCAATCGCCGATACGACCCACAGCCACTGCGGCACGTCCGGAAACCAGAAGCCCATGTAGATGCCGATGGCGGTCGTCTCCGCGACGCCGACGCCGACCATCAGCAGCCAGTAGCTCCAGCCGACCACGTAGCCGGCGAACGGCCCGACGTATTCGAACGCATACGCGCCGAACGAGCCGGACACCGGCCGGTGCACGGCCATCTCGCCGAGCGCGCGCATGATCAGGAAGATCATCGCGCCGCCGATCAGGTAGGCGACGAGCGCGCCGGGCCCGGCCGCCTTGATCGCGGACGCCGAGCCGAGGAACAGGCCGACGCCGATGGCCATGCCGAGGGCCATGAACGAAATCTGGCGCGCGCCGAGTTCGCGCCGCATCGTGTGCTGTTGCATGTTGTCTCCAGTCGTTGGTCGTCGCGGCGAGCCGGATCGGCCGGCCGCTGGATGGAGCGGCCGGCGTCGTGTGCCGGCCGCCCTGCTGCAGCGCACGGTCGCCGGTTCAGCGGCCGTGCAGAAAGCGTTCGACGCGAAACGGCGCCGGGTCGACGAACGGCTGCGTGCCGGTCATCAGGTCGGCGACCAGCCGGCCGGTCACGGGGCCGAGCGTGAAGCCGTGATGCGCATGCCCGAACGCGAACCACAGATCGCGGTGGCGCGGCGCCGCGCCGATCACGGGCAGCATGTCGGGCGTGCACGGCCGGCGGCCGAGCCACGGCGCGCCGTCGACGCGCGCGCCGAGCGGAAACAGCTCGCGCGCGATCGGTTCGACGGCGGCGAGCTGGGTCGGCGTCGGCGGCGTATCGCGATAGCCGAGCTCGACGCCGGTCGTCAGGCGGATGCCGCGCGTCATCGGCGTGATCAGGAAGCCGCTGTCGGCATCGAGCACGGGCCGGTTCAGCCGCGCGCCCGGCTGCGCCGCGTAGTGCATGTGATAGCCGCGCTTGACCGCGAGCGGCAGCGTATAGCCGAGCCGTTCGCACAGCAGGTCCGACCAGGGCCCGAGCGCGACGACCGCCGCGCGCGCATCGACCGGGCCTTGCGCGGTGTCGACGCGCCAGCCGTTCGCGGCCGACAGCGTCAGCGCGTCGCCGGTCAGGATGCGGCCGCCGAGTTGCTCGAAGTGGCGCGCATAGGCCGTCACGAGCGCATTCGGATCGCTGATCGAATCGGAGCCCGTATAGCGCAGCGCACCGACCAGCGCGCGGCTCAGGTGCGGCTCCGAGTCGCGCAGCGCGGCCGCATCGAGTGCATCGAAGGTCACGCCGTATTCGGCACGCCAGCGCTCGGCGTCGCGCGTTTCGGCATCGCGCGTCGCGGCGGTGCGGAACACCTTCAGCCAGCCGCCTTCGCGCAGCAGCGCGCCGGCGCCGGCCGCGTCGATCAGCGCGCGATGCTCGGTCACGCAGTGTTCGATCAGTGGCGCATACGCGCGTGCGATCTCCGCATGGCGCGCCGGATGCGAGTTGCGCCAGTAGCGGTACAGGAACGGAATCAGTTTCGGCAGCGCGCCGACGTGATAGCGGACGTCGGGCGAGCGGTTGCACGCGTATTTCAGCAGCGTGCCGAAGCCGCGCGGAAATGCATACGGGTACACGCCTTCGCGCTGGATCAGCCCGGCATTGCCGAGCGACGTCTCGTTGCCGGGCGCCTTGCGGTCGACGAGCGCGACCGACAGGCCGCGCTGTTGCAGATGAACGGCAACGGATACGCCGATCATGCCGCCGCCCAGGACGAGCGTGTCGAATGTCATCGGGAATTCCTCGGGGCGGGCGGCGCCGGCGTCAGGCGAGCGCGGTCACGGCGATCTCGACGTCGAGACCGGGCTTCATCAGCAATGCCTGCACGCACGCGCGGGTCGGCGCGTGGCCGGCCGGCACCCAGGCGTCCCACACCGCATTGAACGCGTCGAAGTGCGCGGCGTCGCTGAGCCACACGTTGGCCGTCAATACGCGCGTCTTGTCGACGCCGGCCGATGCGAGCAGCGCGTCGATGCGCGTGAGGATTTCGGTCGCCTGCACGGCGATCGGCGCGCCGGCCGTATCGGGCACCTGCCCGGCCAGGTGGACGAAGCCGTTCGCGATCACGACCTGGCTCATGCGTGCGCCGGTCTGCAGACGTTTGATTTCACTGGACATGGATTGCACCTTCGCGGGCCCGGCCGTGACAGGCCGGGAAAATAAATGGCTGGGAAAACCGCTGCCGTGTGCGGAATCGTCGCGCACCCGCCGCACGGGCGAGCCGCGCCGATTCGCACACGTGTCGTTCACGCCGGCCGCACCGGCCCCGCGAGTTTCGCGTCGTCCGATGCTAGAGTGGCCGTCACGCCCACCATCGGCGATTTCGACGGAAATTATCATATATGAGAAAAATTATTCTCGTATACGATAAAACCCGTATTCACGTCACGCACGTCGCGCCCCGTATCCGCATGCCCAAATCCACCGCTCCCGTTCCGCCGCCCACCGACGCCGCACCGCAGCTCGACCACCAGACGGTCGGCGCGCGGCTGCGCGACGCACGCAAGTCGCGCGGCCTGACGCTCGCGCAACTGTCCGAGCGCTCCGGTATCGCGGTGTCGACGATTTCGAAGGCCGAGCGCGGCGACATCGCGCTCACCTACGACAAGTTCGCGGCGCTCACGCATGCGCTCGCGCTCGACTTCGACACGATGTTCTGCCGCCCCGCGCCCGCCGGCCCGATGACGCCGTCGTTCACGCCGGCCGGCCAGCAGATGGTCTACGACACGCCGAACTATGCGTACGGGATGCTCGCGAACGACCTGGCCGGCAAGCGGATGGTGCCCGTGCGCGGGCGGATCCATGCGCGCAAGCTGTCGGACTTCGCCGACTACATCCGGCACCGCGGCGAGGAGTTCGTGTTCGTGCTGAGCGGCGAGCTGGAGCTGCGCTTCGAGAACGGCCATGCGTACCGGCTCGGCGCCGGCGACAGCCTGTATTTCGACAGCGCGGTCGGGCACGTGTACCTGAGCCTCGGCGACACCGATGCCGAGGTGCTCGCGTGCTGTGTCGACGGCGATGCAAGGCGGCCGCACGACGCGATCTGAAGACTGCCGCGCGGCGCCCGACGCCTGACGCGGTCGGGATGCGCAATGCATCGAACGCCGCCACGCGGCACCCGGATTCCTATTACGATAAGGACGATGCATCCCGCGGCCGCAACGGCCCGCGCCGGCATGCACGACCCTCAACCGGAACGCCCCGATGACAATCACGACCCGCCTGCTCGACGCGGCCGACGCCGCCCGTTTCCAGACCGTTCGCCTGCGTGCGATCGACACCGCGCCCACTTCTTTCCTGCCGACGCTCGACGAAGAATCGCAGGTGCCCGTCGACGAATTCGCGACGCGCATCACGCCGACCCGCGAACGCGCCGTGTTCGGCGCGTTCGACGGCGATACGCTCGTCGGCATCACCGGCGTGCGCCGCGATGCGCGCGTGAAGATTTCGCACAAGGCGACCATCTGGGGCGTGTTCGTCGAGCCCGCGTATCGCGGGCAAGGTATCGCGCAGACACTGCTCGAAAGCGCGACCGCGCACGCGGCGCAGGCTTGGCAGTGCAAGCAGCTGATGCTGTGCGTGAACGAGGTCAACGCAACCGCGGAGCGGCTGTATGCGTCGCAAGGGTTCGTCCGGTTCGGCACGGAACCGCGCTCGATGTACGTCGATGGGCGGTTCTACGACGAGCATCACATGGTCAAGACACTGGCGTAGCGCGCCGCTGCTGCGAACGCGAAGCGCCAGGCACCATCAGGCAAGCTGCTGCTCACCTGCATCACGCGCCGGCACTCCCGTCATTCGCAGCGACGGCGGCGCACCATGGACCGGCGCCGAACACACGTCGAACGCAACAATCCGAATGTGAGCACCCACTAACTTTCCATGCAATACGACAGCGGCAAGGCGTACCGCTGTCGGTTTATGCGCAAAAACTTTAATTACAACAAATCGGCCGGCCAAATCCTGACCGGTCTGCCGCCACCACCCGGCCGCCCGGGACCGCATCGTCCCCCACCGACGCGAAAATTGGATCGATCGGAAACATGAGCCGGGCTTTCCTGCTTCACGCACGTCACCGTGCGCATCATTCAATCGCCGCGCCCGAGCACCTGCGTCCGCCTCGGTAATTCCGCCTCTATTCAGCCCCCCGCGCTCCGCGCTATCGTCTTCGCCATCTTCACAGCCCAGGAGCTGCCTTTGCCTTCCCGTCACGGAGTCGACCTCATCCGCGCCCGCGCGCTGTTCGACCGCGAGCGCCGCGCATTCACCGAAGCCATGCCGGTCTCCCGCGCACTGTCCGCGGAAGCATCCGAGCACTTGCTGTTCGGCGTGCCGTTGCACTGGATGCAGGACTGGTCGACGCCGTTCTCGCTGTATGTGAAGGAAGCGCGCGGCGCGACGTTCACCGACGCCGACGGCCACCGCTACGCCGACTTCTGCCTCGGCGACACCGGTGCGATGTTCGGCCATGCGCCCGAACCCGTCGCGCGGGCACTCATCGAGCAGGCCACGCGCGGCTACACGACGATGCTGCCGAGCGAGGATGCCGCGTGGGTGTCGCGCGAACTCGCGCGCCGTTTCCGGCTGCCGGTCTGGCAATTCGCGCTGAGCGCGAGCGACGCGAACCGCTTCGTGCTGCGCTGGGCGCGCGCGGCCACCGGCCGCAACACGATCGTCGTGTTCAACGGCTGCTATCACGGCACGGTCGATGACGTATTCGTCGACCTCGTCGACGGTCGCCCCGTGCAGCGCGACAGCCTGCTCGGGCAGTCCTACGACCTGCTCGCGAACACGCGCGTCGTCGAATTCAACGATCTCGCCGCGCTCGAAGCCGCGCTGAAGCACGGCGACGTCGCCTGCGTGCTCGCGGAACCGGCGATGACGAACATCGGGATGGTGCTGCCCGATCCGGGCTTCTGGGAAGCGGCGCGCGAACTGACGCGCCGCTACGGCACGCTGCTCGTGATCGACGAGACGCACACGATCAGCAGCGGCCCGGGCGGTTACGCCGTCGCGCACGATCTCGAGCCGGACATGCTGGTGGTCGGCAAGCCGATCGCGGGCGGGGTGCCGTGCGCGGTGTACGGATTCAGCGCCGAATTCGCGGAACGCGCGAAGCAGGCGAAGCTGAACGCGCCGCCCGGCCACTCGGGCATCGGCACGACGCTCACCGCGAACATGCTCGCGATGCATGCGATGCGCGCGACGCTGGCCGAAGTCGCGACCGACTCGGCCTACGCGCACATGTTCGAACTCGCCGCGCGGCTCGCCGGCGGTCTCGAACAGGCGATCGCGAAACACGGGCTGCCGTGGTGCGTGACGCGCATCGGCGCGCGCACCGAGTTCCAGTTCGCACCCACGCCGCCGCGCAACGGCACGATCGCCGGCAAGCAGCTCGACAGCGAACTCGAGCACATCGTGCACCTGTACCTGCTGAATCGCGGCGTGCTGATCACGCCGTTCCACAACATGATGCTCGTGTGTCCGCAAACGACGGCCGACGATGTCGATCGCCTCGTCGCGCAGTTCGACGCGTGTCTGGGGGAGCTGGTCTGACGCAGTGACACTCGCGGTCGGATACACATCGCGCGAGTGCGGCCACGGTGCGTTGCCTGCGGTGTCGCTTGACAGTGAAACGGCTCGCCGAATGGCGAGCCGTTTCCCGTCGTGTGCGAATCGCGCGGCAACGCACTACGCCACCCGCAACGCCCGCCGCGCCACTTCCGCAAAATACCGCGCCCCCACCGGCAGGATCTCGTCGTTGAAGTCGTAGCCCGCGTTGTGCAGCGGCACGCCGCCGCGATCGGCCGACTCACCGTTGCCGATGAACACGAAGTTGCCGGGCACGGCCTGCAGGAACGCGCCGAAATCCTCCGAGATCATCATCGGCTGCACGTCGGCGTTCACCGACTCCGCGCCCGCGACCTGCGCCGCGGCCTGCACGGCCGTGTCGACCCATTCCGGCGAATTCACCGTCGGCGCGAACTCGTGCGTGTAGTCGAACATGCAGGTCGCGCCGTGCGTGCGGCAGATCCCTTCGCTGATCGCGCGCATCCGCGTGGCCAGCAGCGCCTGCACGTCGCGCGAATAGCTGCGCGTGTCGCCCTTGATCGTCACCGTCGACGGCAGCACGTTGCGCAGCCCGTCGGTGATGAACTCCGTGCACGAGATCACGGCCTGCTGGCCCGGATCGAGATTGCGCGACACGATCGTCTGCAGCGCGAGCACGACCTGCGCGCCGATCACGATCGGATCGATACCCATGTGCGGACGCGCCGCGTGCGTGCCGCGCCCGTCGATCCGGATCACGAAGTTGTCCTCGCTCGCCATGATGCCGCCCGCGCGCGTCGAGAACGTGCCCGCGCGCATCCCCGGCATGTTGTGCGCGCCGAAGATCGCGTCGACCGGAAAGCGCTCGAACAGCCCGTCGGCCATCATCGCCTTCGCGCCGCGGCCATGCTCCTCGGCCGGCTGGAAAATGAAACGCACCGTGCCGTCGAAATCCTTGCGCTCGGCCAGCAACTGCGCGGCGCCGAGCACCATCGACATGTGGCCGTCGTGCCCGCACGCATGCATCTTGCCGGGCGTGCACGATGCGTATTCGCGGCCCGGCGCGTGCTCGGCGATATTCAGCGCGTCCATGTCCGCGCGGATACCGATCGCGCGCTTGCCGGTGCCGGCCGTCAGGTTCGCGACGAGCCCCGTGCCGCCGATCCCGCGATGCACGTCGAGCCCGAGCGTCGTCAGGATGCGCGCGACGTAGTCCGACGTGTTCACCTCTTCGAAACCCGTCTCCGGATGCTGGTGCAGATGGCGGCGCCAGGTCTTCAATTGCCCCTGCAGCGTGCTTTCTTCGATTGCGTCCATGGCGTTTGCCTCGTCAGTCGTGGTCGGTCGGGATCGGTCGGGATGTCGTTCAGGCCGCGACCGACGCGCGGTCCAGCCAGTCGCGCTGCCGCGCGAGCACTGCGTCGGCCGTCTCGCCGACGCACTGCCGGTACACGGACGGCGCCGTCGCGCCTTCCGTATTGATCGCCAGCACGCGCGAATGCGCGTCGAGCCCCACCTGCCGCGCGAGCACGGGGTCGCGCATCAGCACCTCCAGCCCCGCGACGCCAGCCGCCCCCGATTCGCCGGCCACGAGCGGCACGTCGCGCTCGCTGCCGGCCGCGAGGCCGCGCATCGCCTGCACCGCGTCTTCGTCATCGATCAGCATGAAGTAGTCGACGCACATCTCGAGGAAATCCCACGCAAGCGGCGACGCCTCGCCGCACGCGAGCCCCGCCATCACCGAATCGACGCTGCCGGTCGCCTTGGTCGCGCGACCGGCCAGTGCACTCTGGTACAGGCAGTCGGCCTGGCGCGGCTCGACCACGATGAAGTGCGGCCGCTGCACGCCGTCGCGCTCCCACAGATAACTCGCGACGCCCGCGGCGAGGCCGCCCACGCCGCCCTGCAGCAGCACATGCGTGAACGGCCGCCCGTCGTCCTGCGCCGCCTGCGCGGCGGCCTCGGCCGCGATCACGCCATAGCCCTGCATCACGTCGCGCGGAATCGCTTCGTAGCCGTCGTACGACGTATCCGACACGACATACCAGCCGTTCGCCTGCGCGAGCTGCGCCGCGCAGATGACCGACTCGTCGTAGTTCCCCTCGATGCGCACGATCCGCGCGCCGTACGCCGAGATCGCGCGTTCGCGCTCGGCCTCGACGTTCGCGTGCAGCACGATCACGCACCCGCAGCCGATCGCACGCGCGGCGGCGGCGAGCGCACGGCCGTGATTGCCGTCGGTTGCGCTGATCACCGTCAGGTCGGCCAGCTCCGCCGCGTAGCGGCCGGTGACGAGCCCTTGCGGATCGAGATCCTGCGTGCGGCGCAGGCGCTTCACGAGCCGCACCAGCGCGATCGGCGCGCCGAGCGCCTTGAAGCTGCCGAGCGGCGAGCGGCACGACTCGTCCTTCACGCTGACGCTCGCGACGCCGAGCCGCGCGGCGAGATCCGGCAACGTGCGCAGCGGCGTGCGCGCGTTGCCGACGAGCGGCCAGTGCGACAGCCACGCGCCGCTTTCGTCGGCCGATGCGATGTTCATCACGCGGCGCAGCGCGTGGGGATAGGCGGCGCGCGATGCGCGGGGGTTGGCGATCAGCATGGCGGGCAGCACTCCGTGAGTCGGTTCGGGTCGGGCGCGCACGGGTTGCACGCGCCGCCGGTTCGAAAAATAATATTGCGCAGTCGGGTCAATAAATTCGCCAATTCGGCGGCCGTCACGCAAAAATTTCTCATTCTTTCGAGGCTTCACGCGCCATCATGACCACCCCACTCGATGCGTTTGATCGCAAGCTGCTGATGGAAATCCAGCGCGACGCGCAAACGCCGCAAAGCGAACTCGGCGCGCGCGTCAACCTGTCGACCGCGGCCGTGAACCGGCGCCTGAAGCGTCTCGCGGACGACGGCGTGATCGAGCGCTACACGGCCATCGTCGCGCCGGACAAGGTCGATCATCCGCTGACGATCGTCGTCAACGTCGAGGTCGAAAGCGAGCAGATCGACCAGCTCGACGCAATGAAGCGCTCCTTCGAGCGCTGCCCGCAGATCCAGCAGTGCTACTACGTGACGGGGGAATGGGATTTCGTGCTGATCCTGGCCGTGCGCAACATGGATCAGTACAACGCGCTCACGCGCGAGCTGTTCTTCGCGAACAACAACGTGAAGCGGTTCAAGACGCTGGTGAGCATGAGCCGCGTGAAGGTCGGGCTCGAGGTGCCGGTCGAACCGGGCGAGTGAGTGAGCGTTTGCACACATGAGGCGACCGGCGCGCGATAGCGCACCAGCCACCTCCCATCGACGGCTACGTCAGCGGCAACTGAAGCTCGCCGCCGAATTCACGTCGCCCGCCCCGTTGTAGCGCGCCACCTGCGGATACGGGCACAGCGGCCGCGTACGCCCGGCGCCCCACGAGGTGGGCACATCCGCGTTCGGCACCGCGTTCGTCGCATCGCGCGCGGTGGCCACCACCGCACCGGGCGCCTGCCCCTGCTCGACCCACGCGACGAGCGGCGTCAGCAGGTCGAACTGGTCGGCCGCCGGCCCGCCCGAGCAGTGGTTCATCCCCGGCACCGGATAGAAGCGCGCGAAATCCGACGCATCGCCGCCGTTCGCCTGCGCGACCCGCGTGTACCAGTCGCGCGTGTCGTCGAACGAAAACACCGGGTCGCCCGTGCCGTGATAGACGAGCAGCTTCGCGCCGCGCGCCTTCAGCGCGGACAGGTTGGTCTCGTCGGGCGGCGTCATGAACGACCACGCGGATTGCGTGTACACGCCGTTGGTCGCGAAGATCGCCGGCGCGTCGTTGTCCATGTCGAAGCCCAGCGCGAAACCGGGCAGGTTCGCGAGCGTCGCGGCGGTTTTCGGCGGCGTCATGAACGTGAACGCCATCGCGGCCGGGTCGAGCGTGATCGAATTCGACTGCTTCCACGCGGCCCAGCCGCTGCCGGCGATGCCCGGATCGTACGGAAAGCCCGCGTACAGCGCCGTGCCTGCGCTGTTGCGCGCACCCGTGAACACGTTCTCGAGCGCGGTCTTCTGCGCGGTCGTCAGGCAGGCGCCCGTGCGCGTACCGTTCGCGCAGGTCGGGATGTCCGCATCGACGCTGAAGTGCGCCTGGCACGCGGCGACGTCCTGCACCATCCCGTCGGCCGTGCCGTCGAGCGCATCGCATTTCTCGAGGATCTTCGCGCCGACGAACTGCCGCTCCGCATCGGTGAAGCCGCTGCGGATATCCGGCAGCCCGTTCGATCCGGTCGCCGATGCGATCTTCGCGAACTGCTGCGCACCGTACATTTCGCCGATCGCCGCCTTCGGCAGATGAAAGCCCGGATCGCCCGCGATGATGCCGTCGTAGTCGGCCGGGTTGCGCACCGCCGTGACCATCGCGTGACGGCCGCCGTTCGAGCAGCCATCGAAATAGCTGCGGTCGGGCGCCTTGCCGTATGCGAGCCGGATCACCTGCTTCGCCATCGGCGTCAGCGCATCGACCGCGCCGTAGCCGTAGTCGATGCGCGCCTGCGGATCGATGCCGAACAACGGATTCTGCGCGGCGCTGTGCCCCGAATCCGAGCTGATCACCGCGAAGCCCTGGTTCAGCGCGTCGGTCAGCGGCCCGCCGCCGCCGATCTCGCCCGTCGCCGTCACGACGTTGCCGTCGAGCCCGCCGTTCGCCTGGTAGAAGAAGCGGCCGTTCCACGCCTTCGGCAAGCGCATTTCGAAACCGATCGCGTAAGTCTTGCCATCGACCGCGCTCACGCGCTCGTTCATCTTCCCTTCGATCACGCAGTGCTCGGCGATCGGCTTGCCGGCCACCGTGAGCGCGCCGGCGGCTGCGGTCGTCACCGACGTGAACGACGTGTTCGCATACGCCAGCTTCGCGGCGAGCGCGTCGCAGGTCTGCGCCATCGCGGCCGGTGTCGCGGCGCTCAGGTGCGTCGGCACGGAATTCACCGAGTCGTCGCCGCCGCAACCGGCGAGGATCGCGGCGGCGAGCGGTGCAATGTAGAGGAATCCGGATTGTCTGTTCAAGATATCTCCCGTTCGTCAGGCTGCCGGATCAGAACATGTGCCGCACGCCGACCATCGCGCCGAGCTGCCCCATCCCTTCGCCGGGTGTCGTACCGGCCCCGCCGCCGCTGACCGCGTAGCGCGCATGCGCGCTGTTCCACAGATACGACGATTGCGCGTAGACCGCCGTGCGCTTCGTCAGCAGATAGGTCGCGCGCAGCGTGGCCATCGTCGCGCGCGTGTCGTGCGCGCTGTTGACGATCCGGTAGCCTTCGCCGTCGACGACGAAATCCGGCTTCACCGCATACGATGCGCCGACGAAGAACAGGTCCGAATGCGCGCCCGGCGCCGCCGGCGAACCGGTCGACACGCGCCGCCCGATCCAGCCAGCGCCGATCCGCGCGCCGGCCGCCTGCGCATACGCGCTCACGTGCGTGCGCGCGTCCTTGCCGCCGCTGCTGGTGAAAGCGACCGGCGCGATGCCGTCGAAGAAGTTCGCGGCCGCGCCGGTGCCCCCGCGCTGTTCCTCGTACGAGGCTGCCGCACCGAAATACGCGCTGTCGTACTTGAGCATCACCGACCAGTTGCGACACTGGACGGCGTCGCCCGGCACTTGCCCCGCGCACGTGCCCTGCCCCGGCGAGTTGCCGGTGCCCGCGCCGTCGCGGCCGAACGAATACGCGGCGCCGAGCGTCACGCCGCGGTACGTGCCGATATAGGTCACCGCGTTGTCGGCGCGACCGTTCGGCACGTACGCGTCGAACGAGCCGAGCCCGTAGATGTCGGGACCGATGATGTCCGCGCCCTGCAGCGCGAGATAGGTCATCGTGTACTGGCGGCCGAACGCGAGCGTGCCGTAGCCGCCCTTCAGCCCGACGAACGCCTGCCGCCCGAACAGCCGGCCGCCCTGGCCGAGATCGCCGCCGCGCACGTTGAAGCCGCTTTCGAGCGTGAACACCGCCTGGTAGCCGCCGCCGAGATCCTCGGCACCGCGCAGCCCCCAGCGCGACGGCAGCTCGCCCGTCACGCCCGGCATGCGCACGACGTGGTCGCCAGCCGCGTTCGCGTGCGACACGAATTCGACACCCGTGTCGATGATCCCGTACAGCGTCACGCTCGACTGCGCGTGCGCGACCGGCGCGGCGAGTGCGCAGCACGCGCCGGCGGCCAGCAGGCCGTTCCTTGTCTTCGTTTTCATTTCGTTGCGTCTCCAGACCTTGAGTAAGCGCGCTCTGACGGCGTGCATTGATAAAAACGAAACCTCAGTCACCGGCTTGCGGGCGGCGAATCAGCAGCAGCGCGGCGACGGCCGCGACGAGCGTGACGGGGATGCTCGCGCCGATCACGACGGGCGCGCTGCGGCCGGCGGCCAGCAGCGTCGCGGCCGCGAGCGGCCCGACGACGGAGCCGAGCCGGCCGACGGCCACCGCCGCGCCGACACCCGTGCCGCGCATCGCGGTCGGGTAGTAGATCGCCGCGAGCGCATACAGCACCGACTGGCCGCCGACCACGAACATCCCGGCCGCGAACGCGGCGGCCGCGAGCGACGCGAAGCCGGGCGCGGCCGCCAGTGCGGTGAGCGACAGCACGATCCCGACGTACATGCCGCCGACCACGTGCGACGCGCGCATCCGGTCGAGCGCCGCGCCGATGCCGAGCGCACCGAGCCCCGCGCCGACGTTGAACGCAATCTGCACGAGGCCGACGTGCTCGCGATCGAGCCCGCGCGCGGCCATCAGCGACGGCAGCCAGTTCAGCAGGAAGTACAGGACGATCAGCGTGCAGAAGTAGCTGACCCACAGCGCGACCGTCGACGTCGTGCGGCCGTCGCCGAACAGCGTGCGCGCGACGCTGGTGCGCGCGGCCGGCGTGCCGGCGACGTCGAGATACGCGCGCGACTCCGGCAGGAACCACGCCAGCAGCGGCACGAGCAGCAGCGGCCCCACGCCGCCGACGTAGAAGATGTGCCGCCATTCGGTGTCGCCGGCAAGCAGCACGCCGATCAGCGACGCGATCACGCCGCCGAACGGGATGCCGCAGTACATCGTCGCCACCGCGCTGCTGCGCGAGCGCGGCTCGACCGCTTCGGACGACAGCGCGATCAGGTTCGGCATCGCGCCGCCAAGACCGATACCGGTCAGCACGCGCACGACGACGAGCATCGCGAAGGTCGATACCTGCGCGGTGGCGATCGACAGCAGCCCGAACAGCGCGGCCGACACGATCAGCACGCGCTTGCGTCCGATCCGGTCGGCGAGCCGCCCGCCCAGCATCGCGCCCGGCAGCAGCCCGAAGGTGCCCGCGCTGAACGCGATACCCATCAGCGACACGCTCAGCCCGAATTCGCGCGCCATGCGCGGCGCGGCGACGCCGACCGACTGCAGATCGAGCCCCTCGAGGAGGGCGATCGCGAAACACAGCGCGAGCGTGGTCGCGACCGTGGGTTTTTCGGCAACGTAAGTGTTCATCCTGTCTCCAGTCCCATGTCTTGTAGTCGGTCGGCCCGGTAACGGCCGCCGCGCGCCGTCGCCGGCCAGTGGCGAAGCGGCGCGCAAGGTGTCGTCTGAACGGCCGCCATTATCAGGCAGCCTGATTCACTGGCCGCAAGAATGCCTGCCGGTATCGTGGCCGGCCGGTCGTTGTGCCTGCTTGCTTCGGGGTACTTCCGGTTACGCGTACATCACGTCGGGATCGCGCCGCGCCGGGTCGTACAGCGCGTCGATCGTCGCCGCGCGATGCTGCTGCACGGCCGCCTGGTTGAGCGAACCCTTGTCGGTCACTTCGCCGAGATCGAGCGACGGCGGCGTGTCGATCAGCCGGATGCGCGCGACGAACGTCGAACCGCCGCTCGCATGCCGGTTCAGCGCGATGAGCCATTGCTCGAACACCGCGCGCACGGCAGGCGCGCGCAGCACGTCGATCACGGCGGCATCGGCGGCGAGTCCCGCCAACGCACGGCACGCGTCGACGCGCGGAAACACCAGCAGCCCGATGTCGTCGCGATTGATCCCGGTGACGACCACGTCCTGCACGTACGGCGCGCCGCTCGACACCGCGTTCGCGCGCAGCGGCCCGACGCTGACGAAGGTGCCGCTGCTCAGCTTGAAATCCTCGGTCAGCCGCCCGTCGAACAACAGCCCGAGCTCCGGCCGCTCCGGATCGACAAAGACTCCCGCGTCGCCGCTGCGGTAATACCCTTCGTCGTCGAACACGTCGCGCGGATCGACGTCCGCGTGCCAGTAGCCGCGCATCACGTTCGCCCCCTTGAAACGCAGTTCGAGCTTGCCGCCGCACGGCACGAGCTTCGCGTCGCAGCCGGGCGCCGGCAGCCCGATATAGCCGGCCCGCATCAGCGGCCCCGTCGTGAACAGGCACGACGGCGACGCCTCCGTCATCCCGAGGCCGGCCATGATCCGGATCCGCTCGCCGCAATGCGCCTCGGTCACGCGGTCGAGACGGTCCCACGCGGCCTGCGACAGCCCCGCGCCGCCGAAGAAATACAGCTTCACGCGCGAGAGGAACGTGTCGCGCAGCACGGCATCGCGTTCGAGCGCAGCCGTCAGTTCTTCCCAGCCTTTCGGCACGTTGAAGTAGATCGTCGGCGCGATCTCGCGCAGGTTGCGCACGGTTTCGTCGAAGCGACCCGGCACCGGACGGCCATCGTCGATATAAAGCGTGCCGCCGTTGTACAGCGCGATGCCGAGGTTGTGACTGCCGCCGAACGTGTGATTCCACGGCAGCCAGTCGACCAGCACCGGCGGTTCGCGCGTCAGTTCGGGCATCGTCTGGCGCAGCATCTGCTGGTTGCTGCACAGCATCCGGTGCGTGGTCGGCACGGCCTTCGGCTGCTTCGTCGAGCCGGACGTGAACAGGATCTTCGCGAGATGATCGGGGCCGACCGCCGCGTGGATCGCGTCGATCGTGCGCGGGACGGTGGCGAGCAGGCGCGAGAGCGGCACCGCGCGGCCCTCGGCATCGGCATCGTGCGCGACGATCAGGGCCGCATCGGCCGGCAACACGGCGTCGAGCGCACGCGCAAACGGCGCGCGCTCGGCGACGAATACGGCGCCCGGCCGCAGCACGCCGAGCGTGTGACGCAGCTTGCCGTAGTCGGTCGACACCAGCGAATACGCAGGCGAGATCGGCGAGTACGGCACGCCGGCCAGCATCGCGGCGAACATCAGTTGCAGATGCTCGAGATCGTTGCCGGACAGCACCGCGAGCGGACGCTCGACCGACAGCCCGAGATCGACGAGGCCCTGGCCGAGCGCACGGGCGCGTTCGAGCATCTGCGCGTAGGTGATCTCGATCCAGCGACCATCGTCGCCGCGCTTCGCGGCCAGCACGCGATCGGGATGCGCTTGCGCGCCGCGCACGAGGCAGTCGGTCAGACGCGTCGGGTAGTCGCCGAGCGGTTCGCGCGAGCGCAGGTACCACGCGCCGTTTTCCGCGCGGCGAATCTCGGCCGCGCCTATTGCGACGGCCGCCGCGCGATAGCGCACGCCGTCCGTGTCGTTCACCGGCCCGCCGGCGAGCGTCGCATCATTCATCGTCGGTTCGCTCATATGGGGTAGTGACGCGGCGTGGTCTGCACGGTGATCCAGCGCAGCTCGGTGAATTCGGCGATCGACGCGCGGCTGCCGAAGCGGCCATAGCCGCTCGCCTTCGTGCCGCCGAACGGCATCTGCGCCTCGTCGTGTACGGTCGGCCCGTTGATGTGGCAGATCCCCGATTCGATCCGACGCGCGACCGCCATCGCACGCGCGACGTCGCGGCTGAACACGCTCGACGACAGCCCGAACTCGCTGTCGTTCGCGAGCGCGACTGCTTCGTCGTCGCTGTCCGCTCGCAGGATCGCGACGACCGGCGCGAACGATTCCTCGCGATACAGGCGCATGTCGCGCGTCACACCGTCGACGATCACCGGCTGCATCGTCGCGCCTTCAACACGGCAACCGAGCGGCAGCCGCGCACCGTGCTCACGCGCATCCTCGACGAGCGACGCCGCACGCGCGGCGGCACCCGCATCGACCATCGTGCCGAGCGGATGGCCGGCCAGCGGATCGCCCGCGACCAGCGTGCGCGCCTTCGCGGCGAGGCGCTCGACGAGCGCATCGGCAATCGGCCGCGCGACGATCGCGCGCTCGGTCGACATGCAGATCTGCCCCTGGTTGAAGAACGCGCCGAACGCGATCGCGTCGACGGCCGCGTCGAGATCGGCATCGTCCAGCACGAGCACGGGCGCCTTGCCGCCGAGTTCGAGGAGCACCGGTTTCAGGTGAGCCGCTGCGTGGCGCGCGATGATGCGCCCGACATGCGTCGACCCGGTGAAGTTGATGCGCTTCACGTGCGGATGCGCGATCAGCCGCTCGACGAGTTCGGGTGCGTCGGCCGCCGCATGCGTAATCACGTTGACGACACCCGCGCCGAGCCCCGCTTCGTCCAGCACCGCGCCGATCAGCGCGTGCACGCCGGGACACGCTTCGGATGCCTTCAGCACGACCGTGTTGCCGCATGCGAGCGGCATCGCCAGCGCTCGCGTGCCGAGGATCACCGGCGCATTCCACGGTGCGATGCCGAGCACGACGCCGCACGGCACGCGCATCGCGAGCGCGAGATTGCCGGGCACGTCGGACGGGATCACGTCCCCCGCGATCTGCGTCGTCATCGACGCGGCCTCGCGCAGCATGTTCGCCGCAAGCGTCACGTTGAAGCCGATCCAGCCGGGCGTCGCGCCGGTTTCGGCCACGCCGGTCGCGATGAACGCGTCGATCCGCGCGTCCATCAGGTCGGCCGCCTTCAGCAGCAGCCGGCGGCGCTCGGTCGGCGCCAGTGCCGACCACGCGGGAAACGCGCGGTGCGCAGCGTCGATCGCCGCGTCGGCGTCGGCGAGGCCGGCCGCCGGCGCGCGTGACGCCAGCGCGCCGGTCGCGGGATTGAATCGGTCGAAGGTGCGCCCGTCGCGAGCGACGCACCACTCGCCGGCGATCAGCATCCGTCTGTCGGTCATGTTGTCTCCTGCCATGCGTGTCTCTCGTCGGTTGCGTCAGCGCTTGTAGGCCTGCAGGCCCGGCTTGATCGTCTTGTCGTCGAGGAACTGCTTCAACCCCTGTTCGCGGCCGTGTTCCGGATCGCGCAGTTGCGCCTGGTCAAGCTTCGCGTACAGGTAATCCTCGCACTGCTCCCACGTGAGTTCGCGCGAGCGCTTGAAGCCGTGCTTCGCCGCGCGCAGCACGACCGGGTTCTTGTCCATCAGTCGCGCGGCGAGCGCGATCGTTGCGTCGCGCAGCCCGGCGAGCGGCACGCTGCTGTTCACGAGGCCCATCTCGGCGGCTTCCACGCCGGTGAACGTGTCGCCGGTCATGATGTAGTGCAGCGCGCGGCGGTGCCCGACCGTATCGGCCATCGCCTTGCTGACGAGGTTGCCGGGCGGGATGCCCCAGTTGATCTCCGACAGCCCGAACACGGCTTCGTCGGCCGCGATCGCGAGGTCGCACGCGACGAGCGGCGAGAACCCGCCGCCGAAGCACCAGCCGTTCACCATCGCGATCGTCGGCTTGTTGTACATCCGCAGGCGGCGCCACTGCCATTCCGATGCGTCGCGGCGCACTTTTTCCTGCATCGCGTCGGAGCCGCCGTCGATCTCGCGGAAGTATTCCTTCAGGTCCATGCCGGCCGTCCACGCGGCGCCCGCGCCGGTGAGGACGAGCACCTTCGCTTCGTCGTCGAATTCGACTGCGTCGAGTACCTGCAGCATCTCCTGGTTGAGCGTCGGGCTCATCGCATTGCGCTTGTCCGGACGGTTCAGCGTAACCCACGCGATGCCAGCCTCCACCTTCACTTCAACGGTCTGCCAGCGGTTGTCGTACTTGCTCATATCGTTTCCTGTCGTTCGTTCCTGTGCGATTCGGTGCGCAGCATCCCTGCTGCGGACGGCTTCATTTAATATCAGGCTACCTGATATTGCAAGCGGCACGAGCGCCGGTGTAAACCCGGATCGGAAAGCGGTGGAAACGACGGAATCGGGGAACGGTCAGGCGACCGGCAACGCGAACGCGGGCCGCACGGGCCCGCGGGATGAAGGTTCGTTCCGGAAGGCGGTCAGCCGCGCAGGTTGCGCGAGAACAGTTCGAGCGCGCGCTGCACGTCCGCGGCGGTGTCGGCGGAGACATCGCCGAGCATGCGCGTCTCGAGCGGGCGCAGCACGGCTTCACATTCACGCAGCATCGCCGCGCCTTCGTCGGTCAGCGTCAGCAGGATGATGCGGCCGTGCGACGGGTCGGCTTCACGCGTGACGAAACCGCGCGCAGCCATCACGCTCATCACTTCGTTCGCCGATTGCGGCGTGATCCACGAGCGCTCGGCCAGTTGCGCGTTCGACGACGCGCCGCGCGCCTCGAGCACCGACAGCGCCGTGTATTGCGCGAGCGTGATGCCAAGCGGGGCGAGCGCGTCGGTCATGTGGCGGCGCAGCAGCCGGTCGAGACCGCCGATCACGTAGGTCAGGCGCTGCTGCACGCGCGCCTTCGGCTTGTCGCCCGTCGCGCGGGTGACGTTCTTCGTGGCGTTTTTCGGGTTCGCGGGTTTGGTCGGTGCGGAACTCATGGTGCGGGCAGGATGGAATTGCGGGCCATCTTACCAGCACGTCGGGTGTCGAATCGCATAGGCGCGACATCAGTCTCGACACGGGTCAAATTCACAATGAGCTCATATAAGTACGAAAACATCAGTCGATCTACTAATTAAAATATTGAAAATTATCAAACCTCATCTTGAAAATTGTGCGGCGCTTTGATGCGAGGTAAAAGAGCGACTCAATTCCTCGAAGGTGTCATCGATGAAGAACGCACAAGGCCTCGAAATGGTTCGACTTGGAGACGCTACCGATCATGGCGGCACCGTCATCGAGGCTGGCCGTGATCTGAAACATCATGGCATCGGTGTGGCGCTTGATGGCCACGGCGTTCATTGTCCGAAATGCGGCGGCATTTTTCCGTTGCTGGCGAGTGGCCCGCGTACGCATCACGGCCGGCGCGTGGGTTATTACGGCGACAAGACCGGGTGCGGCGCGACCGTCATTGGTCAGCGAACGGCGGGGGCAGAGTAAATGGCGCTTTTTGCTCAGGCTCGCACGCTGTCACTTGCGGGTGCGTCGCTGCCGACCTATGGGATGGACCGGCTACCGGTATTCATTCCGGTACGCCTACAAGGCACAGAAACCATCGGCCGCCTCGACGAATGCCGCTACCTCGTCACGCTGCGCACCGACGATGCCTATGCGGTTTCGCCGAGCCGCACTGCCGATCTCGATCTGGACAAGATGGTCGGCACGGAAGTCACCGTGTCGATCCAACTCGAGGGCAAAGGTTGGTTCATTCCGGGGCTGGCGGGTGCCGCCGGACTTGGCAATATCGGCGCGGGTACGCGTGAAATCACAGGATTGGTCGAAACAGCACGGCTCGCCGGTCAGGATCGCAAGGCGATCCTGTACGAACTGGAACTGCGGCCGTGGCTCTATCGCGCGACCCTGACGCAGGATTGCCGCCTGTTTCAGGATATGACCGTCGTCGAAATCACCGACGCGGTGCTTTCGAAATATCCGTACCCCATCGACAAGCGGCTGGGCGCCTTTCGGGGCGTCTATCCGAAACGCGACGTACAGCGACAGGCGTTTGAATCGGACTGGGCGTTCCTGCAACGCCTCTGGGAAGAATGGGGCATCTGGTGGTGGTTCGAACATGATGACGGCCATCACCGTCTGGTCTTGTGCGACACGATGGGCGGACACCAACCGCACGGGGAGGCCTACGAGACGCTCCGCTATCTGCCGCCCGGCGGCCAGCGCATCGACGAGGAACACATTCACACGCTGTCCGTGACCAGTCGATTGACGGCAGGGTCCGCGAGCGTCACGGATTACGACTACACGCGGCCACGCGCGAGGCTGGGCGTTACCGTAGAAGACCCTCGTCCGACGGCCAGCTCCGATGGCGAGATTTACGACTGGGGAGACTACAGTCAGCCGCTCGCCGGCGCGCAAGGGCTGACGGGCGAGCCGAACGATACGGAGTGGGAGGCGCGGCACTTCGCGCGTGTGCGGCTTGAGGCGCAGCGTTGTGCCGGGCGACGGGCGAACGGCAAAGGGGGTCTGCGCGCCCTCACGGTCGGCCACACCTTTACGCTCATCGGCCATCCGCAGCAGGCGGCGAATCGCGAGTACGTGGTTGTGTCCTGCACGCTCGATATCGAGGAAGTCGCAGGGCGAGCCGGCAGCGCGCAGACCTATCGCGCCGAAGCGCAATTCGAACTGTTACCGACGAACGAGCCGTTCCGGCTCGAGCGCAGCGTACGCAAGCCCATTATGGGCGGCCCCGAGAAAGCGATTGTCGTCGGCCCCGCCGGGCAGGAAATCTGGACGGACCAATACGGTCGGGTAAAAGTACAGTTCCAATGGGACCGGCAAGGCCTGCACGACGAGAATTCGGGCATCTGGCTGCGTGTGCTGTCGCCTTGGCAAGGCGTGGACATGGGCGCGACGCTCATCCCGCGTATCGGTCATGAGGTGGCGGTGTCGCATTACTACGGCGACCCGGATTTGCCGGTGATCATCGGAAGCGCCGTCAACGCGTTCCGCCAGCCTGCACTAGACCAACCGCACAACCACGCGGTGTCGGTCATTCGTGGTCGGGAGCTCCATGGCACGGCATCCGGCCATCTGGCGATCGACGATACGCGGGAGCAAATCCAGACGCAGCTTGCGAGCGATGCAGGGATGTCGCAGCTGAGTCTCGGCCATATCCGGCGCATTACCCGAAAGAAGGGGCGCGCCGATGCGCGTGGCATAGGGTTCGATCTTCGCACCGACGATTGGGGCGTCGTTCGGGCGCTGAAGGGCTTATTCGTGCTGGCGGATGGTCAACCGGGCGGCCCGGGTCATGCGAAGGACGCCAAGGAGGCTATCGGTCGGCTCACGCGGGCGCGTGAACTACAAGAAGGCCTCGCGGGTCTGGCGCAACGGCATCAGGTGCAACAGCCCCACGCGGATCAGAGCGATGTGACCAAGTCGATCAAGGCACGCAACGATGCGATTCGAGGAACACCGTCCGGCGCAGCAGACGATTTCCCGGAATTGACGGAGGCGGACATCGTACTGGCCGGACCAGCCGGGTTCAGCCTGGCGGCCGAGCGTAGCGCTCATATTACGAGCGGCGAGGATGTCGCCATAACGAGCGGCCGGCATGTCGGGCTTGCCGTGGGGCGTTCGCTGTTCGCGAGCGTGTCGAATGCGTTCTCGTTGTTCGTGCACAAGGCCGGCATGGCGCTCGTCGCGGCAGCCGGAAAAGTGCGGATCGAAGCGCAGACCGACGGTGTTGACCTCACCGCAAGGAAGACCATCAACATCACGAGTACGACCGACAGCATCCACCTGCATGCGGCAGAGGAAATCGTGCTGCACGCAGGAAGTACGGAGGTTCGCATCAGCGAACGGGGGTATGTCGTAAAGACGGCCGGCGAGCATACGATCCACGCAGGCAGCCATCAGACCGACGCTGCGCAGGTGCGACCGATGCGCCTGCCGGTCACATCCGAGCATCCAGGGCAGTATGCCGCGCACTTTGTGCTGCTGGAACACGACAGCGGGTTTGCTCTGCCGAACCAGCCGTACCGGGTCACGCTCGACAACGGCCGCGTGATCGAGGGGGTGAGCAACGAGTTCGGCGAAACGGAAGTAGTGACGAGCCACGACATCGCGTTCGGCACGGTGGAAATGCTGGCGGCGAGCGACCCTGACAAGGTGATTGCGGTGAACCGGGCCGCCGTCGTGCGAGACAACACGACACCTTACACCGCCCGAGCACCGAACGCCGACAAGCGCACCACAAAGATCAAGGGCAAGAAGGTCAGCACACCGGAGCAGGGAGCCACGTCTGAGAGTCACCCAGCAATGTTCGCGACATGCGATCCGCTCAACTTCGGGTTGCGTTTCCATCGCTTCGTCGACGGGGCGAAACATGGCGACACGCCCCCGGACATGCCGGTGCGCCGAGATGTCGAGTATCCGGTGACGAAGGCCTATACGGCGGCGACCAAGAAGGCACTCAATGGGATCGAGTGGGGCAAGTTCAATACGTTGAGTGGCGAAGTACCGGGCGATCTAAAGGAAAGCATCGTGCTTGCAGTTGGCAATATATTGAATATCTCTCTTGCTGCGGGGCCATTTGGATTACCTGGAGATTCGTTAACCGATTCGACCAGATCCAATGGCGCCGCTCCCAAGATCGATATTGTTAATGCAAAGAAAGGTCAGTCCCGATACAACACGCGCCCTGATGTCAGTGCATCGTTTTCCACATTAAAGTGGACGATAGTCATTCAAGAGGCGGAAATCGCGAAGGTCATCGCAGCGACGAAAAATGATGCTCTTTTGGATGGTGCACTGAAGGCACTCGCCGACACGCTTTATCACGAAGCGCGACATTGCCAACAAACATTTTGGATGATTGCGCTATTTCGGCAACATGCAGCCGACTATGCAGCATTCTCACATGCAATGCAGGTGTATGAAGATAGTGTGCTAAAAAGTGTCTCCAAATTGGCCGATAAAGTCAAAATTCCCGATGATGCTCGCGTTGCCACGGGTCTTCATCGCATGTTGGTTTTTCACTACTACTGGATGATTTCTTACATGCAAAATCAGACAGGCGGAGCCTATGTGAAGCCCGATGTACCAATTGCACAGGCCGAAGTGTGCAAGCTTTTGCGAGTGTCGCCAGAAACGGCGGCCAGGATGGTGAGTTTCGAAGAGGGATACCGGAGCCAGTTACATGAAGAAGATGCGTATGCTTGCGCGGAAGTGGTGCAAGCCTATTGGGATCGTCCTGATCGCGCTTTTGTGCGTAACCCCGGCACATGCACAGGAGACTACGATGCTTCACTTGAAGCCATTGGGAGAGGAATTTGAAATGCAGACGACCGACGAAGAGCAGCGCGTCGTGCTGCGGACTATCCTTAAAACAGCAATGGCGATCCTGCGTGACGATGCGTCATACGACCCCGAATATACTGTCTTCGGAACAAACTACACAACGTGGACGCATCCTCCTGCAAAAGGGTTTCTTTATAAATACGCAAATCGTGCGCTGCGCGGGACGAAGATTGAATTTTCCACTGGCGACGATCCGGAGGATTACAGCGATAATCGAAATAAGGTGAAAATCGTCCCGATCGGGGTAAGAATTGTCCTTGACGCAAGGGTTGCTAGCTTGCCGGACACAGAAATCAAATTGCTTCTCGAGCTAGAGAACTATTGGATTGATTCTCACGAGAATCGCCGATATGGGAATGAAATAAGAGGGCGCACTCCCAATGCTCCCAATTTGCAGCCCTTTCGCTACCGCTCGAAAGATATTCCGGGGAGTAAATTTCCTATCGATGTCGAGCTTTTTTATATCAATCCGCCGGATGGATCATTTCCAGCGATACTAGACGAAGTCAGAATAAGCCGTGTTTACGAAATCTTGACGCCGGAGGAACGCAGGCAACGCCGCCTTGAACAGCGGCATGCCAAGCGCCAGAAATACGGTGAAATGAACCTGTGCACGGGCATGCTATGTCCTGAGACAGGGTTGTGGGAGGGATTCACCACGATTTCCAGCTCGGACCAGTTGGTCGTCTACAAGGGGCGAAAATTTCCAACGGTCCGTACGTTGACACCTCGGGAAGAACACGAACAGCGGCGGGTTACGGATCATGTGGCGGGTCGGTGGATGTGGTTGAGAGAACCACACGACCATCCGGCATGGTGGATGCAAGACGACCCGGAATATGTTCAGACGTGAACCGGCAAGACGGGGGCAATCAGTAATTCCGCGTTCAGGGTGTGTTCTCAGAACGATCCGCATGCGTGCCTGCCAGTCGACACAATCCTGTCGTCGACACCCGCCAATCATCTCGTAAGAGTCCCCGCAAACCGCGCCGTCGCCATCCCCGCATACCGCGTCTGCGCGACGAACACGCCGCCCGCATGCGGGTCGCCGGCCAGCGCATCGTCGCTCAACCCGATGCGGGCGCTCGTCACGTACAGGCGGCCTTCGCCGTCGAGCGTCACGCAGCTCGGCTGTGCGGTCGGTACGGCCACGCGATCCGTCTCGACACCGTCGGGCCCGTAGCGCACGACACGCCGGCCGCCCCACTGCGCGTTCCACAGGCCGCCATCGCGATCGATCATCGAGCCGTCCGGGTCGCCGTCGGGATCGGTCAGGCGCGCGAACGGCCGCACGTTTGCGACGTCGCCGCCCGCGCGGTAATCGCAGACGAAAATCTCACGCGCGAGCGAATCGCAGAAAACCATCCTCGCCCCGTCCGGCGAAAACGCGATGCTGTTCGCGATCGCAGCCGGCGGCAACGCGAGCCGCTCCAGCGTGAGGTCGGCATTGAGCCGGTAGAACCCGCCGACGGCTTGCGGCGGCTCGCTGCCTTCGTCCTTCATCCCGAACACGAACGCGCCGGACGGATCGCAGCGCCCGTCGTTCAGCCGCGTCGGCAGCTCGGGCTCGACGTCGACGATCCGCGTGAACGCGCCGCTGCGCAGGTCGAAGAACGCGAGATGCGTCGCGAGCCCGACGAGCAGCACGTCCGGATCGTGCGTCAGCGCGAAGCATGCGAGCCGTTCGGGCATCGCCCACGGCGTGAGGTCGGAGCCGTCCGCGCGGCAGCGCCACAGTTGCGCGCCTTCGATGTCCACCCAATACAGCGCGTGCGTCTTGTCGCACCACGTCGCGCCTTCGCCGAGCGTGTTGCGGCTGTCGGCCAGCAGCGTCGCCTGCGTGGCCGGATGGTTCTGTGGCATGCCGTCTCCCGATATCTGTCGCGTTCGCGAGCAGCCGCGCTTTCGTCAGATCTTCATCGCGCGCCGCTGGTTGCGACGATACTGGTCGAACAGCACCGCGAGCAACAGAATTCCGCCGCGTATCAGATATTGGTAACACGTCGGCACGTTCAGCAGGCTCATCGCGTCCTGGACGGAACCCATGATCAGCACGCCGACCAGCACGCCGGAGATCGTCGCGACGCCGCCCGTCAGCGACACGCCGCCGAGCACGCATGCAGAGATCACGCCGAGCTCGAGCCCGACCGACGTCTTCGGATCGCCGAGGCTCATCCGCGACGCGAGCATCACGCCGGCAAAACCCGTCACCAGCCCCTGCAGCACGAACACGGTGATCTTGATGCGCATCACCGGCAGCCCCGCGAGCAGCGCGGCCTCGCCGTTGCCGCCGACGGCCAGCACGTTCTTGCCGAACACCGTCTTGCGCAGCAGAAAGCCGAACACGACGAAGCCGACGATGTTGCTCCAGATCGGATACGAGATACCGAGGAACGACCCGCCGCCGAGATCGAAGAAGCGTTCCTCGGAGATCATCACCGCGTCGCCGCTCGACGTGATGAACGCGAGCCCGCGCACGACTTCCATCATCGCGAGCGTGACGATCAGCGAGTTGATCCGCCAGCGCGCGATCAGCACGCCGTTGACGAGCCCGACCGCACCGCCCGCGAGCACGCCGCCCGCGATGCCGAGCACGACGCTGTGCGTCGCGGTGATCAGCGTCGACGCGACGACGCCCGAGAACGCGACGATCGACGCGACCGACAGGTCGACCTCGCCGAGCGCGAGCACGAACATCATCGTTACCGCGATCGAGCCGATCAGCGTGACCGACAGCAGCAAGCCCTGGATGTTGCGCGGCGTGAGGAAGTCGGGCACGGTCAGCGACAGCGTCGCGAACAGCACGAGAAACACCATCACGATGCCGGAGCGGTTGATCAGCTGCCACACGCCGCCGCGTGCACGTGCGGGCATTGCGGCGGCATCGGGGGACGGGGAAGTGCGTTGGGGTTGCATGGCCTGGCTCATGTCATTTGCATTCCGGTTGATCGTTGCGGGGCGCTAGCGCGGCAGCGCGAGCTTGATCAGCGCGTCGGGCGTCGCCTGCGCCTTCGCGACCTCGCCCGCGATCCGTCCTTCCTTCATCACGATGATGCGGTCCGACACGCCGATCACCTCGGCCAGGTCGCTCGACACGAGGATCACCGTGCGGCCCGCTTCCGCGAGTTCGTAGAACAGGTTGTAGATTTCCGCGCGTGCACCGACGTCGATGCCGCGTGTCGGTTCGTCCATCAGGAACACGTCGATCCGCTCGGCCAGCCAGCGCGCGAGCACGACCTTCTGCTGGTTGCCGCCGGACAGCGCGCCGATCGGCGTGTCGCCGTCGCGGGTCTTGATCGCGAGCCGTTCGATGTAGCGTTGCGCAAGCTCGCGTTCGCGCCGCGCGTCGAGCAGCATCCGCGCCGGGCTGAAATGCCGGCGCGCGCTGATGTTCAGGTTGTCGGCCACCGACGCGATCGCGACGATGCCTTCCTGCTTGCGGTCTTCCGGGCACAGCGCGAGGCCGGCGCGCACCGCGTCGCGCGGGCTGCCGAATGCAACCCGCTTCCCGTTCAGCTCGACATGCCCCGCGCTCGGGCGCGCGGCGCCGTACAGCAGCTTCATCAGCTCCGAGCGACCCGCGCCGACGAGCCCGAAGAAGCCGACGATCTCGCCGCGCCGCGCGGAAAACGACACGGGCTCGGACAACCCGGGCCCCGCCAGCCCCTTCGCCTCGATCAGCACGTCGCCGGCTGCGCGCGGCCGGTAGCCGTACACGTCCTCGATCGAACGGCCGACCATGCAGCCGATCAACCGGTCGCGGTCGAGATCGGTCACGGAATCGAACGTGTCGATGCGGCGGCCGTCGCGGAACACCGTCACGCGGTCGCACAGTTCGTACACCTCTTCCATCCGGTGCGTGACGTAGATGATCGCGCAGCCTTCCGCGCGCAGCGCGCGGATGATCCGGAACAGTTGCGTCGTTTCGCGCGCGGACAGCGAACTCGTCGGTTCGTCGAACGCGATCACGCGCGCGTCGCGCATCAGCGCCTTGCCGATCTCGATCATCTGGCGCTGGCCGATCGACAGATATTTCACCGGGATGCCTGGATCGATGTGCTCGCCGAGCCGCTCCAGCGCATCGAGCGCGCGCGCGGCGAGCGTGCGTTCGTCGACCACGCCGAGCCGGCTCGGCAGTTGCCCGAGCATCAGGTTTTCGGCAACCGTCAGCTCGGGCACCAGATGCAGCTCCTGGTAGATGATCGCGATGCCGGCCTCCAGCGCCGCGCGCGTCGACGCGAAGCGCTGCACCGTGCCGTTCAGCGTCAGCGTGCCGGCCTGCGGCTGGTTCACGCCCGACAGCACCTTCAGCAGCGTCGACTTCCCCGCGCCGTTCTCGCCCATCAGCCCATGCACTTCGCCCGCGCGCACCGACAGCGACACGGCGTCGAGCGCGCGCACGCCCGGGAAGGTCACCGTGATGCCGTCGAGCGCGAGCAGCGGGCCGCCCGGCGGCGATGTGCCGGCGTCGCCGCCGGTGTCGCCGTCGCTGCCGGATACGGCCGTCATCGTCTGCGTCGTCATCGCGTTCTCGCCTCGTGCGCTCAGATGCCGAGCTCGCTGCGCACGGCCTGCCAGTTCGCGCGCGTCATCAGCTTGCCGCTCGTCTGCGTGTCGGCCGGCGGCGCCTTGCCGTTACGGATCCAGTCGACGAGGTTCTGCGTGCTGTCCTTGCCGTGGTTCGTCGAGCTGACTGCGATCGTCCCGTAGAAGCCGGTCGGCTCCTTCTTCTGGAATTCGGCGAACGCCTCGCCCGCGCCGTTGATACCGACGCCGATCACGTCGGCCGCCGGGATGTGCAGTTGCTCGGTCGCACGCACCGCACCGAGCACGGTTTCCTCGTTCAGCGCGTAGACCACCCATTTCTTCACGTTCGGATGCCGCGCGAGCACGGGTGCGGCCGCGCTGAAGCCGCCTTCGTCGTCGGTCGTCTTCTGCGGCGCGTCGAAGATGTTCTCCTTGCGGAAGCCGTTCGCGAGCAGCGCCTCGGTCGCGCCGTCGGTACGCAGCTTCGCGGTCGGCAGCTCGTAGTTGGTGATCCGCAGCGCGCCGACTTCCTCGGGCTTCCAGCCGCGCCGCTTCATCTCGTCGGAAATGGCCTGGCCGACCTGGTTGCCGATCTTGGTCGCCGACATCCCGAGGTGCGGCACGTTCGGCAGCGGCTTGCCGGTCGAATCGACGAGCTGGTCGTCGACGGTCACGAACTTCATGTTGTAGCGCTTCGCGCGCGCGGCGATCGCCGGGCCGAGGCGCACGTCCGGCGCGCAGATCACGAAGCCCTGCGCACCCTGCGAGCCGAGGTTGTCGATCGCGGCGAGCACCTTCTCGCCGTCGGGCGTGCCGATCTTCACGACCGAGAAATTCTGCTTCTGCCCGAGCGCGGACGCCGCGTTCTGCTCGTTGATGAACCAGGCCTGCTCGGGCATCTTCACCAGGAAGCCGATCTTCAGCGGTGCATCGGCGCGCGCGGCGCCCTGCATGCCGAGCGGTGCGATGCAAAGCGCGGCGAGCAGCGCGCGCAACGTATGGCGGCGGATCGTGTGGGTCGTGCGGTTCATGCGGTGTCTCCTTTGTGTCGGCTCATGCCGTAATGATTCGTCGTGCGTGATCGCGCCGCAGCGCGTCCGCATGGTCAGCGGCCGAACGCTTCGGTCTGTACGCGCCGGCCGAACAGGAATGCATCGGCGACGAGCCGCAGCGGCCGCACGTCGACGTCGCTTTCGCCACGCGCGATCAGCGCATGGAAGTGCGCGTACAGCGCCGGATACTCGCGTTCTGGCCCGATCTCGACCGGCTCGCCCGCAATCGACAATTGCGCGCCGCCTCGGCTGATCGCGAGCACGCCATCGGCCGTGTCGACCGCGATCTCCCATTGCTCGACCGGGCCGTGCCGCCAGTCGAATTCCGCGTGCACCGGCACGCCGTCGGTGTCCGCGCAATCGAGTTCGGCCGCGATCGGCGTCTGCACGTCGCGCGGCACGATGAGCGTCGCTTCGCGCAGCACCAGCTCGCGCGGCAGGATCCGCGTGACGATCGACAGCGCATTGATGCCCGGATCGAACACGCCGAGGCCGCCCGGCTCCCAGATCCACTGCTGCCCCGGATGCCAGCGCCGCACGTCTTCCTTCCAGCGCACCTGCACCGCACGGATCGCGCGCGTCGCAAGCCAGGCGCGGGCAGGCTCCACCGCACTCGCGCAGCGCGAATGCCAGGTCGCGAACAGCGTGAGGCCGTGCTCGCGCGCGAGCGCCTCCAGCGCGGCCACTTCGCCGAGCGTCGCGCCCGGCGGCTTCTCGAGCATCACGTGCTTGCCGGCTTCGAGCGCGGCGCGCGCCTGCGCGTAACGCACCTGCGGCGGCGCGCACAGCGACACGGCGTCGAGGTCGGGCTCGGCCGCGAGCAGCGCGCCGAGGTCCGGGTAGTTGCGCACGCCGGCGACTTCCGCGTGACGGCTCGCGCACGCGGTCAACTTGAAGCCCGGTTCGGCATCGATCGCCGGCAGATGCTGGTCGCGCGCGATCTTGCCGATCCCGACCACGCCCAGCGAAATCGCGTCGCTCATCGTGCGTTCCTCCTGTGTCGCTCAGTGCGCCCAGCGCAACACGAGCGGATCGAGCCGGCGCGCGATCGCGATCAGCTCCGCGCGCGTGTCCGGATGCAGTTCCGGCATCGGATGCCGCGGCCGCTCGCACGCGATCACGCCGCCTTCGCGCATCAGTGCCTTCGCGGTCAGGATCCCGGACTGGCGGTTCTCGTGGTTGATCAGCGGCAGCCACGCCTGGTAATGCGCGAACGCGTCGTCGTGCCGGCCCTCGCGGAAGGCTGCGAGGATCGGCCTGATGCCGTCCGGATACGCGCCGCCCGTCATCGCGCCGGTCGCGCCCGCATGCAGGTCGGCCAGCAGCGTGATCGCCTCCTCGCCGTCCCACGGCCCCTCGACCGCGTCGCCGCCGAGCCGGATCAGCTCGCGCAGCTTGTTCGCGGCGCCCGGCGTCTCGATCTTGAAATACGCGACCTGCTCGATCTCGCGCGCCATCCGCGCGAGAAACGGTGCGGAGAGCGCGGTGCCGCTCGCGGGCGCGTCCTGGATCATGATCGGGATGTCGATCGCGTCGGACACGCGCGCATAGAAATCGAAGATCTGCGTTTCCGGCACGCGGAACGTCGCGCCGTGATACGGCGGCATCGTCATCACCATCGCGGCGCCGAGCTGTTGCGCGCGCAGGCTACGCGCCGCGCACACCTGCGTGCTGTAGTGCGACGTCGTGACGATCACCGGCACGCGCCCCGCGACGTGGTCGAGGATCGTGCGCGTGAGCACGTCGCGTTCGTCGTCGGTGATCGCGAACTGCTCGGAGAAGTTCGCGAGAAGGCACAGCCCGTCCGAGCCCGCGTCGATCATGAAATCGACCGCGCGCTTCTGGCTCGCGAGATCGAGCTCGCCGGTGTCGGTAAACGTCGTCGGAACGACGGGAAAGATGCCGCGGTAGCGCGGCGTGCTGCTCGATGTCATGGGTCGGGTCCTGCGTCAGTCAAGACGATGCGTCGCCGCAAGGCATCACGATTCGCGGGCGAGCGCGCCGTCGATGGGTTGCGGTATGCGCAGCGCCGCACGGACCACGAACGTGATCAGCACCGCGAACAGCAGCGTCGCCGCAAGAAAATACAGGCCGGCCGCCAGGCTGCCGGTCGCCTGCTTGATCAGGCCGATTCCGTACGGCCCGACGTAGCCGCCGAGATTCGCGAGCGAATTGATCGCGGCGATGCCGACCGCCGCGCTCGTTCCGGTCAGGAACTCGCCGGGCAGCGTCCACACGACGGCCTGGATCGAATAGAGCGAAAACGCCGTGAGGCAGATGAACAGGAACTGCAGTGCCGGCTGCCGTACCCACGCGCTCGCGGCCATCGTCAGCGCGGCCGCGGCCGATACGACGACGATGTGCCAGTAGCGTTCGCGTGTGCGGTCCGAATGGCGCGGCACGACCAGCAGGCCGACCACCGCGAACAGGTACGGCACGGCCGACAGCAGGCCCGTCGCCGCATCGCCCGTGCCGAACGCCTTGATGATCGTCGGCAGCCACAGCGACAGCCCGTAGATGCACAGCGGAAACGGCAGGAACAGCGCGGCGAGCAGCAGCACGCGCCGGTCGCGCAGCGCCGCGAGCGGATTGCGGTGCGTGTCGGGGCGATAGGCATCGCGATCGGCGGCAAGCTGGCGGGCGATCCAGCGGCGTTCCGAATCGTTCAGCCAGCGGGCGCGATCGGGCGATTCGGGCAGCAGCCGCAGCGTCGGCCACACGAGCAGCACGGCCGGCAGGCCGCTGACGACGAACAGCGTCTGCCAGTTCGACAGCCCGAACAGCCCGTGCGTCGACAACAGCCATCCTGCGAGCGGGCCCGTCACGATGCCCGCAACCGGTTGCGCGAGCACGAGCAACCCGATCACCCGCGCGCGATCGCGCATCGGAAACCACTGCGTGAGGAAATAGAGAATGCCCGGATACAGGCCGGCCTCGGCCGCCCCCAGCAGGAAGCGCAGTACGTAGAAACTGGTCGGCCCCTGCACGAACGCCATGGCCATCGTGATCACGCCCCACGTCGCGAGGATGCGCGCGAACCACACGCGCGCGCCGAAGCGGCCCAGCGCAAGATTGCTCGGCACCTCGCACAGGAAGTAGCCGATGAAGAACAGGCCCGCACCGAGCCCGTACGCCGCGTCGCTCAGACCGATCGCCGCGTTCATGTGCAGCTTCGCGAATCCGACGACCGTGCGATCGACGTACGCGACCACGTAGATCAGCGCGAGAAACGGCACCAGCTTGCGTGTGAGCACGCGCATCAGATGCCGCTCGTCGATGGCGGCCGGCATGCCGGGCCGAGGCGTGGCCGATGTCGCGAACGGTTGTTGCGTCGTCATGCTGTCTCCAAGGGTGGGCTGCGCCGGCGTCGTCACCGGTCTGTCCTGCTTCGCCTGTTCATCGCCGCGCGCATGCCGTGCCGGCTCGCGCGGCGCTTCGTCATGCTCAATGCGAATGGCTCGGCACGTCCGCGCCGCGCGTGCCGACCAGGAAGTCGAGGTCGCACCCCTCGTCGGCCTGCAGCACGTGATCGATGTACAGCCGCGCGTAGCCGCCCTTGCCGAGCTGGCCGGCCACGCCCGGCGCCGCGGCCGGATCGACGTCCGACAGGCGGCGCTGCAGTTCGTCATCCGGAATGTCGAGATGCAGCGTGCCGGCCTCGCAGTCGAGCGCGATCCAGTCGCCGTTGCGCACCGCCGCGAGCGGCCCGCCGGCGGCGGCCTCCGGCGCGACGTGCAGCACGACCGTGCCGTACGCGGTGCCGCTCATCCGCGCGTCGGAAATCCGCACCATGTCCTTCACGCCCTGGCGCAGCAGCTTCGGCGGCAGCCCCATGTTGCCGACCTCGGCCATCCCCGGATAGCCGCGCGGCCCGCAGTTCTTCAGCACGAGCACCGAGCTTGCGTCGACGTCGAGCGCCTCGTCGTTGATCGTCGCCTTGTAGTGTTCGAAGTTCTCGAACACGACCGCGCGGCCGCGATGCTTGAGCAGTTCGGGGCTCGCCGCCGACGGCTTCAGCACCGCGCCGCGCGGCGCGAGATTGCCGCGCAGGATGCGGATGCCGCCGTCGGCGATCAGCGGCCGGTCGAGCGGGCGGATCACCTCGTCGTCGTAGTTCGGCGCTTCGCGCACGTTGTCCCACAGCGACTTGCCGTTGACGGTGAGCGCGTCCGGGTTCGGCAGCAGCCCGCCTTCGCCGAGCCGGCGCAGCACCGCCGGCAGCCCGCCCGCGTAATAGAACTCTTCCATCAGGAAGCGCCCCGATGGCATCAGGTCGACGATCGTCGGCGTGTCGCGGCCGATACGCATCCAGTCTTCCAGTTCGAGCGGCACGCCGATGCGGCCCGCGATCGCCTTCAGGTGGATCACCGCGTTGGTCGAGCCGCCGATCGCCGCATTCGCGCGGATCGCGTTCTCGAACGCCGCGCGCGTGAGGATCTTCGACAGCACGAGCCCTTCCAGCGCCATCTCGACGATGCGGATGCCGGACATGTGCGCGAGCACGTAGCGGCGCGAATCGACGGCCGGAATCGCCGCGTTGTGCGGCAGCGCGACGCCGAGCGCCTCGGCCATGCACGCCATCGTCGACGCGGTGCCCATCGTGTTGCAGGTGCCGGCCGAGCGCGACATGCCGGCTTCGGCCGACAGGAAGTGATGCAGGTCGACCTCGCCGGCCTTCAGCGCTTCGTGCAGTTGCCACACGGCGGTGCCCGAGCCGATGTTCCTGCCTTCCAGCTTGCCGTTCAGCATCGGGCCGCCCGACACGACGATCGCCGGCACGTCGCAGCTCGCCGCCCCCATCAGCAGCGCGGGCGTGGTCTTGTCGCAGCCGGCGAGCAGCACGACCGCGTCGATCGGGTTGCCGCGGATCGCCTCTTCGACGTCCATCGACGCGAGGTTGCGCGTGAGCATCGCCGACGGGCGCAGGTTCGATTCGCCGTTCGAGAACACCGGGAATTCGACCGGGAAGCCGCCCGCCTCGGAGATCCCGCGCTTCACGTGCTCGGCGAGCTTGCGGAAGTGCGCATTGCACGGCGTCAGTTCGGACCACGTATTGCAGATGCCGATGATCGGCCGGCCATCGAACTCGTGATCGGGGATGCCCTGGTTCTTCATCCAGCTCCGGTACATGAAGCCGTTCTTGTCGTTCGTGCCGAACCATTGGGCGGAGCGCAGCCTGGGTTTTGTTGCCGACATCGTCAGTCCTGTGGTGACGGGATACCGGCGCAGTCTAGGCAGAATTTTGATAACTCGCTAATGACGTTTTGGGCGATTACGATACCTATTTCGATATCGATATAAACCCGTACGATGCCCGATGCCAGCCCGTGGGGAAACCGTGGCCGCCTGAAGACGCGCCAGCTTCTGCTGGTCGTCGCGCTCGCCGACGAAGGCAGCATTCACCGCGCGGCGGCCGCGCTGAACATGACGCAGCCGGCCGCATCGAAGCTGCTGCGCGAACTCGAGGAATCGATCGGCGCGGTGCTGTTCGAGCGCCTGCCGCGCGGGATGCGGCCGACGCTGTACGGCGACGCGCTGATCCGCCATGCGCGCGCCGCGCTCGGCAGCCTCGACCAGGCGCACGAAGAACTGGCCGCGCTGAAGGCCGGCCATCTCGGGCACGTGGCGGTGGGGGCGATCACGTCGCCGGGCCTGCGGCTCGTGCCGCCGGCCGTCGCCGCCGTGAAGGGCACGCATGCCGGCCTGCATGTGTCAGTCGAGATCGACACCAGCAACGTGCTGCTCGAACATCTCGCGCAGGAGAAGATCGACATCGTGCTCGGCCGGCTCTCCGCCGAACACGACAAGCTTCACCTTCGCTACGAACCGCTGACCGGCGAGCCGGTCGCTGCGGTCGTGCGGCCGGGCCATCCGCTGCTCGCGCTGGCGCCGCTGTCGCTCGCGGACGTGCAGCGCGCCGCATGGGTCGTGCCGCCGGCCGGAAGCGTGCTGCGCCACCGCTTCGAACTCGTGTTCCAGCGCGCGAGCCTCGCGCCGCCGGCGAACCTCGTCGAGACGTCCGCGCTGCTGTTCATCACGCAACTGCTCGAACAGAGCGACATGATCGCGGTGCTGGCCGAGGACGTCGCGCACTACTACGCGCGACACGGGATCGTCACGGTACTGCCGCTGGAGATGGATTGCCGGATGGACGATTTCGGGATCATCACGCGCACCGACCGGCTGCATTCGCCGGCCGTCGCGGTGATGGCCGACGCGATCCGCGCGGCGGCGCGAGAGGTGTACGGCGTCGAGCTGTGACCCTCGCGCGGGCGACGCGGCGTCGCAGCCGTCTCCGGATTGCCCGGAACCGATGCGCGCCGGCTGACGCGCACGCGTCCCCGGTCACGCGTTACACCCAGGGCTGCGCGAGCCCTTCGGTCTGCAACGCCCGCTGGATCGCCGGGCGCGCGAACGTCACGCGGCGGCGAACACGACGACCGGCTCGCAGCGGATCGGAAAATTGACCGAGTTCGCGATATAGCACTGCGCGTGCGCATCATGGTGCAGATGTTCCGCCCGCTCGCGATCGTCGCCGGCCTGGATCGTCACGTGCGGGCGCAGCACGATTTCCGTGAAGCGGCCCGCATCGGGGCTGTCGATCATCGTGCCTTCCGCGTTGTCGACATAGGCGAGCACGCGGATCCCCGCGTCGGAACACAGGTGCAGGTACCAGAGCTTGTGGCATGCCGATGCCGACGCCAGCAGCAGGTCTTCCGGATTCCAGCGCGACGCGTCGCCGCGAAACGCCGCGTCCGACGAACCGGGAATATCCGGCTTGGAACCGGCCCGGATCACGTGATCCCGCCCGTATTCGCGATACCCCGACGTGCCGGTGCCGCGATTGCCCGTCCACTCGACTGCGACGCGATACTTGTGTTCGCCAGATGCCATTGCGCTCTCCATTGATGTGGGTTGCTTCGACCGGGCCGGATGTCGTTGTACGAGCCCGCCTGCGCTCGCCATTTTGGCATCGGATTGCCGTTTGGTATACCATTATTCCAAATTGACGGAACATGCAGGCATGGAAGCCAAACTCGATTCCACCGCGGACGCGGTTGCCGCCTCGTTGCGGGACATGATCATCAACGGCGAGCTGGAAGCTGGCGAGCGGCTCGTCGAGCGCGACCTGGCCGACCGGTTCGGCATCAGCCGGATTCCGATGCGCGAGGCGATCCAGCGCCTGGAACGCGAAGGATTGCTGGACATCTTCAGGAATCGCGGCGCTGTCGTGCGCATGCTGACGGCGTCCGACGTGCAGGAGATCTACGACCTGCGCGCGCTGCTCGAAGGTGATGCGATCTACCGGAGCGTGAAGCGGCTCGACGACGAGACGCTCGCGCGCGCCGAACTCGTCCATCGCCTGCTCGGCGATGCGGCCGTGGCGCGCCGGCAGGGCGAACTGAACCGCGAATTCCACGCGCTGCTGTATTCATGCTGCGGCAACGCGCGGCAGTTGAGGACGATCGCGGAGCTGCGCAGTCAGGTCGAACGGTATGAGCGCCTGCAGGCCACGCTGCTCGCGGATACGCCTTCGTTCCAGGTCGAGCACGAGGGGATCCTGCAGGCGTGCCGCGAACGCAATGCGCGTGCGGCTCGTGCGATGACGGTCGCGCATCTCGAATCGGCCAGAAGCATCGTGATGCGGCTCGTCGAAGGCGGTTGAAGCCGGCGGGCACGCCGCTCGTTATGCCGGGCGCGGCAAGAATCCGGCCGGGATCGCCGGGCGGCGCGACCGAAGAACGGGGAATCACACTCGCACGGGCGTCGCTCGCGCTGCGAATCGCGAGGTCATCCGTTTCGACGGGCGCTCTCTTTCAGGTTGTCGCTCGTGGATTGAGCGGGCGAGATGTACCGCGAAACCCCGGAACCTGCAATCTATAGCAGTTGACAGACTTGCTTCCGGAATCAATATTCGACACATTCGAAGCGAGAATGTCGCCAAGGTCGCCGGCGACAAACAAGACAATCGTCGAAATCAGTAACAGCGACTCGACAACAACAACGACGAAACGATATGAACATGCATTCCGGGAATCCCAGGTCCAAGTATTCGAAAGCGGCAATGTGGCTTGCATTGGCGCCGATATGTGCGTTGCTGGCGGGCTGCCCGCCCTTGATCATGCCGAATGTCGAGACGCACAAATACAATGCGACATATCGCTTTCCTGCCGATCCGCAACCCTGGCTGACACTGGAACGCGACGGAATCAGTTTTTACATCTATCAGGATTGCAGTGCAGCATCGGACGTGTGCCCCTGGCAAAATCTGGTGGCGTTGAAGACAGGCACACCGCCTGACTGGAAAAACCTGATCGACGCTCGTGCGATCAACTGGAATGTCAAGAATGTGGATATCCCCATCCGTCGCCCGCTCTCTGCGTATGTACCGGGTACGCGCTATCGCCTGGTGGGTTCGTTCGGCCATCATCCCAAAATCGTGCTCGCAGATCCGGAAGAACTGCTCAGCAAAAATAGCGCCTATCGTTACGTGCAGGGAAGCCGTGACATGCACATCGAGAGCTTCAACGATCTCGTTTACCCCGCAGATATCGACGTGCAACTGGTGATCTACGACGACGATCATCAATGGGTTTTCGTCAACCCGCCCAAGTTCAAACCGAACACCGGCGAGCACCCCACCGATCTATACGTTCCCAGCAAGCTGTTTCACTTCGAAGCCGGCAACGATGCACGGTTGAACCAGCCAATGGCACTCTATTACACGCAGACAAGGATGTCCTTTACCGGCTATCGCGTCGTTTCCGGCAAGGCAGAGGAATGGTGGCTCGACAAGTATCAGGTCAAACACCCCGCGAATCAGATCACGCTGGCGGAGGTCGTGTTTCCGTCAGTGCCGCTCAAACTGGACACCCTGACCCTGGATGACAAGACCGTGTCCGGCGCGCCAACGCTGCGGTGCCGCTACAGCCATACCCAGTTCAACCTGGGCTGGCTGGATTCAGGCCCGCGCGGCGGGCCTTCAGAGGCCTATCGAAAGGGTTGCGATCCGTATCCCGCGCCGGCACAGGCCGAGTGATCGTCGAGCCGGGCTCATCGAAGCGTTGCGCTGCCGAGCGGCGCTTGCGGGCCAGGAGGCCGCAGCCGCGGCAATCCGCGATGAACGTTTCCCCACCTGCTGCCGCTACACTGCGCCCGGTTCGCCGCCCTTGATCCGCAACTGCACATCGACCGACCCGATGTTCTTCTCGTGCGACACGAGCATCTGCGTGAGCGCATGATGCATGTCCGGTTGCGCGAGCGTCGGCAGCAATGCCTGCAACTTCCGCACGACCCACCGCTGCCCGCGATTCAGGAACGCCAGCCGCTCCGGCAAATCCTCGATCGCCATCGCCTTCTCATAGAACGCACCTGTGGCATGCGTCGGCGTCGCATCGAGCGACCGGATCGCATCGACCAGCACCGCACACCAGTGCGCCTCATCCTGCCGAATACCGGCTACCAGCCGATGAAGTTCGGGATCGCCGATTTCCGCCGCCGTCTCCGACGCAACCCGCGCGCCGGCGCGCTCGGCTTCCAGCAGCTCATTCAGCAACGCAAGCAACGCGTCGCGCTGCGCATCGGCGGATTTGTCCGCCGCCTGGGTGGGACGGGCGTCGTGCCCGTCGTCGTGGGTCCGGTTCGACATGCGATGTCCTCCGTTTCGGGAAGGGTGGCGCACCGGTTCGTCCTGCGTGATGCCGTCAGGCACTGCTCACGCGACTGCGCCACGCATCATGGCGGACGACAGCGGGCCACACGAAGAATGGCTCACAGTCTGACATAGCCATGTGACACGCGTCGCCAGACGGCCCGCTGTGCGTGATGCGCATCAAGACACAGCGCAACGCGCCGCCGACATCACGTCCAGCCTTCAAGCCTCAACGTCGACCGCACGAGCCGCTGCTCTTCCAGCTCGATCTCCCGCAGATACTCGACGCACTGACGAATATGTTCGCTCGCCGCCTTGCGCGCCTGGTCAGGCAGCCGCCCGGTCACCGCGTTATAGAGCCGCGCATGCTGCCGGTCGATCTGCTTCTTCAACGGCTCGCGGTGATAGAGATTGTTCACCGACGCAAACACCGAACTGAGCAGCAGATCGGTCAACGACTGCAGCGTATTCACGAGCACCGGGTTATGCGACGCCTCGCAAATCGCGAGATGAAACGCATGATCGAGCTTCGCGCGCGCGGCCGGATCGAGATCCTGCGCATCGGCCGCGGTCATCTCCTCGTAGCGACGCTTGATCAGGATGAAATCGGCGGGCGTGCCGCGCAGCGCCGCGAGCCGCGCAGCCTCCGTCTCGAGCATCCCGCGCACTTCGAACAGGTCGTACAGCGTGCGCGGCTGCGAGCCGAGCAGATGCATCATCGGCGTGATCTCGCGTTGCGGGGTCAGGCTCGCCACGAACGAGCCCTTGCCGTGCGTGGTGTCGATGATGCCGCGCGCACGCAGCAGCTTCATTCCTTCGCGCACGGCCGTGCGCGATACGCCGAGCTTCTCGGTCAGCCGCCGTTCGGACGGTAGCGCCTGCCCGGCCTTCAGCACGCCGTCGACGATCAGCTTCTCGATGCGCTCGGCAACGACGTCGGCCACGTTCCGCGCCGGGCCCGCTCGATCCTGCATTTCCATACTGGTATGACCACTTCGGAAGGATATCGGCGATTTTCTCACAAACCCTTTCAGCTATTGGACTCAAAGGCAGAGATCGCAGCGGCTTTCGAGTCGCCTTTCAAAAACTGGTATGACCACGCCAAGCACATCTGGACACGCACACGCTGCCCGCCAAGAATCCCGTCCATCCGGCGCACCGCCCATCGCGTGGCCGCCGCATGAAGGAGACGGAGACACCCCGATGAGTTTCACCTACGACGAACGAATCGACGGCCCGCTGGCGACCGTCGGCCGCGACACGCTCGTCGCCGCGCTGCACGCGGCGGCGCCCGGCCTCGACGTGCTGCATGAACGCGAGGCGCTCAAGCCGTTCGAATGCGACGGCCTCGCCGCGTACCGCACGGTGCCGCTCGCGGTCGTGCTGCCCGACACGGTCGAGCAGGTGCGCGCGGTGCTGCGCGTCGCGGCCGCGCTCGGCGTGCCGGTGGTCGCGCGCGGCGCGGGCACCGGACTGTCGGGGGGCGCCATGCCGCTCGAGAAGGGCCTCCTGCTCGTGATGGCGAAGTTCAACAGGATTCTCGACATCGACCCCGATGCCGGCGTCGCGCGCGTGCAGCCCGGCGTGCGCAACCTCGCGATCTCGCAGGCAGCCGCGCCGCACGGCCTCTACTACGCGCCCGATCCGTCGTCGCAGATCGCGTGCTCGATCGGCGGCAACGTCGCCGAGAACGCCGGCGGCGTGCACTGCCTGAAATACGGGCTCACGGTGCACAACATCCTGAAGGTCGAGATCCTGACGATCGACGGCGATACGCTCACGCTCGGCGCCGACGCGCTCGACGCACCCGGCTTCGACCTGCTCGCGTTGTTCACCGGCTCGGAAGGGATGCTCGGCATCGTCACGGAAGTGACCGTGAAGCTGCTGCCGAAGCCGCCGAGCGTGAAGGTGCTGATGGCGAGCTTCGACGATGTCGCGGAAGCGGGCGCCGCGGTCGCGCGAATCATCGGCGCGGGCGTGATCCCCGGCGGCCTCGAGATGATGGACAACCTCGCGATCCGCGCGGCGGAGGATTTCATCCACGCGGGCTATCCGGTCGACGCGCAGGCGATCCTGCTGTGCGAGCTCGACGGCTCGCCGACCGACGTCGACGAAGACGCCGAACGCGTCGCCGCGCTGCTGCGCGACGCGGGCGCAACCGAGATCCGCGTCGCACGCGACGAAGCCGAGCGCCAGCGCTTCTGGGCCGGCCGCAAGAACGCGTTCCCGGCGGTCGGCCGCATGTCGCCCGACTACTACTGCATGGACGGCACGATCCCGCGCCGCGAGCTGCCGCGCGTGCTCGAGGGGATCGCCGCGCTGTCCGCCAAATTCGGGCTGCCGGTCGCGAACGTATTCCACGCGGGCGACGGCAACATGCATCCGCTGATCCTGTTCGATGCGAACCGGCCCGGTGAACTCGACCGTGCGGAAGCGCTCGGCGGAAAGATCCTAGAGCTGTGCGTCGCGGCGGGAGGCAGCATCACCGGCGAGCACGGCGTCGGGCGCGAGAAGATCAACCAGATGTGCGTGCAGTTCAACGCCGACGAAATCACGTTCTTCCACGCGGTGAAGGCCGCGTTCGATCCGCAGGGCCTGCTCAATCCCGGCAAGAACATCCCGACGCTGCACCGCTGCGCCGAATTCGGCGCGATGCACGTCCATCACGGCAAGCTGCCGTTTCCCGAACTGGAGCGCTTCTGATGCGACGCGAAATCGAATCGATCGACGACAGCGCGGCGCTCGTCGCCCAGGTCGACGCGGCGATCCACGACCGCCAGCCACTGCACATCCGCGGCGCCGGCACGAAGGCGTTCCTCGGCCGCCCCGTCGAAGGCCGCATGCTCGACGTGCGCACGCATCGCGGCGTCGTGTCGTACGACCCGACCGAACTCGTCATCACCGCGCGCGCGGGCACGCCGCTCGCCGAACTCGAAGCGATGCTCGACGCGGCCGGCCAGATGCTGCCGTGCGAGCCGCCCACGTTCGGCGGCGCGGCAACGGTCGGCGGCATGTTCGCGGCGGCGCTGTCGGGCCCGCGCCGCCCTTGGGCCGGCGCGGTGCGCGACTTCGTGCTCGGCTGCCGCGTGATTACCGGCCACGCGAAGCACCTGCGTTTCGGCGGCGAGGTGATGAAGAACGTCGCGGGCTACGACGTGTCGCGGCTGCTCGCCGGCAGCTTCGGCTGTCTCGGCGTCGTGACCGAGGTGTCGCTGAAGGTGCTGCCGAAGCCGCGTGCGACGGGCGATCTCGCATTGCCGCTTGCCGTGGACGAAGCCGTGCAGCGCGTCGCCGCATGGCGGCGCGCGGGGCTGCCGCTCGCGGGCGCATGCCACGCGAACGGCGTGCTGCGGGTGCGGATCGAAGGCGGCGAGGGCTCGGTGAAGGCCGCGCGCGACACGATCGGCGGCGAGCGCATGGACGAGCGCGACGATGCGTTCTGGGCACGGCTGCGCGACCTGGCGCTGCCGTTCTTCGACGATCCGCGCCCGCTGTGGCGCGTCTCGGTGCCGGCCGCCGCGCCGCTCGACGCGTTGCCCGGCGCGCTGCTTGCCGACTGGGGCGGCGCACAGCGCTGGCTGAAGAGCGATGCCGCGCCGGCCGACGTGCAGCGGCTCGCCGCGCAATGGGGCGGGCACGCGACCTGCTTCACACCGGGCACGACGCGCGAGCCGTTCCAGCCGCTGCCGCCCGCGTTGTTGCGCGTACACCGGCAGCTCAAGGCGCAGCTCGACCCGCATGCGATTTTCAATCCCGGCCGCCTGTACGCCGACTTCTGACGCGAACCCGATCCCGACCGCCGATGCAAACCAATCTCAGCGAAGCAAGCAAGGCCCTTGCCCGGGCCGACGAAGCGGAAGCGATCCTGCGCGCGTGCGTGCACTGCGGCTTCTGCAACGCGACCTGCCCGACCTACCAGGTGCTCGGCAACGAGCTCGACGGGCCGCGCGGGCGCATCTACCTGATCAAGCAACTGCTCGAAGGCGAACCGTGCGGCAAACGCACGCAGCAGCATCTCGACCGCTGCCTGACGTGCCGCAACTGCGAGACGACCTGCCCGTCCGGCGTGCGCTATCACACGCTGCTCGACATCGGCCGCGCGGAGGCCGAGAAGCGTGTGCAGCGGCCCGCGCGCGAGCGCCTGCTGCGCGCGGGGCTGCGCCACGTCGTGCCGCGCCCGGCGACCTTCGCCGCGTTGCTGAAGGCCGGCCGCGCGCTGCGCCCGCTGCTGCCCGGCACGTTGCAGGACAAGATCCCGGCTGCGGTTCCCGCGGCCGCACCGCGCCCGCCCGTGCGCCATACGCGACGCGTGCTGATGCTCGAGGGCTGCGTGCAGCCGTCGCTGTCGCCGAACACCAACGCGGCCGCCGCGCGCGTGCTCGACCGGCTCGGCATCAGCGTGAGCCCCGCGCGCGAAGCCGGCTGCTGCGGCGCGACCGAATATCACCTGAACGCACAGGACGCCGGCCTCGCCCGCGCACGCCGCAACATCGACGCATGGTGGCCCGCGATCGAAGCGGGTGCGGAAGCGATCGTGCTGACGGCGAGCGGCTGCGGCGCCTTCGTCAAGGAATACGGCGACCTGCTGCGCTCCGACCCCGTCTATGCGGAGAAAGCACGACGCGTCAGCGCGCTCGCACGCGATCTCGCCGAGGTGATCGGCGCCGAGCCGCTCGACGCGCTGGCCGGTTCGACGCCACGCCGCATCGCGGTGCACTGCCCGTGCACGCTGCAGCACGCGCAGCGCCTCGGCGGCGCGGTCGAACGCATCCTGACGCGGCTCGGCTTCGATCTGACGAATGTCGCCGACGGCCATCTGTGCTGCGGTTCGGCCGGCACGTATTCGCTGACCCAGCCCGAACTCGCGACGAAACTGCGCGACAACCGGCTCGATGCGCTCGAAGCCGCGCGGCCGGACCTGATTGTCACGGCCAACGTCGGCTGCCAGACTCACCTGAACGGCGCGGGCCGCACGCCTGTGCGCCACTGGATCGAGCTCGTCGACAACCAACTCGTCAACTGACCTGATTCCGGAGGAATGCCATGCAGACGAAACCCGAACTCGAACTCGCCGATGCGGACCGCATGCTCGCCACCGCCCGCGCGGAAGCGGACCGGCACGGCTGGGCCGTATCGATCGCCATCGTCGACGACGGCGGCCACCTGCTCGCGTTTGCACGCCTGAACGGCGCATCGCCGGCCACCGCCTGTATCGCGCAGGACAAGGCGCGCGCGGCGGCGCTCGGCCGACGCGAGACGAAGGCGTATGAGGATATGATCAACGGTGGCCGCACCGCGTTTCTCAGCGTGCCGCTGACGGGGCTGCTCGAAGGCGGCGTGCCGGTCACGGTCGGCGGCCGGATTGCGGGCGCGATCGGCGTGTCTGGCGTAAAGTCCGAACAGGACGCGCAGATCGCCCGCGCCGGCACACAAAGCGTCGCGGTATAACCAGCCAAAGCCGCGCGCGAATCTTTATTCCCCGGGAGGATTGACGATGATCGACCAAGCAGGACTGCAAGTCGCGCCAGCGCTGAGCCAGTTCATTGAAAACGAAGCGTTGCCGGGCACCGGCATCGACAAGGCCGCGTTCTGGAGCGGTTTCTCGGCCCTGGTGCACGACCTGGCGCCGCGCAACCGCGAACTGCTCGCGGAACGCGACCGCCTGCAGCAGGAACTCGACACCTGGCACCGCGCGCACCCCGGCCCGGTGCGCGACCACGCCGCGTATCGCGCGTTCCTCGAACAGATCGGCTACCTCGTGCCGGTCCCGTCGAACGTCGCGGCAGCCACCGCAAACGTCGACAGCGAGATCGCCACGCAGGCCGGCCCGCAGCTCGTCGTGCCGCTGTCGAACGCGCGCTATGCGCTGAACGCCGCGAACGCGCGCTGGGGCAGCCTGTACGACGCGCTGTACGGCACCGATGCGCTGCCTGAAGACGGCGGCGCCGAACGCACCGCGACCTACAACCCGACGCGCGGCCAGCGCGTGGTCGACTACGCGCGCAACGTGCTCGACAACGCGGCGCCGCTCGCGAGCGGCTCGCACCGCGACGCGCTGCGCTACCGCGTGCAGGACGGCCAGCTCGCCGTCGAAACCGCGAAGGGCGTCGTGCATCTCGCGCAGCCGGCGCAGTTCGTCGGCTACCAGGGCGCGGCCGACGCGCCGTCCGCGATCCTGCTGAAGCACAACGGCCTGCACCTCGAGATCCAGATCGACGCGTCGACGCCGATCGGCCGCGCCGATCTCGCGAACGTGAAGGACGTCGTGCTCGAAGCCGCGGTCAGCACGATCATCGACTGCGAGGATTCGGTCGCGGCGGTGGACGCCGACGACAAGGTCCAGCTCTATCGCAACTGGCTCGGGCTGATGCAGGGCACGCTGGTCGAGGAAGTCGCGAAGGGCGGCAAGAGCTTTACACGCCGCCTGAACGCCGACCGCGAGTACACCACGCCCGATGGCGGCACGCTGTCGCTGCACGGCCGCTCGCTGCTGTTCGTGCGCAACGTCGGCCACCTGATGACCAACGGCGCGGTGCTCGACCGCGACGGCAACGAGATTCCGGAAGGGATCCTCGACGGCGTCGTCACGGTGCTGTGCTCGCTGCACGACCTGAAGGCGAAGCGCAACTCGCGCACCGGCTCGATCTACATCGTGAAGCCGAAGATGCACGGCCCGGTCGAAGTCGCGTTCGCCGATACGCTGTTCGCGCGCATCGAGGATCTGTACAACCTGCCGCGCAACACGCTGAAGATGGGCATCATGGACGAGGAGCGCCGCACCAGCGTGAACCTCGCCGCGTGTATCGCCGCGGCCGCCGCGCGCGTGGCGTTCATCAACACCGGCTTCCTCGATCGCACCGGCGACGAGATGCACACCGCGATGGAAGCGGGCCCGATGATCCGCAAGGGCGACATGAAATCGTCGGCGTGGATCCAGTCGTACGAGCGCAACAACGTGCTCGCCGGGCTGTCGGCCGGCCTGCGCGGCCGCGCACAGATCGGCAAGGGCATGTGGGCGATGCCGGACCTGATGCACGCGATGCTCGAGCAGAAGATCGCGCATCCGCGCGCCGGCGCGAACACCGCCTGGGTGCCGTCGCCGACCGCCGCGACGCTGCACGCGCTGCACTACCACCTGGTCGACGTGCAGGCCGTCCAGCAGGAACTCGAAAAGACGCCGTACACGAGCGAACGCGACACGCTGCTCGAAGGGTTGCTGACCGTGCCGGTCGTCGAGCGCGCCGCGTGGAGCGAGGCCGAAATCCTGAGCGAAGTCGAGAACAACGCGCAGGGCATCCTCGGCTACGTCGTGCGCTGGGTCGAACAGGGCGTCGGCTGCTCGAAGGTGCCCGACATCCACGACGTCGGCCTGATGGAAGATCGCGCGACGCTGCGCATTTCGAGCCAGCACATCGCGAACTGGCTGCGCCACGGCGTGATCACCGAGGCATTCGTGCTCGACGTGTTCAAGCGGATGGCGCGCGTCGTCGACCAGCAGAACGCCGGCGACCCGAACTATCGCCCGATGGCGCCCGGCTACGATCAGTCGACCGCGTTCAAGGCCGCGTGCGCACTCGCGCTGCAGGGCACGTCGCAGCCGAGCGGCTATACCGAGCCGCTGCTGCACCGGTTCCGGCTCGCGTTCAAGGCGCAACAGCACGGCGGATAAGCATCCGCGTGCTGCGGGCTTCCGGCATGCCGGAAGCCCGCACCTGCTTCACGAAACGGGCGGCCGTAACGGCCGCCCGTTTTCATTTTCGCGCTCGCCGGGCCGTTGAAACGAATAATCGGCGTATATCGCACGCCTTCATTTTTCCCGTTCGAGTGCCGTTAACCGGATGGAATCGACGTCCGCATGCCGCGCGGCACGGTCGTTCATCCCGCAAAGCCTTGTGCTGGAACGCTCTGCCCGATATTCGCAAGCGCGAGATTTCACTGTAATTTGATCCGGATCAACGGCCCGCAACATTTTTCGCGCGCGCAAACGCGCGCGCTATACTCCGTTGCATTCGCGCTGCCCGATTCGTCCGATCGTAGAATCGGCGCAGATGTCACCAGTGAATACTTGATTTACCGGTATATCTGGCCGCGATTACCGATAATCGGCGCCGATTTTCTCCGCCGGCCGGCAGGAAGGCGTCGGAATGGCCGCGTAACGGATCGCCGCCGGCACGTCTTACGAACAATCGCATCGGCCCGCCCCCGGCGGCAATGCCCATCGATCCACCGACCATGGCAGAAACCGACTACGCAATGCCCAGCGAATCCGGCCTGACGAGCCGTGTCGCCGCTCATCTGCGCCGGTTCCTGCTGCCGCACCTGATCTTCTATACCGGGCTGCTGATCGCGCTGGTCCTGCTGCTCCTGTGCGGGATCGTGCTGTACCAGGGCCGCATCGACGCGCGCGACCGCTCTGCCGCGATGCAGCAGAATCTTGCGCTGATGGCGTCGTGGGACATCGAGCGCAACATCGAGATCTATTCGCTGTCGCTGCAGGCCGTCGTCGAAGGCGAGAACGACCCGGATGTCGTCAAGCTGCCGATGCCGCTGCGCCGCCAGGTGCTGTTCGACCGTGCGACGACGGCCAAGTACCTTGGCGGCATCTATGTGCTCGATGCGAAGGGTGACATCGAGGTCGACGGCAAGAGCGACGTGCCGCGCAAGGCCAACTTCGGCAACGAACCGTACTTCACGGTGCACCGCGACCACCCCGACGCCGGCCTGTACGTCAGCCCCCCGTATCATTCGCGGCTGCGCGACGGCTCGCCGAGCATCGCGCTCAGCCGGCGCATCACGAAGCCCGACGGCTCGTTCGGTGGCGTCGCGGTGATGTCGATCCGGCTCGAATATTTCCAGAACCTGTTCTCGCGCCTGTCGCTGGGCGATCGCGGCTCGATCGCGCTGATCAACACCGATGGCCGGATGCTCGCGCGCGAGCCGTACGATCCCAAGATCGTCGGCCGGGACATCAGCCGCGCCAGCACGTTCCGGCACTTCATGACCGCCAGCGAAGGCAGCTTCGCCGATACGGCGTCGATCGACGGCGTGCGGCGCCTGTACGTGTTCCGGCACCTCGAGAACCTGCCGCTCATCATCATGATCGCGCGCTCGGAAGCCGATACCTACGCCGCGTGGTACGACCGTGCGATTCCGATCGGCTCCGTGATGGCCGCGCTCGCGATCGGCTTCGTCGGCCTGTCGCTGCTGCTCGACGTGCAGCTGCGCAAACGCCACCGCGCGGAAACCGAGCTGCAGGCACTCGCGCGCACCGACGGTCTCACGGGCCTCGACAACCGCCGGATGCTCGACGTCACGCTCGCGCGCGAATGGCGCCGTGCCGCGCGCTCGCAGCACGTGCTGTCGCTGCTGTTCATCGACGTCGATTACTTCAAGCGCTACAACGACACGCAGGGGCACCAGGCCGGCGACGACGCGCTCGCCGCGGTCGGCCACTGCATCGCCGGCTGCCTGCGCCGCCCGGCCGACTATGCGGCGCGCTACGGCGGCGAGGAGTTCGTCGTGGTGCTGCCCGACATCGACACGGACGGCGCTGTGACGATCGCCGAGGCGATCCGCACGGGTATCCTCGATCTCGGCATCCGGCACGACGCCGGCACGTCGGGCCGCCTGACGGTGAGCATCGGCGTGACGACCAGCTATCCCGAACACGACGACGACATGCAGGGCGCGCTGAAGCTGGCCGACGACGCGCTGTATCGCGCGAAGGAAGGCGGGCGCAACCGCATCGTCGTGCACACGGCGGCTTCCGGCGGCCTCGCGGCGCGGCAGGCCTGAACGGGCAGCCGCCGAGCGGCGGCAGGGCGCCCACCGGGCCGCTGTCGCCTCCCGTGCGCAAAATCGCCGACAATGTCGCCTCGACACGCCGCCGCACGGCTGACGAGCCCGGCCGGCCCGCGCGGGTGCGCGGCCGCTTCGCACCACCATGAGACTCAAGGCAAAGATCTTCCTTCTGGCCATCGTGCCGTTCCTGCTCGCGATTGCCGGCATCGGCTTCGGCGTGCGCCAGCAGGCGACGTCCCTCGCGCGCACGCAGCACGCGACGATCCAGGCCGCGTACCTGTCGAGCAAGGAAGTCGAGCTGAAGCACTACGTCGAGCTCGCGACGAGCGCGATCATGCCGCTCTACGACGCGAGCGGCCGCAACGCGCGCGACGACGCGCTGCTGCGCATGCAGGCACTCGCGATGCTGCAGAAGATGGATTTCGGCCCGGACGGCTATTTCTTCGTGTACGACCTGCACGGCAATTCGCTGATGCATCCGCGCGAGCCCGAGCGCGTCGGCCACAACTACTGGTCGATGCGCGACCCGCAGGGCGCGCTGACGATCCAGAAGCTGATCGGCACGGCGTCGAGCGGCGGCGGCTACGTGCGCTACGCGTGGCAGCGGCCGTCGACGGGCCGCGTCGCGCCGAAGCTCGGCTACGTCGTCGCGCTCGAACGCTGGGGCTGGATGGTCGGCACCGGCATCTATCTCGACGACGTCGACACCGCGCTGCAGCGCATCGACGCGCGCGCGTCCGCGAACATCGAGCGCACGATGAGCTGGCTCACCGCGATCGCGCTCACGGGCGCGGCGGCGATCGTCGTGTGCGCGCTGGTGCTGAACGTCAGCGAGTCGCGCAGTGCCGACGCGAAGCTCAAGCTGCTCGCGCAGCGCGTCGTCGAATCGCAGGAGCAGGAGCGGGCGCGGCTGTCGCGCGAGCTGCATGACGGGATCAGCCAGATGATGGTGTCCGCAAAGCTGATGCTCGAATCCGCGCTCGCACGCTTCGAACGCGGCTCGGCGCGCATGCCCGAGGCCGAGCAGGCGCTGACATCGGGCGTCGTGCGGCTCGGCGACACGCTGCGCGAAGTGCGGCGCATCTCGCATGCGCTGCGTCCCGCGATGCTCGACGATCTCGGCCTCGCGGCGGCACTCGAGCAGCTGGTGCGCGAACTCGGCGCCGAAAGCGGCATCGACATCGGCTATACGCAGGTCGCGCACAGCGGCGCCCGGCCGCTGCCCGCGGCGGTCAACACCGCGCTGTTCCGGATCGCGCAGGAAGCGCTCAGCAACATCGTGCATCATGCGCAGGCGTCGCGCGCGGCCGTCACGCTCGACGTCGGCGCGCAATCCGTCACGCTGACCATCGCCGACAACGGCTGCGGCTTCGACGCCGAACGCTCGCAGGCCGACGCGCGCCGCGGCATCGGCCTGCGCAACATGCGCGAGCGCCTCGACGCGCTCGGCGGCATGCTGACGATCACGTCGCAGGTCGGCCACACGATCGTCGCCGCGCGCGTGCCGCTGCCGGGCACCGCGTAACGACGCCCCCATCACAGGAGACCTTTCGCCCATGAGCGCCCCCGACACCGCCCGACCCGTCGCCCGACTGCTGCTCGTCGACGATCACCCGCTCGTGCGCGACGGCTTGCGGATGCGGCTCGAAGCGGCCGACCTGTCCGTGGTCGGCGAAGCCGGCAACGCCGACGAAGCGCTCGCGCTCGCCGCGTCGCTCGAACCCGATCTCGCGCTGATGGACGTCGGCATGAACGGGATGAACGGCATCACGCTCGCGGGCGTGTTCCACGAACGCTTTCCGGGCATCCGCGTGCTGATGCTGTCGATGCACGACAACATCGAATACGTGACGCAGGCCGTGCGCGCCGGCGCGAGCGGCTACCTGCTGAAGGATTCGCCCGCGAGCGAGATCGTGCGCGCGATCGGCGCGGTGCTGGCCGGCCAGACGTTCTTCAGCGAAGGGCTCGCCGCGCGGATGATCCACGCGCGCGCGATCGCATCGCCGCTCGACCGGCTCACGCCGCGCGAACGCGACATCCTCGATGCGCTGGCGGAAGGACTGTCGAGCAAGCAAATCGCGCAACAGACGGGGCTGTCGGTACGCACGGTCGAGACGCACCGGCTCAATTTGAAGCGCAAGCTCGAGATCGAAGGGCAGGCCGAGCTGATCAAGTTCGCCGTGGAGCATCGGCGAAGGTAGGCACACCCGACGCGGCGATCCGCTGCGAAAGGCTCGACCTGCCGGTACGCCACATCATTCCGGCTGTGAAGACGTCACGCACGCCGCCGCGCGTCCCGGTTGCTTCTCCGATTCACGCCGCACCACCAGCATCGCCACAATCGAAATACTGAGGATTCCAGAGCACAAAACCGCAATCGAAAACCCGTGCGCCATTGCATCCCGATACGCACCGAGCAATTCCGGCCGGCCGGCAGCGAACACATGCTCCATCACCGCTTGCCGCGCGAGCGTATCCGCCTGTGCGCTACCCGTCGCCTGCATCGCGGCCGTCATCCGGTGCAGCGCACCGATGCTCATCATGCTGCCGAGCACCGCGATACCCATGCTCATCCCGGTCTGACGCAACGCGTTCATCGTCGCCGACGCCATACCCGCGCGTTCAGCCGGCGCCAGTTCCATCACGGTCATGCCGGTCGCGGGCACCGCGAGCCCCATGCCGACCCCGAGCACCGCCAGCGCGACACCGACCGGCACATACGGCGTGCCCGCACCGAAGCCGGCCATGACCGCGAGCATCGCGCCGATCAAACCGTACCCGGCCACCATCAGCGCGTGCAACGGAATGCGCGCCGCGATGCGCCCGAACAGCATCGACGTGATCGCCGTCATCACGAACTGCGGCATCAGTTGCCAGCCGGCCTCAGCCGGCGTGCGCCCCAGCGCCTGCTGCAAGAACAGCGACAGGAAGAACAGGCTGCTGTACCCCGAGAACCCGAGCACGAACGACGCGAGATTGGCGCGCACCAGCCGCCGGTCGCGAAACAGCCAGACCGGCAGCAGCGGCCGCTCGACACGCGTCTCGACACGCACGAACACGAAGAACGCCACCGCGGCACCCACCAGCGGCGCGAGCACCTTCATGTGCGACGCGCCGGCTTCGCCGATGCCGATCAGCCCGTACGTGAGCAACCCGAGCCAGACCACGCTCAGCACCTGGCCGAGCGGATCGAACGCCGCATGCTGCGGATGCCGGCGCTCCGGAATGCCCCATGCGCCGAGCAGCACGGTCACGATGCCGATCGGCACGTTGACGAGGAAGATGTTCTGCCATCCGCCGTGCTCTACGAGCAGGCCGCCCACCAGCGGCCCGAGGATCAACGCGAGCGCGCTGAATGCCGACCATCCGCCGATCGCGCGGGCGCGCTCGCGCGCGTCGGGAAACGCATGCGTGAGGATCGGCATCGCGCCCGGTATCAGCAACGCACCGGCAAGCCCCTGGATCGCACGCCCGATCAGCAGCGGCTCGATGCTGCCCGCGCATGCGCAGACCACCGACCCGGCGGTGAACAGGATCACGCTGACGAGCCATACGCGCTTGTGCCCGTAGCGATCGCCGAGCGGCCCGGCCGACAGCATGAACGCGGACAGCGCGAGCGCATACGCGTTGACGACCCACTGGAGGCCGCCGATATCGGTATCGAGCGCCGTCTGCAGCGTCGGCAATGCGACGTTGACGATGCTGATGTCGAGCGTGGCGAGAAAAGTGCCGAGACAGGCGGCCAGGACGAGTGCGGCGCGACGGTAGCGAGGCATGGCGGACGGCCCTTCACGGGCACGATGATGAGAATGATTCTCATCATATATATCGACTGACCGTCGGTCAATGGATTGCGTTGGCCGCGAACGGGGTGCTGGCCTAAACTGCGGGCTTTGCACGAACGGGCGTCGAGCCGCGCGATGACGGACAGGACAAAGGCAGGGACCACGACAGTGAAAGACGACGCGCCGGCGGGCAAGCTGCCGCGCACGAAGCCGGCGGAAGTGCGCCTCGAGGAACTGATGGCGGCGGCCGAGACGCTGTTCCTCGCGCAGGGTGTGGAAGCGACGACCATCAGCGAGATCGTCGAGCACGCGCAGGTCGCGAAAGGCACGTTCTATCACTACTTCGAATCGAAGTCCGACATGCTCGCCGCGCTCGCGCAGCGCTACACGTCGTCGTTCCTCGACCGGCTGCAGCACGCGGTGGACGCGTGCGACGCCGACGACTGGCTCGCGCGCCTGCGCGCGTGGATCCGCGCCAGCATCGAAACCTATGCGGCGACCTACCGCACGCATGACATCGTCTACGCGAACCACCATCACCACGATCGCGCGAATGCCGACAAGAACGCGATCCTCGAGCAGCTCGGCGCGATTCTCGACGGCGGCGCACGGGCCGGCACCTGGCGGCTCGCGCATCCGCAGGTCACCGCGCTGCTGATCTATGCGGGCGTGCACGGCGCAACCGATCACATCATCGCGGCGCCGGAAACGGATCGTGCCGCGTTCGTCGACGCGGTGGTCGACGATTGCCTGCGGATGCTCGGCATCGGCGCGTGACGCGCACCCGGCGCACAGCCATGAAAAAGGGCGCCCGAGGGCGCCCTTCATGCATCCGAAATCCGAACCGCGCAGCGGCCGTCAGTTCGTCCGCGAATTGTGCTTCTGCAGATACGCGATCAGCCCGTCGATCCCGCCCGACGCGAGCTGGCTCTTGAACTGCCCCTGGTAGACCTGGATCAGCCACGCACCCGACATGTCGATGTCGTAGATCTTCCAGTCGTTGCCGACCTTGCCGAGACGATAGCCGACCGACTGGCTGTCGCCCGGCGTGGTGACCGTCGACTGTACGAGCGCATCGGCGCCCGACGCGCCACCGGCCTTGAACGAGAACTTCGCGTCCTGGCTGCCGAGCTGCGCGAGCGACGCGGCGTAGGTGCGCGTCATCAGCAGCTTGAACTGCTTGTACAGCTCCTGCTGCTGTTGCGGCGTGGCCTGCTTCCATGCGTCGCCGACCGCGATGCGGGTCGTGCGCTCGAAGTTGGTCGCGGGCAGGAAGCGCTGCTCGACGACTTGCGTGACTTTCGCCATGTCACCGCCGCGTGCGGACGGATCGGCCTTCATTGCGGTAACGGTGCCCTCGACCGCATTGCGGACGATATCGACGGGCGCGCTCTGCGCGAAAGCGGAAACCGACACGGCGGCCGCCGCGACGAAAGCAAACAGATGACGTTTCATACGAATATCGCTCGATGAGAAGAAACGACCGGTTCATTGCACCGGCCGACGAAGCAAAGTATACCGGGCCTGACGCCTCGGTGTGCCGCCGTGACCGTCTGTTACCTTTCAGCTTCGATTGTCACAGGCCCGCAGCGGCGCGACAAAGCAGCGCGGCGCCGATTATGTAAATATCCCCTTACAAACCAGCCGGCGAACGGTACCGATTCCTTCGTCGCGAACAAATCTCCTTCCCGCCCAGAAACCCCCAACGTCACGACCGCCGCCACGCTGCGCCGGTATACTTGGCTACTTTGCCCTTGCCAGCCGCTCCCCACCGCCACATGGTGACATCTCTCATCGTCCGACTCGTTGCATGGTCGGTGCGACGCCCCGTCTGGGTCGTCGTCCTGTCGCTCGTCATCGCCGCGCTCAGCGGCGTCTATGTCGCGCAGCATTTCAAGATCAACACCGACATCAGCAAGCTCGTCGATGCGGAACCGCAATGGGCCGCGCTCGGCGAGGCCATCGACAAGGCGTTCCCGCAACGCAACGGCACGATCCTCGCGGTCGTCGAAGCGCCTGCACCCGAATTCGCGAATGCCGCCGCGCATGCCCTGACCGAAGCACTGCAGAAGGACGCCGAAGCCGGCCGCATCGGCCAGGTCGCCGAGCCCGGCGGCGGTCCGTTCTTCGAGCACAACGGGCTGCTGTTCCTGTCGCCGCAGGAGGTCACCGATACCACCTCGCAGCTCGCGAGCGCCCGCCCGCTCGTCAATGAACTCGCGAAGAACCCGAGCCTGACCGGGCTCGCGACCACGCTGTCCACGACGCTCGGCCAACCGCTCCTGACCGGCCAGGTGAAACTGTCCGGAATGGCGAAGCTGCTCGCACGCAGCGCCGCGACGGTCGACGACGTGCTGGCCGGCAAGCCGGCGGCGTTCTCGTGGCGCGCGCTGGTCGACAACGATGCCGCGCGGCAGCCCGCGCGCGCGTTCGTCACCGTGCAGCCCGTGGTCAACTTCGGCGCGCTGAAGGCCGGCGCGGAAACCAGCCAGGTGATCCGCGACGCAGCCCGCTCGCTCGACCTCGGGAAGCGCTACGGCGCCGCGGTGCGCCTGACCGGCGAACAGCCGCTCGCCGACGACGAATTCGCGTCGGTCGAGGATGGCGCGGCGCTCAACGGCGTCTTCACGCTGCTCGCCGTGCTCGTCATCTTGTGGCTCGCGCTGCGCTCGAAGCGGATGATCGGCTCGGTGCTCGTCACGCTGTTCGTCGGCCTCGTCGTGACCGCCGCGCTCGGCCTCGCGATGGTCGGCTCGCTGAACATGATCTCGGTCGCGTTCATGGTGCTGTTCGTCGGCCTCGGCGTCGACTTCTCGATCCAGTACGGCGTGAAGTACCGCGAGGAGCGCTTCCGCGATCCGCGCATCGATCACGCGCTGATCGGCGCCGCGCACTCGATGGGCATGCCGCTCGCGCTGGCCACCACGGCGGTCGCGGCGAGCTTCTTCTCGTTCATTCCCACCGCGTATCGCGGCGTGTCCGAGCTCGGCCTGATCGCAGGCGTCGGGATGTTCGTCGCGCTGCTCACCACGCTCACGCTGCTGCCCGCGCTGTTGCGCCTGTTCGCGCCGCCGGGCGAATCGAAGACGCCCGGCTTCCCGTGGCTCGCGCCGGTCGACGATTACCTCGATCGCCATCGCAAGCCGATCCTGATCGGCACGCTCGTGGTCGTGGTCGGTGCGCTGCCGCTGCTCGCGTTCCTGCGCTTCGACTTCAACCCGCTGAACCTGAAGGATCCGAACAGCGAATCGATGGCGACGCTGCTCGCGCTGAAGGATTCGCCGGAAGCGGCCGTCAACGACGTCACGCTGCTCGCGCCGTCGCTCGCGGAAGCCGACGCGGCCGCGAAGCGCCTCGACGCGCTGCCCGAAGTCGGGCGCACGACCACGCTGTCGACCTTCATCCCCGCCGACCAGCCGGCCAAGCGCGCGGCGATCGCCGCGGCCGCGAGCGACCTGCTGCCCGCGCTGACGCAGCCGGCCGCGCCGCCCGCGACCGACGCACAGCGCGTCGCCGCGCTCAAGCGCGTGTCGGATCTGCTGAGCTACGCGGCCGAAGATCACCCGGGCCCGGGTGCGGCCGCCGCGCAGCACCTGTCCGCGTCGCTCGCGAAGCTCGCCGCCGCGGACGCCGCGACGCGCGACCGCGCCGAGCGTGCGTTCTCCGACACGCTGCGTATCGCGCTCAATCAGCTCGCTTCGCTGCTGCAGCCGCAGGACATCACGCGCGAATCGCTGCCGCCGCAACTCGTGCGCGACTGGATCGCGCCGGACGGCCATGCGCTCGTGCAGATTTCGCCGAAGGTGCCGAAGGGCGTCGACCCGAACGACGACACGATGCTGCGCCGCTTCGCGAAGACCGTGAAGGCCGCCGAGCCGGGCACGACCGGCGGGCCGATCTCGATCCTGCATTCGGCCGACACGATCATCAACGCGTTCCTGCATGCGGCACTGTGGTCGATCATCTCGATCACGATCCTGCTGTGGGTCACGCTGCGCCGCTTCGGCGACGTGCTGCGCACGCTGGTGCCGCTGCTCGTGTCGGGCGTCGTCACGCTCGAGCTGTGCGTCGTGCTCGGCATGCCGCTCAACTTCGCGAACATCATCGCGCTGCCGCTGATGCTCGGCGTCGGCGTCGCGTTCAAGGTGTATTTCGTGATGGCGTGGCGCGCGGGGCAAACCGGGCTGCTGCACTCGAGCCTCACGCATGCCGTCCTGTTCAGCGCCGCGACGACGGCGACCGCATTCGGCAGCCTGTGGCTGTCGCACCACCCGGGCACGTCGAGCATGGGCAAGCTGCTCGCGCTCGCCCTGACCTGCACGCTGATCGGCGCCGTGGTGTTCCAGCCCGTCCTGATGGGCAAACCGCGCGTCAAACGCGCCAAGAACCAATCGCAAGGAATCAATGAATAAGGTGCGAATCATTGCGGCGACCGTTGCCGCCAGCGCAGTGCTGACCGGCTGCGCGACGGGACCGAACCGCAACCCCAACGACCCGCTCGAGCCGATGAACCGGGCGATGTACACGTTCAACGACACCGTCGACACGAACATCGCCCAGCCGATCGCGAAGGGGTACCAGAAGGTCACGCCGACGCCCGTGCGCACCGCGATCAGCAACTTCTTCTCGAACCTCGGCGATCTCGGCAACATCGCGAACAACCTGCTGCAGCTCCGCATCACCGATGCCACCGAGGATCTGATGCGCGTGGCGATGAACTCGGTGTTCGGCGTCGCCGGCCTGATCGACATCGCGACGCCGGCCGGGCTGCCGAAGCATCACCAGGACTTCGGCCTGACGATGGCGCGCTGGGGCGTGCCGTCGGGCCCGTATCTCGTGCTGCCCGTGTTCGGGCCGAGCACGATCCGCGACGGCGTCGGCCGCGCGGTGGACGTGCGCTTCAACCTGCTCAACTACATCGAGCCGGCCGCGCGCAACCCGATGTATATCGCGCAGTTCATCAGCGCGCGTTCGGACCTGCTCGGCGCCACCGACCTGCTGAAGCAGGCCGCGCTCGATCCGTATTCGTTCGTGCGCGACGCGTACCTGCAACAGCGCAAGTCGCTGACGTATCGCAGCCAGTCGTCGGCCACGCTGCCGACTTACAACGAACCGGGTGAATCGGGCGCCGTGCCGGCCACGACGCCGGCCGTGCCGGGGTTGCCGAACTACGAGGATCCGGGCGACTCGGGCGGCGCTTCGGGCACCACGCCGAACAACGCGCCGGCCGCGCCGGGGCTGCCGCAGTACGACGATCCGGGCGCGGACAACGCGATGCCCGCGAGCGCGCCTGCTGCGGCTTCGGCCGCTGCGCCGGCTGCGGCATCGGCGACGCCTGCGAGCAGTCCGGCCGCGCAGTAACGTCGGCCGCCCCAAATCCACTCTCTCAAAATCCGCTCTTGCGAACTACCGGCAACGCGCCCCGGGGCAACCCCGGCGGCGGGCCACTATCCGGCAGGTTAAGCACCACCATCGCGCTCGGACACCGGAACGTCTTCAGCACATCGCTTGTCCGCGGGTTCGCAACACTTCCCGCGCTCGCGATATCGAGTGCTGCTTCTCGACCGTCAAAAAGGTCATGCCGAACGGGATCGTGTATGTCGGCGCGGGAAATCCGGTTGCAGGAAAACTGAGCGGCGGTGGAAGAGCAGAGGCGTCGCATGAGTTGTGTGCGGCGCTTCCTGATCGTTATGGCAAGACGATATGCTTTATCCAGAACGGCGCCAAATAACCGATACATGTTCCGCTCAATACTGCGAGCAAATAACCTTCTGCGCCAGACTCCGGCATCAAGGCCACAAGCAAACTCCCTGCGACCGAACAGGAAATTTGCCAGAGAGTCGGATACCGAAATGCGCTCGGTTCCAGTTCCGGTACTGCTATGGCACCGAACAAGGCACCCATGACGCCAAGAACAGTAATTGTGGCCATCGAATACCCCACTGATATTCCTCCAAACCCAACAAATGCAACAGAGGAAACACCAACAATGGCAGCAATCGTTTTGATATGAGTGACTTTTCACCGGATCATCGATTACCTTTGGCTTGCCAACGACGCTGTTGTTGAAGCCATCGCAGCGCGCTCCCCTTTCTGAACGACCGGAATCGAATCGCGCGGCAACCCCACCGGAGGGCCGCTATCCGGCAGATTGAACATAGGCATCGTGCTCGGACACCGGAACGTCTTCAGCACATCGCTTGTCAGCGGATTCGCGACACTTCCCGCGCTCGTAATGTCGAGTGCTGCTTCTCGACCGTCAAAACTGAACGCGACTCGCGTGCGGCCCGGTGTGGCCGCCTCGACCACACGCCCTTTCCGGAGCAACCGCATCAGCGCCCACGGCCCATCCGTTGCGATCGTCGACGTGTCCGGTCGAATATGCGGGCTCACTGTGATCTGTGCATGGACACCACCACGCGGTCCCGGCCATTTAACCGTGAAAGGAGCGACCGGGCCATGTCGATAGAGCATCGTCTGTCCGTCGATGTCGAGCGACAGGCTCATGATTGTCGGGTCGAGTTCAGGGATTCGGATGTCAGCCTTCCAGCTCGGTTTCTTGCGATCAGGATCGTTGAAGAAAATGTCGCGGATCGCCTTCGCATGCTCGAATGGTTCGAGGTCCGGCCCCTGCACGGGTTCGGTCGCGCCCGGCAGCGTCCGGTAGCGCCACGGCTTCGCGGCCGTGTCGACGAACGGTGCAAGTGTTTTCGTGAAGAAGTCATCGATCACGCCACCCTGCACAAACACCCGAGTGAAATCGTCAATGCTGACGTCGCGCTCGCTATCGGGCAAGAACGGGTAGTTGCCTTCGATCGTCATTCGACAGGTGTCCGCAACTACCGCCTGCATCTGGCGCGACAGTAGCTGGCCGATACCCTGATTCACGCCACGTGAACCGTCGACAGCGAGTTGACGCAAGACCGCCCGGAACGGCGAAGGCATCGTGTCAGCCGTCATCTTGAGCTTCGCAGCGTTCTCGCTCTCCAGCGGAATGCTGTTGTTCGACAGCGCGTTGTCGGAAATCGTGAGCGTTTTGTAGTAGTCGTTCAACAGATCGGTGACGCCATCCAGACCCGTTTTCTCCGCCGGGGGCTTGGACAACCGCGTATCCGACAGCGCATCGGCATGGCCCGTCACCACTTCACGCAGCGCCGCGAAATGGTTATCGACCAATTCGCGTTCAATGTGCTCCGACGCACGAGGCCCCAGTATCTTCTCGGCTTTTTGGTTGACCGCGTCAGTCGCCTTTTCCAGAAAGGAGCCATCCGATCTCGCCATCGGCTGCGTCAACGTCGTTTCATTGACCGCCGCCCGCGCAAGACGAGTCAGCGGTGAATCAGGTGCAGCGAAAGTCCGCAGCACCTTGAAGTTAAAGGCAAGACTCGTTCCGCTCACGACACGAATGTCGTCAAGAAACGCATCCCATTGTTGGGCATACTCGGTCAGGTACTGACGTCTGATCGCCATCGACAACGCGTCCCCATCTCGACTCGATACGTTCAGCGCGCCAGCCGAGTTTTCCGGGGAACCACCCAACGTCCGACGCCCCATTACCCAGGCATCATCGTCGCTTGCCCTCTGAAGGAACTCCGGCAAGCGTTTGTCGAACATCGAGCGATATCCCTCCAGCGTAAAGAGTCCTGGCACACCGCTGGACAACGGCGCCCCACTGGCTCGCGTAAACATCATGCCTGCCTGTGACCCAACCACGCGCAACAGCGAAAACTCGTCGGGCGCGTCTTTCAACATCGCCGCTTTCGCGCGCTGGTAAAGACGATCGGTTGGATTGCTGCCATCGAGAAATGCGCGCGCCTGCTGGATCAGTCCTTCGTTACGGGACAGTGGCGACTGCACGACATGTCCTTCAGAAAGCAGTCGCTGCACATGACCGATCATGGCAGCACGCCCACCGAACATCGCTGCACTGTCGTGACGTGCCCAATCCTCGAGCACCCACGTCTTGACGTCATTCGGGGCGAGCCTTGCCCTGTCATAGAGCATCAAGTACACGCGCAATGCATCGTAAGCGGATTTGGCATCACCACTCGCCACTGCACCTTTGATCACGTCCTCCATCCGGTGGACGATTTGCGGCAACACAACCTGCTCCGACAGGGACTCGTACACATGACGACTGCCGGATTCGATCATGTCGAGGCGGTCCGATCCGAAACGAAACGCGATATAGGGGTCGGTGACGAGACGTGTCGTGTCGCGCAACAGTTCGTTTGCACTGTCCAACACCATCGGCACACGCTCAGGACTAGAGGTAAGGTCGCCTCGTGCAAGCAAAGCAGCCAGTGAGCGTGCCTTTTGTCCCAGCGTAGCCAGGGATGTCCGTTCGGCAACGAAGCTATCCCAAAGATTCGCGCACAACCCCACGCCGATCAGCCACACGAGCGAGTGTCCCAACCACCGCTGCAATCGCGCACGATGCTCTCGATTCCGGTTCGGGCATGCGAGATGCCCCTCGCGGAATACGACCCCGAACAACAGATCGCGCAAGAAGTAGCTGGTTTCGCTGCGCGCTCGTCGCGCGGTATTCGACTGCGCACCGGATGCACCGATCATGCGTTGCAACAGCGTTTGACGTTCCGCGACGACCTGCTGGCCAGTCTGGCCCGCGCTCGTCAGGTAGACGCCTCGAAACATCGCATACGGTACCTCCAGCGCACCGTTGTCGTCCTTGGCGAACACTTGCCCGATCAGGTCAACCAACGGGTTCGTGAGTGCGGCAAACGCCTCTGGCAGCATCGCCAGACGGCGACGACGGGCGACATCGGTTTCATTGCGAAGCAGACCGCTCACACCGTCGGCAAGACGCGTGGTCAGCAAATTCAGTTCTGCTCTGATCGCCTCGTCCGTCCGTGCTACGAGGGCGGGCCGCAATGTCACGCCCCAAATCTGCGCACGCGCCTGCTCCCCGAGCGATGCGAAATAGTCGGTGAAGCCCGGAAGCCGGTCTATCTTCGTGACAATCAGCCAGACGGGAAATCCGGTTCCGAACTCGGCTTGCATCTCCTCGACTCGTGCCCGCAATGCGCGGCTCTCGGTTGCGCGCACGTTAAAATTCGCATGCATTAAGGCAGCGACATTGATCGTCAACAGCACGCCATTCAGCGGCAGGCGGGGCCGGATACGGCGAAGCAGTCGAAGAAATCCTTTCCACTCCGTGGCATCAGCCTGCTCGCGAAGATTGCTTATGTCGGTGGGCCGCTTGTTACGTTTCCCTTCATTCTGTGTATTCGACGACTCCACCGTCAGAGGGTAGCGCGACGTGCCGTGCTGGACATAGTGGCCCGCCGTATCAATCAGCACCGCCTCATTGGTCACCCGCCAACCCGGCAAAGCCCAAGCGTCATCGGGTGCGAGCGAATGCTGAAGCTGCGCATCGAGCGGAAAAGCCAGGCCCGCGTTAAGCAACGCCGAGGTCTTGCCCGAACCCTTCGAGCCCAGCACGGCATACCACGGCACATCGTAGAGATACGCTCGCCCTAGAAACAGCCGCGCCAGCCTATGGGTGCCTCCGCGCCGGGCTTTTAACTGCTTGATCGCTGTACGGGCCATGTCTTCGATCTCCGTCAAGCGCGATGCAGCCAACGGCCGAGCACCACGCTTACCGAGTCGAAGCAGACGCCTGAGCTGGCTCGGATGCCGGCGCATGCGCCACCACAATCGAACCGACATAGAGACGGCGTACACGATCACAACGCCGGCCATTGCCAGATTACGGACCATCGCGGACGCAAGCAGCGGTTTGCCAGCCAACGTCACGAGCGGAAAGGCATGCCAGATCGCGAGACAGAGCAGCGCGACGAGCACGCTGCTCGTCGACCAGTCAATCAGCCACAGGATCCATGCGGCGAGCACCAAGGCGATCAAAGTCAGCCGAATGCCTATCGATGCGAGTGGGTTCAGCCCACCGAAACTCACCATCGGCCCCGCAAACCAGATCACGGCAGCAGCAACGAACACCGTCACGACTGCCCATAGATGACGCGAACGTAGAAACGAGAGAATCTTCTTCATGTGTACCGTGAATGGCGCCCAGCGCGCACTACCGTGCCGGACTGGCCCTCGGTGGATCGATCGCGCTGCCTGTCGTCGCTACACGCGCAATGTTGGAGAGCTGTCGCTGCACGTCGTCCGCTTGCGCGCCCAACTCGATATGGCAAAAGGCATACAGTGCGCAGAGCGTCACCGACAGCAAAGCTACCGACATCCAAACCGGAATTTCGAAATGGGATGCCTGCCGAGCTGTTTCGGTAGATTGCGCGTGAGGTGAAAGCACATCTAAAACAGGAGGGAGATGCACGGCGATCGCGTTGTAAATTCGCTCTCGTACGCGGTCGTGCACGCCAAACGTCCTGCCACGTGGATACCGACCTTCAAACCCAAGGCTGAAAATCCGGTAGATCACTTCGAGCAACGGCCAGTGGTCGGCCTCGTCTTTCAACAACCGCAACGACAGCGCATAGATCTTCGAGCCGCCCTGGTTGTCTTCTCCAATACGCTGAGTCAGCGCTCCGGCAGCCCATGCAACACTCCCCGATGTGTCGCCGCGCGACACAAGTACGCGCATTGCGGCCTCGTCCAGCGCCGTACACAGGCAATATCGAGCGCCGATCATGTGTTCGTTGCGGATGTTGGCCCTCACACATAGGCGCTCGAACACGCGAACTTCGTTCATCAGCAGGTCGCGCAAGCGTTCGTCGTGGCCGATACGAATTAGCTCCGGCATATCCACAAGCGCGCGAAGCAGCACCCTGCCCGCCTCCAGCAACGCATTACGGTGGCCAAGTACCGCAGCCAGTCTCGTCTGCTCGTCCTCGGGCGGCGAAAGCGATCCCAATGGACGACTACGGCGCGAGTTGGGTCGCTGCCCCGTATTCTTGCCAGAGAGAAAGATACCGTTCGGTCGTCGCGGTGGTGCGAGCGCGCTTCGAGCCGACACGATCTTGGGCCGGTTACTGGACCGGGTCATGCTGGGGTGAATTCAAAATTCGACTCATCGCGCTCAACGTAAGTAAAGTCAAACCGTTGGGCCGTCGTCGGACACGATCAGCGTTCCACCGCAACTCGTGTCGCTGCCATGATGAGCAATTTGACGGCCGTTGATCGTGCCAAAACCACCTTTGGTAATGACACCCGGGCCATGCAACGGGCATGACACGGAATCACCTACGCATGCCGCAGGGCGTCCGTTGATCGCGACGCCCGCGCTGGCTGATGTGACTTTGCCGCCATGGGTAGTCAATGTGCCAAGAGTTGCGACGAAAGCTGGCATTCAAAAATCCTCTTAGACGACTACTTCAATGTAGTCAACACGCTCCCAAGCAAGCATTTAGCTTGTTGTCCACCATGAACCAGACGCGTGATGAACATACGAAAGCTTATCCATCTCTCCCAAACCTCTCAGCCACCAACCTTATAACTAACGCATAAAAAACATAAACCACCACAAAATAAATTGAATCCAACTTATATTTCAACCACCAATATGGCAAAACACCCAAAAACACCAACACACAATAAATATTAACCTTGCTGAATTTTTTATCGAATCTCAATCGACCACCTCATCACACTCATCTGACGCAGGACACCCCGCAGCTCCTTTCATAATGGCCTTGCCACCTTGGATCGCCCCTTGAAGCTTCACTTGACTCATAATTTCTGACTTGTGCGCATCAATCCTATTACTAAGCTTCGTAATTCTTGACGTACTACGTGCAATCTTCAGTTGCCCAGATAGTGCACGCGCCGCCTTCGCCGATCTAATAGCCGTTCCTGCAGAAGCACGCATCCCCGGCAAAATTGCGGAAAATGCACCAGAAATTGCCATATCAGCCACATCAAGGCACTTCCAGTTCGTTTTTCCCGTAAAGATCTTCTGCTTTGCAAGTTGAATACCCGCATCAACTGCAGCCCCTCCCAGTGCTCTCCCAACAAAAAGTGCCACCGGTATAAGGAACGCAAACGCTCCACTTGGATCGATTCTATTGATGGGATCTCTATCCGCGTAGGAATAGTGATTCAATCCTCCTAACAATCCAATCGGATCTTGGTTAACGTAACGTCCAATTTCGGTATCGTAGTAACGCAACCTGTTGTAGTGCAGCCCCGATTCCTGATCGTAGTACTGCCCCGGAAACCGTATCGGATTGTCAACGGCATGCACCAATCTCCGTGCCGTACGTCCATACGCACTCAAATCCGCGGCCCACACCACTTCGCGCTGTTCGTCGTACAGTTCCTGCGGCGTCCCGAGGTGATCTGTCACGTAATGCCACGCCTGCCCCTCCGCCAGCCGCGTCAGCGGCCCTGCGTGATCCGGATGCAGCACGTACGTCACGGCGTTGTCCTCATGTGACGTTCGCCCCGTCCGCACCTCCTGCATCATCCAGTCACCGTCCCACATGAACAGCGTCGTCTGCCGCGCGCCGCCCGCCTGCGTGTGGTGCTTCGCTACCCGCCGACCGAGCGCGTCGTATTCGTACTCGCTTCTCCCTCCGTCCGCGTGATCGATTGCCACGAGTTGATGGCTGCCGTCGTACCGGTACTTCGTCACCTCCAGATGCGCTTCCGGCTCCTCGTATTTCGGCGTCCCCGTCAGTACTTCCATCACACGCAGCAGGTTGTCCGTCCCGCGCTGGCTACGCTGTTCCGCCGCCGTCAATTCCGGCTTCGGCGGCAACGGTACCGTCCGCGCGATGCGGTTGCCGTGCCCGTCGTACGCAAAATCCACCGGACGATCCGGGCGCGTCTGCGGTGCAAACCGCAGCAAGCGATCCCCGCTTGCCTTCCATGCCTGCACGTCGTTCAGGCTCGGCGCAGCACCCAGCAGGTTGCCCGCTGGATCGTAATGGAATGCTTCCGCGCCGCTTGCCGCTGTGACGTGCGTCAGCCGGGATAATGCGTCGTAGCGATACGTCTTCTTGTCCCGCCACGCGTCGTCCAGTGTCGTCAGCTGACCGGCCGCGTCATACGCCCACGCCCGCCACGGCCGTGGTCTCTCCAGCGACCGTCCCTGTTCATCGAGGTTCTGCCAGCGATGCGCGGCCAACAGGCCGTTCGTGCCATACCCGAAGTGGTGTGACGTAGGGCCTTGCGTACGCCGGATTTCCCGGTGCAGTTCATCCCGCTCGAAGCTCGCCAGTGGATGCTCATCCAGCAGGACACCATGCACATGTCCCGAGCCGTAACGCTGCCACACCAGCGAACCGACTTCCGGTACGTTCGTCCAGTCGCGATTCCCGATCGCATCCACCCCGTGTGTGAGTCGCCAGACGCGTCCGTGATGGGCCTGCACCTCTGCCGTGCGACGCCCAGCCGCGTCGTATTCGTAAGTCACCTGCACCGGGGCTCGCCCCGGCGAGACCGCCTGTGCCTGCGTGAGCAACCCGCGTGCGTCGTACCGATAGCTGGCTTGGCTTCCATCGCTCGATCGCCGCTCCACCGGCCGGCCCAGCACGTCGTACGTCACGTGCGTGGTGATCTGCCCATCCTGGCCGTGATCGACGCGCTCGACCAGTTCCCCCGCTGGGTTGTACCGATAGCTTTGCCGCCGGCCGTCGAAGCCGGTCTGTTCGATCAACCGGTTCCGGCTGTCGTAGCGGAACGTCGTCGCCTCCTGGTTCGCATTGGTCAGCTTCGTCAGACGGCCAATCGCGTCATACCGGAACTGTTGCGCGCCGTCCGTCGGATCGACGATTCGGGTTCGCTGACCGTAGCCATCCCAATCCACACGCGTCACACGCTTGAGCGGATCCGTATGCGCGACGGCCCTGCCGGCTTCGTCGAATTCGACTTTCCACCAGCCCATGCCGGCCGGCTGCACCGCCGTCATGCGTGCCGACAGGCTACCGCTGTGACGGCTGACCTGACCCAACGCGTCCGTGGTCTCGGTCAACTGGCCGAACTGATCGTATTGATAGGTTGTCGTCTGCCCCGAGCAATCGGTACGCGCCACGAGCTGCCCCGCGTCGTCCCATTGCATCCTCGTTACATTGCCCAGCGCATCGGTGCGGGCAACCGGCAAGCCGTTCTCGTAGGCATAACCCGTCACATTCCCGAGCGGATCGGTTTCGCTCGTCAGGTGACCTTGCGCGTCGTAGCCGCGCTGCCAGACCTGTCCGGTCGGGTCAGTGATCTGTTCCGGCAGGCTCTGGTCGTTGTAATTGATGCGTGTGATCTGACCGGCCGGATCGATGATCGACGTCGGGTTGCCTCGCGCATCGTTCACCATCCGCGTCGTGCGGCCCAGCCCATCCGTATAACCCGCCACGCTCCCCGTCTCGTCGAAATGCGTCTGTTCGACGCTACCGTCCGGATGCACGACCTTCTCGACCGCCCACAAACCGTTGTAGTGGTATTCGGTCGTATGCCCCAAGCCGTCCATCACCCGCGTCACGCGCAGCGACGGCAGGTAATCTAAACGCGTCTCGCGCGTGACGATTTGCTGCCCGTCGGCGGTCTCGGTATACGCGTAGGTCCGCAGGCAGTACGCGTTTGGCGTATCGTCGCTCCACTCCGATACGTGCGTCGCACCCGCCGGCGTGCGGTACGTCGTCAGCAGATGGTGGTCATAGCTGTAGCGCCACGACAGGTTTTCTCGGTCGGTGGCCTCGATCAGGTCGCCGTGTTCGTCATAGACATAGCTCGTCAGGTGCAGCGGCTGATTCCCAAAACCCTGGTCGAGCAGCACGGCCGTGATCCGGCCGGCCGCGTCCAGTTTGCAGCGCACGGTATGCCGATTGTTGCAGACCGTTTCAAGCCAGCCTTGTGTCGTATAGCCGAGCGTCAGGTTTTGCCCGTCGCGTGTGCCGATGCGGTGCAATTGCCAACGGATCTCGTCAGCGGGATGGCGGCCATAGTGCTCTTCGACACCGTTGCCGAATCGCAGCACGTAGGCAGCGCCCGAGGTGTTGTCGTCACCGCGCGCCAGCGTAATCTTTTCGATCGGATGGAAGTGTTCTTCACCGGGGTTCAGCGCCGGAAACTGCAACCGCCGCCCGTCCGCATCGAAGTAGATCAATCCCGTCGAACTTGTACGTACTTCCGTCGCATACGGCAGCTTCCATGCGACACCCAAACTGCCTTGACGCTGGTCCGCGCTCCGGTAGCTCCGGCTCCAGTGAATCGAGACCCTGCCCGGCAACGTAAAGTCCGTATGCGACAGTACCTTCTGCCCTGTCGCCAGATCAACCGGGTTCGCGCTGACGGTCTTCTTCGCGCATTCCGCGCAATCGGCTTCGGTCACCGGTACGAGGCCGCTGGCATCGCCATTCGTCATGCTGATCGTCGGCGCCTGCAGGTAAATCGCCGTGCCTTTCAGGTGAATGCCCGATTCGTCGATCGTCACCGTCCCGCCCGGGCCTGTCAGTTGCGCCTGTTTCGCTCCGGACAGGCTGCTTTCACCCGTATCCGCGATGCGCAACTGGTTTGCGTTCGAACTCGATACCGGCGCGGGCAATTGCGGCGCGAAGTCGGGTGACGGCGCGATCGGATTCGCCTGATCGGCGCTCACCGCATCGCCCACCGCCTTGCCGCGCACGGTCACCGTGTAGGTGTGCCCTACATCCGCCGTCCAATCCTGCACGACGCGGTCGGTCCGGCTCTGGCCGACCGTACTGGCCATGTGCAGTCCGACGTTGCGCAGGTAGAGCCCGCCGACGTTGACGTTGTAGGCCATCCCGACGTTGAGCATCGCCCCCATGCCCACGCTCTTTACCGACGCGAGCGCCACCGTCTCGAACTTGTAGCCGCCGGTCGACAGTGTCCAGTGACGCCCGATCTGGTCGGTTTCATCGTGGCCGATCCGCTTCGTGCGGTCGTGTCCTACCGTGTGGGTTTCATCGGCTTCGATCACCGCATCCAGATTGCGCTCGGCCTGGATCCACACCTGCTCCGCGCCTTTCTTGTCCTCGAAGCGGATCGCATTGGCGTTGCCATATCCGCCGCCTTTGCTCGAGCGCGTCAGAATCCCGCTTTGCGTCGCGTGCGCCGGCAACGTCCACGGCGGCATCGTCATCGCGTTGTAGACGCGCCCCGTCACGATCGGGCGATCCGGATCACCGTTCTCGAAGTCGACGATCACCTCGGTGCCCACCCGCGGAATATGGATACCACCGAAGTTACTGCCGGCCCACGGATACGACACCCGCACCCAGCAGGACGAATTCTGGTCCTTCACGTCGGAGCGGTCCCAGTGGAACTTGAGCGTCACCTCGCCGTTCTTGTTGGTCCAGATCTCGGCGCCGTCAGGGCCGGTCACGATCGCCGTTTGCGGGCCGCGCGTGCGAGGTTTCCCGATCGTGCGTGGTGGGCGGAAGACCGTGGCTGAGGGTTGGACGATAAACTTGCTGCGAATCGCGTAGGCCGAGAATCCGGTCGTTTCTCCCGTCTCCTTCACCTCCAGTTCCGACGCGATCACCAGATACTCGCGGTTGGCGCTCGCCATCGGATGGCCGGCCATCGCAAACGTCGTGCCGCACACCACGTTGCGCAGATTGCCCTCGCCTTTCGCCCGCTCGCCCTGTGCGTGAATCTCTTCCATCCGCACCAATGCGAATGCGTGGCCATCCTCCGGTTCCGTATAGTCGCCCGGCCATTCATAACGTTCGAACTGATTGTGCGCCGTGTCACGCGGCAGGCTGTTCTGCGCGGTCAGCATCGCGCCCGGCTTCTCAAAGTCGAAATCATCGGTGGTCCACACGCCCGACTGCAGGCGCTCCGTTGCTTCGAAACGGTCGACGTGTTCCCGGTCGATCTTCTGGCCCAGCGCGTAGTACGCGAGCGTCTGATAGGCAACGCTTTCCACGGCTCGATGAGCACCTGGACCATCGACCAGTACCAGTCGATGCACGCCTTGCGAGTGTTCGAAGAACCATGTGACGCCGTGTTCTTCCATCAACCGCTGGGCAAATGCAAAATCTGACTCGCCGTACTGGACTTGATAACGCAGAGGTTTGTAGGTGCGACCAACGCGCATCTCGAACGAGTACAGGTAGGGGCTGAACACCTCGCGCAGAATGTCCAGCACGCTCTTGCGCTGGAAGATGCGGTAATCGGTCCGCTCTCGCGCCAGTGCAAACCAGGGTTCGAGCACGACCCGGTAACGCGACTGTCGATTCAATTGGTCCACATAGCTTGCCGCCGTCACGACGCCGCTGATTTCTCGTGTGCCGGCACCCAGGTGGGCGGCGCCCGCTTGCCCGGCCATCCCCGCGACAAAGCTGCCCATCCCGTCGAGCTGGATCGTGACGGTCAGTTCCTTGCCGAGCATCGCCTTGAGATCGAGGTTGGCCAGCAGGTCGACCGACAGCAGCGGATCGGCTGGGGTCGTCAGCCATAGCTCGTACGCGTACAGCGTGGAGAGCTGCTCCGTACCCCGGATCGCGCTGAGGTGCAGCACCGATGCGATGCCTTCCAGCTCGGGCAGCGCAGGGCCGCCGACCGAAAACGTCCGGTTCGTCTTGAAATTCAACATGCGTGCTGGCCCTCGTGCGCTTGATTGTTGTTCTGTGTTACCGACTGCATGAACTGCATTCCTCCGTGAGTCAGAGTGCGCTGCGCGTCCCTGTTCGAATCGGCCAGCGCATCAACTCGCCGCGCTGCGTCGAGCGCAACACGGACTGAGTAAAGGAATGTGCTGAAACGTGACGTGCCACGTAATGCTCGAGGATCACCCCGAAGAGATAAGGGCTCATGCCATCGAAGCCGGTTTCATCCACCGTCAGCACGCACTCGATGCCTCGACCGAATCGCAACTGACTCTGGCCAGGTAGTTTCTTCGTCACAGGATGCGCATCAACATGGATCAGACTGTCGATCTGTCGCTGGAAGCGCACATCGTCGGCAGCAGCGAAATGAGCCAGAATGTCGCGTAGCCCGCTCCCGTCCTGAGCCTCCAGGGTGCCGTAGCCTAGATTCAACTGGCCGATGAGTCGCCAGGCCGCGTCCCGCTGCGCAAACGGCGCACGTGCAGGGCTCGGCGCACGAATGAGTCCCGCGCTCCTTACCGGCGCACTGATCCCGATAGTCAGATCCGTCGTGCCATCGGGTGCCAACAAGCTCGGCAGATTGCAATTCGTCAACCAAGCGTCCACCGACAGATATTTCATGGTTTGCGGATAGGAGTACTCATTTTGATCGACCAACGAAGCGAAAACGTCGGTGCCGACGTACGTGGCACGAGCACCGTAGCGACGATATGACGTCTTCGCCATTCCGTGCTCGCGGCGCGTCGTAAAGTAGCGCCCGTGATTGGTTTCGTCGTTCACTACTGCTCTGTACAGCGGCCGAAACTCGAGCGACGCCGCACCTTTGCTCACAAAGCCATGCAATGATTCCACTGAGAACACCTCGTAGTCCGAGCCGTTCTGCCTGTCGGGACGCAGCAGAATTTCGCCGCCCATGCGCGGAATCTCGGCGGGATCGGTTTTGCGACGGAACAGGTTGATGACCGGTGTACAGAAAAGGGCAAAGCGGGATGCATCGACGCGCTCGACTAGCGCACTGTCGAAGCGATCCAGCAATATGACGATTTCGGCTTCACGACCGGTCACGTGTCTCAACCCCGCATTCAAACCGGTCAGCGTGAAAAACCAGAAGCGCGCGGGACACGCTGCATATTCGTGCAACAGGTTGTGGCCGTGAAACTTCGTCCCGATCAGCGGTAGCAAACCCTCATCGGTAGCCAGCCCCGTGTATTCGATCGCCCGAGCGGAGACGATCCCGAGCGACTGATTCGGATCAGCAAAGCGGTTCGGCAGTCCGGTCACGGATGCCACGGCACCAGCGTGAATCAGTTCGAATAATCGTGATGCCACGCGCTCGTCACCTGTCAGATAGACAGGTAATCGTTCCAGGCCGCGCATCTCCTCGAATCGCGCTTCGCCCGTGGTACGGAGTCTGAGACGCAGCGCACCGCGAATCGGTCTATCTGCGGCGCAATAGCGCTCTATCGATGAAATATCCGGCGGAACCCCTGTCAACCTCGCCGAAACAATCTCCAGCGGATACAGCATCACGTCCAGACCGCTACGAAACGTACAGGACGTATGTTCACCATCCGGCACTCGACTCGCGAACTCCGTGCCACGCGGTACACAAAACCCCTCGAGCAAATTGCCCTCCTGCTCGTTGGGATAGAGGCGCGCCACCGCCATTGAAGGCGTCGGAGCGGCGTAATTCGGATAGACGGTTTCCAGTAGGCGACTGGTCAGCAGGGGGAATTCGGCATCCAGTTTCAATTGCAGTCGCGCAGTTGTAAAACTCGCTGCCTGCACCAGACGCTCAACAAAAGGATCGGCAATCTCGCCGGCATGCATGCCCAGCCGACGCGCAATTTTGGGATGCGCCTGGGCGAACTCCTCCATCAACTCCTTGAAGTAAAGCAATTCCCGATTGTAGGCATCAAGGAGATGAGGGTTCATGGCAAGCGCAAATCCGGGTTCCATGCAGAGCATTCGACAGCGGCGCTGTCGGCAATGCGATGAATGCTAGCCGCAAAGACCATCTCGATAAATACCTGACAGAATTGAGAGGTCAGGCTTCGATACTGGATCTGAGAGCCTTATTTTGAGATATGAGTCGTTATCCTGAATATTTTCAGCATGATCCACCGCTGCAATCCTGCGCTGACGCTCGTTGCTCATGAAACCTCGCAAGTCTCGTTCTCCATACCGTTGTGCCGATTGCAATGGCCGGAAACGGTCAAGAGTGCTGTGTCATGCAGCGATTTTCTTGCGAGTGCGAAGAAGAGGGCGGAGGAGGGGAATGCGCAGCGGCGCGTACCGCTCAGGCGATCCGCATCGCGCCGGCACGCTCGAACGCGTGCCGCGCCTGGATCAGCGTCGTGCGCGCCGCGCGCGCGTCGCTCGCGACCTGCAGCAGCGGGCCGAGCTGCGACGGCTGCTTCAACAGCTCACGCAGGATCGGCAGGATCGCCGTGCTGCCGTCGTCGCGCAGGCCGGCCGTTGCCGCGCGCGGCAGCGTGCGCCACGCCGGATCGACGATCGCGCGGCACACCGCGAACGGTACGCCGCGCGCGGCCGCGAAGGCCGCCGCGATATGCGACTCCATGTCGACGGCGAGCGCGCTCTTCGCGCGATGCAGCGACGTCTTGTCCTGTTCGCTGATGACCGGCGCGCCGACGGCCGCGATCGTGCCGCGCGTGACGCGCGCCCAGACCGGCGTGTCGTGCAGCGCGGCGACGAGCCGTGCGCTCCAGCCCGTATCGGTCTCGACGCGCCCGAACGGCCCGTCGATCGCGCTCGCGATCACGAGTGCGCCGGGTGCCAGGTCGGGTGCGAGCCCGCCCGCCGTGCCGAAGCTCACGATGCCCGCGCAACCGCGCGCGGTCGCCTCGGTCAGCGCGCGTTCGAGCCGGTCGGCCCGCGCGGCAAAGACGGCTTCGACGCCGTCGCCGCGCGCGATACGTGCCTCGAACGCCATCCCCGTCACGGCGATGACGGGCAACGTGCCGGTAGGTTTCGGTGCCACGCGTTACAGCCCGAACGTCACGCGCGTGGTGTTGTCGCGCTTCAGGTTGCGATAGCGCGCCAGCGCCCACAGCGGGAAGAACTTGCGATAGCCGTGGTAGCGCAGGTAGAACACGCGCGGGAAACCCGTCGCCGTGAAGCGCGTCTCGTCCCACAAGCCTTCTTCGTTCTGCTCGGCGATCAGGTAGTCGATGCCGCGCGCCACCGCCGGGTTGTTCACCTCGCCGGCCGCCATCAGGCCGAGCAGCGCCCATGCGGTTTGCGACGCGGTGCTCGGCGCCTGCTCGAAGCCGCGATAGTTGAGCTTGTAGCTGTCGCCGTCCTCGCCCCAGCCGCCGTCCTTGTTCTGGATCGACAGCAGCCACTGCGCGCCGCGCTTCATGCGCGGATCGTCCGCCGTCAGCCCGGCCGCGTTCAGCGAGCACAGCGCGGTCCACGTGCCGTACACGTAGTTCATCCCCCAGCGGCCGTACCAGCTGCCGTCCGGTTCCTGCTCCTTGAGCATGTAGTCGAGCGCACGACGCGCCGGCTCGCTGTTCAGCGGCGTCTCGCCGAGCTGCGACAGCATCGACAGGCAGCGGCCCGACACGTCGGCCGTCGGCGGATCGAGCAGCGCGCCGTGATCCGAGAACGGGATGTTGTTCAGGTAGTACTGCGTGTTTTCCGGTTCGAACGCGCCCCAGCCGCCATCGCTGCTCTGCATCCCGACGACCCACTCGCGCGCACGCGCGATCGAATCGCGATACGCGTCGTTCTGCTTGAGTTGCTGCGCGCGCTCCATCGCCACCGCGACCACCGCCGTATCGTCGACGTCCGGGTAGTGCGCGTTCGCGTACTGGAACGCCCAGCCGCCGGGCCGCACGTGCGGACGGCGCGAGATCCAGTCGCCGCGCACGTCGAGGATCTGCAGCGGGCGCAGCCATTCGAGGCCGCGGATCGCGGCATCCTCGGCACGCGCGTCGCCCGTTTCGAGCAGCGCATGCGCGGCGAGCGACGTGTCCCACACCGGCGACAGGCACGGCTGGCAATACGCTTCGTCGTCCTGCACGACGAGCAGCTTCTCGATCGACTTGCGCGCGATCGCGCGGTTCGGGTGATCTTCCGCGTAGCCGAGCACGTCGTACATCATCACCGCGTTGGCCATCGCCGGATAGATCGCGCCGAGGCCGTCCTCGCCGTTCAGGCGCTCGTCGACGAACGACACGGCCTGGCGGATCGCGCGTTCGCGCGTGTAGTTCGGGAACAGGCCGTCGGCCGCGCGCAGCGCATGGTCGACCACGCGGAAGAACGCGAACCAGCCGGCGCTCTGGTGGCCTTGGCGCGGCAGCAGCCCGGCGTTGACGGGCGGATCGATGAACAGCTCGTCGATGCGCACGCCGCGCGGGTTCTTCGCGAGCGGGCGCTTCGCGTTCAGCACGAGCAGCGGCACGATCACGGTGCGCGCCCAGTACGACACCTTCGACAGATGGAACGGAAACCACTGCGGCAGCAGCATGATCTCGACCGGCATCATCGGCACCGCGCGCCACGGAATCGCACCGTACAGCGCGAGCTGGATGCGCGTGAACACGTTCGACATCTCGGCGCCGCCCATCGCGTGGATGGCGCGACGCGCGCGCTGCATGTGCTCGGCGTTCTCGTCGTCGCCGATCACCTTCAGCGCGAAATACGCCTTCACGCTCGCGCTGATGTTCGGCGCGCCGTCGGTGAACAGCGGCCAGCCGCCGTCGGCCTGCTGGATGCGGCGCAGATACTTGCCGATCTTCTGCTCGAGCTCGAGATTCGGCGTCTCGCCGAGATAGTGGACGAGCAGCACGTATTCGGCGGGAATCGTCGAATCGGCTTCGAGTTCGTAGACCCAGTGTCCGTCCGCGTTCTGCGCGGCCAGCAGCGCGTCGGTCGCACGCGCGACGGCCGTATCGACGCCGGCCGGCACGGTGCCGGCGGACAGGGTAGCCATTTCGGTGAGATCGTTCATCGGTCCCTCTTTTACTTACTGTGTCTGGAGCACGTCCGCGGCCAGTTGGCCGGAGCGGATCGCGCCCTCGATCGTGGCGGGCAAGCCGGTGGCAATCCAGTCGCCTGCCAGCACAAGATTGGTCCAGCGCGTACGCACGGCCGGACGCTTCATTTCCTGCGACGGCACCGCCGCAAAGCCCGCGCGCGGCTCGACGACGAGCTGCCACGCGGGAATGGTTTCCGGGTTCGCGCCTGTTACGCGCGCGACGTCTTCCCAGATGCGCCGCGCGAGCGTGTCGCGCGGCGTGTCGAGCCAGCGGCCCGCGTCGCGGATCGTCGCCGCGAGCTGGCCGCCGCCGGTGCGCACCGCATCGACGACGCCGTTCACGACGGCCGTCTGCAGCGCATTGCCGGCCGGCGCGTCGACCGCGAAATACGCGGTCACGACCGCGCTGAACGTATCGGGCGCGGTGAGTTCAGGCACGAGCGGCTGAGCGACCTCGGGCGGCACGGCCAGCACGACGGCGTCGCCCGGCGCGAGATCGATGCGCTCGCCGCCGACCGAGACCGCATCGACCGCATTGCCGTGCGCGCCGAATTCGAACGCGTCGAGCCGCGAGCTCAGCCGGATCTGCGCGCCGCCGTGCTGCAGCATCCGCAGCGCCGGTTCGACGAATGCGCTGCCGAGGCCGTGGCGCGCGACGAGCGGACGGCAGCCGGGGCCGCCCGCGGCAAACGTGCCGTACAGCGCCGCGCGCGCGAGTTCGGCACTCGCGTGGCGCGGCTCGACGTTCAGCACACCGAGGAAATACGGCCGCAGCCAACGTTCCCACAGCATGCCGTCGCATCGCATCGTCTGTGCGAGTGAGCGACCCATGCGCGCGAACGCGAGCGGGGCGAGCGCGAGGTAGTCGAGCGGCGTCGTATCCGGCGCGCGCGACGCGGCATCGAACAGCCACGACGGCCAGCGCCCGTTGCCGAAGCGCAGCGTCCAGCGCTGCTGCGACGCGACGTCGACGATCGGGAATTCAGGCAGCGCGGGCCCCATGAGCTGGTCGACCGCGCCGATCGCGCGCAAGTATCGCTGCGTCGCCGGCTGCCCCGCGAAAACCACGTGCAGCCCGCTGTCGAGCGTCGTGTTCAGCGTCCCGTCGAACCATGAGCGGCAGCGTCCGCCCGCATGCGCGTGCGCGTCGTGCAGCACGATGCGTCGCCCGCGGCGTTGCAGTTCGACCGCGGCCGACAGGCCGGCAACGCCGGCGCCGATCACGTGGACGGTCCTGGGCATCGACTCGGTCGGCTCAGAACAGCGCGTAGCGCGCGGCGATCATCAGCATGCGCGCCTTCGGCTTGCGCAGCGGTGCGCGCGGGAAGGCAAAGCCGCGTGCGATCGCGGCTTCGAGAATGCAGCGATACGCGCCCGACATGATGCGCGGCGCCTTCACCTGTGCACGCGGGCAGGTATCCATCACCGCGTCGGCCTGGCGGAAATGCTCGAGCGCGCGCTCGACCAGCGTCGCGCACACGCGCGGCAGCGCCGGATTGCGCACGATCGTCGCCGGGTCGGTGATCGCGATGCCTTCGCGCGCGAGCAGCTCGCGCGGCAGGTAGCAACGGTTGATCGCCGCATCGTCGTCGATGTCGCGCAGGATGTTGGTCAGTTGCAGCGCGCGGCCGAGGTGATGCGACAGCGTGATCCCTTCGGCTTCCGGCATCCCGAAAATCCTCACCGACAGCCGGCCGGCCGCGCTCGCCACGCGATCGCAGAAGAGGTCGAGCGTCGGTTCGTCGGGCGCGCAGATGTCTTCGACCGCGTCCATCGCCATCCCGTCGATCATCGCGTGAAAATCGTCGCGCTGCAGGTTGAATGCGCGGATTTCGCGGTCGAGCGCGGCCAGGTGGCGCGGCGGGCGGCCGGCGAAGCACGCGTCGATGTCCGCACGCCAGCGATCGAGGCCCGCGTTGCGCTCGGCGCGCGGCAGGTCGCTGTCGGCGATGTCGTCGACCGCGCGGCAAAACGCGTAAACCTGGAACATCGCGTCGCGCTGCACGGCCGGCAGGATGCGCATCGCAAGATAGAAAGAACTGCCCGATGTGACGGCAGCGGCGTCGGTTTCTTGTTCGTCCACGACGGAATTGGAAACGGCCAAGACGAGCTCCACGGAGACACCCACGCGGGGCGATTGAAGAAGCCATGCCCGGCTGGGATGGTCAGGGTGTCAAATGCGTGCGAGATATGCGAACGATCGACGCAGACAGGCACAAATTACCGGCCGGAAGCCGGAATTGGGCGAAAGTATAGCAATCTTTGAAGTTCGATGGCGGACACGCGCCGCGTGCGACGGCCTGCCGGAAGCCGTTGACAGGCAAGCGCGTCCGGCCTGGGCGGGAACGGGCGCCGGCGGCGCGTCAGCCGTAAACGATGTCGCGCTGCAGGTCGAGCGCAATGAGCCCCATTTCGCGGGTGAGCTGCAGCATCGAGCGGCGTTCGAGGCGCGAGCCCATGAAGCTCGTCACGCGGCCGTCGGGCTCCGCGGTGTACTGGAAAACCGCGCCGCCCGTGCCGAACCACGCGCCCGGCACATCGGGCGACTCCTGCCAGTCGATCTGCGCGAACACGCGCGCGATGCCCGCGCGCACCAGGTCGCCCGGGCCGATCGGCGGCGCGATGTCGCCCAGGTCGTCGAGCGAATAGGGGCCGGGTTTGTCCGGCTTCCGGTAGAAGAGATAGTCGACGTTCATGGGGCGCAATCGCAGGCAAAGCAACAAATTAGCGTGCTTCGGGATAAATTCAAATCGGATACGGACGAAATGTGGCCTGTACGAGACAAGAGGGACAGATCGAGTCCGGCTCGTCTGGGCGCGCGCGGGTTCGTCTAAGATGACACCTTTCTCAAAATCTCGATACCCGGACACCATGGAGACGAACGCAAGCGCCACCCCGCAGTCCGATCATCCCGTTTTCGTGCTCGTGCACGGCGCCTGGCACGGCGCGTGGTGCTACGCGCACGTCGCGGCCGCGCTGGCCGCACGCGGCCACCTGTCGATCGCGCGCGACCTGCCCGCGCACGGCATCAATGCCCGCTTTCCCGCTTCGTACCTCGCACGCCCGCTCGACCCGGATGCATTCGGCGCCGAGCCGTCGCCGGTCGCGAACACGACGCTCGACGATTACGCCACGCAGGTGATGCAGGCGGTCGACGACGCGTACGCGCTCGGCCACGGCAAGGTCGTGCTCGTCGGGCACAGCATGGGCGGCCTCGCGATCACGGCGGCCGCCGAACGCGCGCCGGAAAAGATCGCGAAGATCGTCTATCTCGCGGCCTTCATGCCCGCGTCGGGCGTGCCGGGCCTCGACTACGTGCGCGCGCCCGAGAACAAGGGTGAAATGCTCGGCCCGCTGATGCTGGCGAGCCCGCGCGTCGCCGGTGCGCTGCGCATCGATCCGCGCAGCGGCGACGCCACGTATCGCGAGACCGCGAAGCGCGCGCTGTACGACGACGTGCCGCAGGCCGACTTCGAAGCCGTCGCGAACCTGATGACCTGCGACGTGCCGGCCGCGCCGTTCGCGACCGCGATCCCGACGACCACCGCGCGCTGGGGCGCAATCGACCGCCACTACATCAAGTGCCTGCAGGATCGCGTGATCCTGCCCGCGCTGCAGCAGCGCTTCATCGACGAAGCCGACGCGTTCACGCCCGACAACCCGACCCACGTGCATCAGCTCGACAGCAGCCATTCGCCGTTCATGTCGCAGCCTGCCGTACTGGCCGGCGTGCTGGCCGATATCGCGAAAAGCTGAGCGCGGCACGCGCTGCGCGCATCCGCTCCGCGCGGGGCGGGCGCGAGCCCGGGTGCGCCTATGCGTAGGCGACCGAACGGTCGCGCCCGAGCCGCTTCGCGCGATAGAGCGCGGCGTCGGCCTCGTTGACGAGCACGTCGCAGGTCGGCGCACCCGTCTTCGCACGCGCGCCGCCGACGCTCGCCGTCACCGGCACGCTGACGCCCTCGGCGTCGACCGGCATGCTGCCGATCGCATCGCGCACCTTGTCGGCCACGCGCATCGCCTCGTCGAGATTCGTGCACGGCAGCAGCAGCGCGAATTCCTCGCCGCCGAAACGGCCGAACGTATCCTGCGCGCGCACGATCGACGCGACGCGTCGCGCCGTCTCGCGCAGCACGGCGTCGCCGGCCGCATGCCCGAAACGGTCGTTGATCGTCTTGAAATGGTCGAGGTCGAACAGCAGCACCGACAGGTCGCCGCCGTAGCGCTGCCAGCGCGCGAATTCGTCGCCGAGCCGCGCCTCGAAGAAGCGCCGGTTCGCGATGCCGGTCAGGCCATCGCGATTCGCATGTTCGCGCAGCTTCGCGACCGCTTCCTCGCGCTCGCGCTGCATCACGCTGACATGCGTGACGTCCGAGATCGTCACGCACACGGCCTCGACGTCGCGGCCGCGCGTGAGCGGCATGAACGTGCAGTCCTGCTGCATGTAGTCGACGCCGCCCGTGATCGGCCGGTCGTGCTCGAAGCGGAACAGGTAGGGCCGCTGCTCCCACGAGCTGAACGCGAAGCTGCCGAGCTGGAACACGCTCTCGAGCTTGCGCGACAGCCATGCGCGCGGCAGGTCGGGAAAGCAGTCGAACAGGTTGCGGCCGATCACGTCGGCGGCCGGGATGCCGCTGTGGTCCTGCATGAAGCGATTCCACATCAGCACGGTCATCGCGCGGTCGAGCACGAACAGGCCGAAGCCGACCCGCTCGATCACGAGGTCGCTCAGCGACGGGGTGGCGGCCGTCATAGCGCGGACAGCAACGCGTCGAGCGCGTCGCCCATCAGCCGGATCGAATCCTCGGCCATCAGCATCACGAAGTGGGCGCGGAACGCGTGGTCCTCGAGCCCGAAGTTCACCTCGAGCAGCAATGCCACGCTCCATGCCAGCTCGGTCGGCTGGAATACGTCGTCGAACGACACGTTCGCGCCGAGCAGCCCCGGCGGAAAGAACACGGGCTTGCGGCCGAGCTCGTCGAGGATCGACGCGACGCACGCACCCATCAGCACGTTCGCGACGTCGAACACGACTTCGTCGGGCGTCGCCATCCCGCCGTACACGCCGTCGCCGAACGTGCGGTCGACGACCGACATGAGCCGCGCGATGCCCGCGGTGCGGCACAGCACGATCGCCTCGCCCTTGATGTCGGAACGGAAACCCTGGCGCACGGCGGTCACGTTGTCGTGGATGCCCGTCATCTCGCGCAGCGCATCGCCCGCGTCGGTCGCTTTCACGACCCGCACGCGCGGCACCGACAGCTCGATGAAGTGCCCGAGCAACAACGCGAGCCGCGCGGCGGCGCGGCCCATTGCAAGATTGGCGATCTCCTGCAACGCGTCGCGTTGCTCCGCCGTGAACACCGAGTCAGGCATACAACCCATACTCCTTGAGAATGGGCAGCAACGCCTCCGACGTCACGGGCTTGGCAACGAATGCGATCGCGCCCAATTCGCGCACGCGTACTTGCGCCTGCGGCTGGATATCGGCGGATACCACGATCACGAACGTGTTCAGATCTTCGTGGCGCAGTGTCTCCAGGACCTGATAGCCACTCATGTCGGGCATCGTCAGGTCCAGAAACATTACGGAAGCTTTGCCGTCACGATAGAGCGCCAGGGCCTCTCGACCATTCGCGGCATACGCGACATCGACGTCCCAGCCTCCCGGCAGCGCCTTTGTCAGAAGTTTGCGAGCGAGCAGCGAATCGTCGGCAATTACAATCGGCAAAGACATGGGGCGATGCGGTATACGGAGTGGTCTCTCTCGCGTTAACGACCGCGCGGCGCACTTCTTGAGGCGCCATGCGTTCGGGCACGGGCAACCGCCTAGCGGCCGCGCGCGGGCGCATATATCTGTCATAGGGAAAGCAAGGCGCGATTCTCTGAGTAAACCGGAGGCGGTGCAACTCGCCATATTCACCATTTCGAACAGAATCGATCCAAACGCACGCCATTCCGAAAACAGTCGCGACCATTTTCGAGATAAGCACGCAAAATTTTTCCTTGTGTACGTTTGCGCTGCCGGATTCGTCGCGTTTTCAATCTGACAATTTCCCCCTGTCGGAATCGACAGGATTACTGGCGTCCGGGGCCGTTCGGCGGGCCGTCGCAACTCGTTTATGATGGCAGGCACCTCCGCCTCACCCGCTTCTTCGATGACGTCCGACCGGCCCGCCGACTCCCACGCTCCCGCCTCTCCACCCGCCGACGACTGGCAGGACGACGGCAACTATGCGTCCGGTGCGCCCGAGCACGATTTCGCGGTGCGCCGCGTGACGCTGATCGTGCTGCTCGTCGCGGCGATCGTGCTGCCCTGCATCTACGTCATGGTGATGGCGTACAGCGACCTGAAGACGCGCGAGGCCGCCGCGAGCGACGTGACGATGCGCACCGTGCGGGTGGCCGAAGAGCACGCGCTGAAGGTGTTCGACCTGAGCGAGACGCTCGATGCGCGCATCGTCGATCTCGTGCAGGACATGGACGACGCGACCGTGCGCAACCGGGAGTCCGACATCCACGAAGCGCTGAACACGATCGGCGGCGGCTATCCGCAGGTGGCCGCCGTATCGATCTTCGGCGCGAGCGGGATGCTGCTCGCGAACAGCCTCTACTATCCGGCGCCCTATGCGTCGATCGCGAACCGCGACGACTTCACCGGCATCCGCGACGGCAAGGTGATCGAACACATCTCGCGGCTGATGATGGGGCCGCTCAAGCTCGAGAACATTCCCGTGTTCAACACGGGCGTCGCGCGGCGCCATAGCGACGGTTCGTTCGCCGGGATGGTGTCGATCGCGCTGAAGTCGTCGTATTTCAACGCGTTCTACCGCGACCTGCTCGGCGGCGCCAGCACGCCGATGACGATGGCGCTCGCACGCTCGGACGGCGCGGTGATCGCGTCGTATCCGCCGCCGCCCGCACTCGCGCACACCGATCGCGCCGTCACGTTCGGCGACGCGCGCAACGATCCGCGCGCCGGCGTCGTGCGAGTGCGCCACGACGGCGCGAGCAGCGAGATCGTCGCGTACCGCCAGGTCGGCAGCTATCCCGTCTACGTGACGTGCGCGTACCGCACGTCGGCGATCTGGCATGAATGGTACGAACACCTGAGCGTGCTGTTCATCTCGATGTTCGCGCCGTCGATCGCGCTGTGGTCCGTGATCTGGCTGTCGCTCAAGCGGCTGAAGGCGGAAGAGGAGGCGTGGGATCGCTGGCAGGCCGAAGCATCGATGCGGCGCTCGATCGAATCGGCGTATCGGCAGTCGCGCAAGATGCAGGCGCTCGGCAACCTCGTCGGCAGCGTCGCGCACGACTTCAACAACCTGCTGATGATCATCTCGAGCAACGTGCAGATCGTGCGGCGGCGCGGCGTCCAGCATCTCGACAAGGAACTCGGCGCGATCGAACGCGCGCTGAAGAACGGGCAGTCGCTCACGCGCCAGCTCCTCGGCGTCGCGCGCAAGCAGCCGCTGCACAACGAGACGATCGACGTCGGGCAATGGGTCGGCACGTGCCGCGAACTGCTGAAGACCTCACTCGGTTCGAAATCGTCGCTGGTCGTCGCGATCGAGCCCGGCGTCTGGCCGATTCGCGTCGACGTCGCGGAGCTCGAACTCGCGGTGATCAACCTCGCGGTCAACGCGCGCGACGCGATGGCGGCCGGCGGCCGCTTCACGGTCGGCGCGCGCAACGTGACGCTGCGTCGCGAGGACGGCTTTCCGCTGACCGGCGATTTCGTGCAGATCGCGCTCGACGATACGGGGTCGGGCATGGCGCCCGACGTGCTCGCGCGCGCGTTCGAACCGCTGTTCACGACGAAGGCGCAGGGGATGGGGACGGGGCTCGGCCTGCCGCAGGTGTTCGCGTTCTGCGAACGCTCGGGCGGCCTCGCGACGATCGACAGCGCAGTCGGCGCCGGCACGTCGGTGCGCCTCTACCTGCCGCGTGCACGCGCCGAGGATGTCGTCGCGCGGCCGCCGGCGATCGCGCACGACGCGGGGGCAGGCGCGCTCGCCGGCCTGCACGTGCTGCTCGTCGAGGACAACAGCGAAGTCGCGGCCGGCACCGAAGCGCTGCTGTCGCTGCTCGGGCACCGCGTGACCTACGCGCCCACCGCCGACGACGCATTGCGCCTGATCGAAGGCGCAGCCGCGAACGATGCGTTCGACCTCGTGATTTCGGATATCCACATGCCGGGCAGCCTGAACGGCATCGACCTCGCCGAAGCGGTCGACCAGCGGCCGGAAAAGCTGCCCGTGATTCTGGTCACGGGTTACGCGGAGGAACTCGACCGCACGCGCACCGTCAACGTCCGCGTGCTGTCGAAGCCGTTCGACATCGCGCTGCTCGACGAGATCCTGCTGGGCATCCGCGAAGCGCGCGACGCGCGGCACGCCGGCACGTGACCCGTTGCGTGCGGGCCGGCGCCGGCGGCATGAACGGGTGCGACGCTCAGGCCGACTTCAGCAAGCGCACCCAGCCCGTGTAGCGATCGACGAAGCCCTGCAGGAACTTGCGGGTGTCTTCGCTGAGAATCTGGCCCTGATCGTCGATGCGTGCCGGGTCGTGCTTGATGAACATCTCGGGCTGACCGAGCGTCTTCACGTCGAGGTACGCGAGCACATTGCGCAGGTGCTGCTGCGCGAGGGCGGTGCCCGTCGCGCCCGGCGACGTGCCGAGCACCGCACCCGGCTTGCCCGACCACGAGTTGGAACCCCACGGGCGCGAACCCCAGTCGATCGCATTCTTCAGCACGCCCGGAATCGACCGGTTGTACTCGGGCGTGAAGAACAACAGCGCGTCGGCGGCTTCGATCGACTGCTTGAAGCGCTTCGCGACTTCCGGGAAATCCGCGTCATAGTCCTGGCTGTACAGCGGCAGCTCGCCGATCTCGACGAACTCGAACGAAAAATCGGCGGGGGCGAGCGAGATCACGGCGTGCGCGAGCGCGCGGTTCCACGAAGCGCGACGCAGGCTGCCGACGACCACAGCAATGCGATAGGACATGGCATTCTCCTTCCGGTGAGTGAGGAATCGGATTGATTGCTTCCGAACGAGCGACAAAGGTCTGTTTATAGGCAAGCCAGCCCGCGAACCGTCCCACGGGGCCGTCCGGTCGACTTTCCACAAGGTTTTCCACAGAAATTGTGGATAACTTGGCCGTTATGTTCTGACGTTACAAATCGCCCGCCGCGGGTCGTCGCCGACACGCGACACAGGGTTCGGCAAGCATAGCGCAGCGCGCCGGCCGATTTCGTGAATTCGTGACGGAACATGCATTGCAGCCCGACACGGCGCCCAGTAAGCTGCTCGCACCGCGACGCGCCTGCTGGGCGGCGCAAGTGCCCTTGCCTCGAGACACGCAACCAGACATGCCGTCCGCCTACGACGACCCCGCCTATCTCGCGCAGCTGCGGCGCGACCTGCTGCGCTTCGCGCGACTCCAGCTCCGAGATGCGGACGCGGCCGAAGATGCCGTGCAGGAAGCGCTCACCGCCGCGTGGTCGCATGCGGGCGATTTCGCGGGGCTGTCGGCTCACAAGACCTGGGTGTTCGGCATCCTGCGCAACAAGCTGATCGACGTGCTGCGCGCGCGGCAGCGGACGGTGAGCCTGTCCGCGCTCGATGCCGAGCTCGACGGCGAATCCGTGCTCGATCGCGAGCTGTTCAAGGAAAACGGGCACTGGGCCGCGCATGCGAAGCCGCGGCCGTGGCCTCGCCCCGAAACGCTGTTGCAGCAGCAGCAGTTCTGGGCGCTGTTCCAGGCGTGCCTCGATCACCTTCCGGAGCAGATCGGACGCGTCTTCATGATGCGAGAATTCCTCGACGTCGAAATGACGGACATCTGCAGCGAATTGACGCTGACGACGAATCATTGCAGCGTGCTGCTGTATCGGGCGCGCACGCGCCTGCGAACCTGCCTGAGCGAACAAGGACTGACGACCGAAGATGCTGCCGGGGAAATGTACTGACGTGACGCGACTGCTGTCGGATGCGCTCGACCGGCATCTGACCCTGCACGAGCGCCTGCAGGTGCGGGTACACCTGCCGACCTGCAGCGGCTGCAGGGCCTATCGCGGGCAGATCGCGCTGTTGCGGACGGCCGCGAAGGCAGCGGCGGGGCGGGGGCCTTCCCCGGATGATGACGGTGCGTCGTCCGGGGAAAGCTAGGCCTGGATCGCGTGACTGCGATCGTCAGGGCGGTGGTGAGTGGTGGCGTGCTGCCCGGCGATCGTACCGGCCTCGATTGCCGGCGCTTGCGCGAGTGCCTGCGCCGGGCTGACGCAATCAGAAAAATACGGCGGGCAAGAATTATTCGAACAGCGCCTGCACGGATTCGGGCGGCCGGCCGATGGCTGCCTTGCCGCGATAAACGACGATGGGCCGCTGCAGCAGAATCGGATGAGCGGCGATTGCCGCGTAGGCTTGCGCATCGGTCAGATCGGCGCGGGCAAGGTTCAGCTCCTTGTACGGCTCCTCACCGTCGCGCAGCATGTCGCGAACCGGGCGGCCAAGCTGCCGATGCAGCGTTTCCAGTTCCTCGACCGTCGGCGGTGTCTTCAGGTACTCCACGACATTCAACGGTGCACCGGTGGTATTCAGCGACTCGACCAACGCAAGCGTCTCGCGCGACTTCGAGCATCGGGGGTTGTGGTAGATCGTGATCATCATTCAGGCCAGGAGGGGAGAGCCCTGTATTGTAGCCAGTCTGCGTCGCGGGCCTGGCGGGGCAGTCGACGCTGGATCAGGCCTGGATTCGCTGCTTCGTAGAGGCAGGTGGACAAGACGGTGCGACGGATCGCGAGAGGGGAGTGCTGATCGGGATACGCGTCAATGAATTAGCGGATTTATGCGCATAAAGGTGGGCGGGGTTCTATCGCGGGGCGGTGAATAAATGCCCTCACGCCAGATCAATACGATGGGCGTTTCGGACCGTAAAGGATGCGGGGGTGCGTCTTAGGTCGAGTGGTTTATGCGCATAAAGCGTGTGATTGCCGGGTGAGGTACCTCGCGATTCGCGGTGCAGTGCGTGCGGACACTTCGGTGCGTTGGTGTGCTGCCTGTGTTGGTGGGCTGCCTGTGTTGGTGGGCTGCCTGTGTTGGTGGGCTGCCTGTGTTGGTGTGCTGCCTGCGTTGGTGTGCTGCCTGCGTTGGTGTGCTGCCTGCGTTGGTGGGCTGCCTGCGTTGGTGTGCTGCCTGCGTTGGTGTGCTGCCTGCGTTGGTGTGCTGCCTGCGTTGGTGTGCTGCCTGCGTTGGTGTGCTGCCTGCGTTGGTGTGCTGCCTGCGTTGGTGGGCTGCCTGCGTTGGTGGGCTGCCTGCGTTGGTGGGCTGCCTGCGTTGGTGGGCTGCCTGCGTTGGTGGGCTGCCTGCATCGGTGGGCTGCCTGCATCGGTGGGCTGCCTCGCCGTCAGGTCGCCGCACACTGGATTCCGGCGCGGCCGAGATGTGATCCTTCGCCGCTCGCCGTCTATCGCTCGCGGTTTATGCGCATAAACGCAGCGACCGAACAGCACGTTGTGTCGACGTACGCGGGTTCAGTGACGCACCTCGACGCGGCGTCCCCGGGGCAGGGCATACCGCTATCCACACACTCCCAGAAGCGCCGGCCTTCCCGTCGCACGGCGCGATCGACCGCCTTGGTTTCCGGGAGTTTATGCGCACAAACTTCCCGCCTCTCAGGCAAGACTGCCCTATCGAACGAAAGGGCAGCGCGCCGCGATCCTGCGGCAACTCGCTCTCACACCGCCGACGCCATTCGTGACGACGCCTCCGAGTCGCTCATCGACGTTTCAGCCGTCCGCCAGACCATCCAATCGAGCCACCGGTCGACGACGGTACGTTTATGCGCATAAACCGATAGCCCGAATGGCCAATGCGTAGTTGTCGAACGACAATTTCATTGAAATTCAAATATCGTCCTGTAGAATTCCAACGACCAAAATAGGAGTGAAAATTGGCCGCGGAAATCATTGCAGTCACTCAACAGAAAGGTGGCGTCGGCAAAAGCACGATTGCCATGCACCTCGGTGCCGCGTTCCATGAAAAAGGGAAGCGCATCCTCGTCATCGACGCAGACCGTCAAAACACACTGGTTCACTGGTCGAGCGCATCTGGCGACAGTGACAACGGTATTCCGTTTCCGGTCGTCAACCTGGCCGAAGCCGATGGCCAGATCCATCGCGAGATCAAGAAGTTCATCAACGACTACGACATCATCGTCGTGGACTGCCCGCCGTCGATCACCGAAAAGGTATCGGGCGTCGTCCTGCTGGCTGCATCGATTGCCGTGATTCCGACGTCGTCGTCGCCGGCCGATTACTGGTCGAGCGTCGGGCTGGTCAAACTGATCCAGCAGGCGCAGGTCATGAACGAAGACCTCCGCGCCGTCTTCCTGCTGAACAAGACCGAAGAGAAGCGCATGCTGACCCGCGAGCTCAAGCGTGCACTCGAGGAACTCGGCTTCCCGTTGCTGAAAACGCAGATCCCGACCCGGGAGGCGTACAAGCAGGCAATGGCGCTCGGGCAGACCGTGCTGCAGATGAACGATCGTGGCGGCAAGCTGGCCGCCGCAGAAATTCGCGCATGCGCCGACGAAATCGTCGCCATGCTGCCCTGACTTTATGCGCACAAAGGAGTCACATGAAACCCTCCCAATTTGCCAAAGGATTCCAAGCGCGCCCGGATATCACGACGAGCGAGAAGCGCACGGCGCTCGATCGACTCAATGCGATCGACGGCATCGTCAAGTCCGAAACGCCTACCCCGGCGCCGACCAAATCCGCGAAGAAAGACATCGCGCCGCCGCCCGCGCCCGAGCTCACGCTCGATCCGTCGATCGATGAAACGGCGCAATATCGCGCGTGGCGTCTCGAGAACCGCTATGCGCCAGGGCAGGTGATCGAGCTGTCGCTGAAGGCGATCAAGCATAGCCCGTTCAATCCGCGGCACTTCTATCTGAAATCGTCGATTGCCGAACTCGCGGTCAACCTCGCGAAGCAAGGGCAGCAACAGGCGATCCACGTGATTCCGGATTACGACAACCCGGGCACGTACTTCGTCAGCGATGGCGGCCGCCGCGTGCGGGCACTGAAGGAAGCGAACAAGGAATCGGTCAAGGCGATCGTGATCGACGTGCCGATCGGCATCCAGAGCTACAAGCTCGGCTACGATCTCAACGTCCAGCGCGATTCGCAGACGGTGTTCGACAACGCCGTCGTGTGGCGCCGCTTCCTCGACGACAAGCATTTCCAGAGCCAGAAGGAACTCTCCGAGCACCTCGGCCTCGACGAGTCGACGGTGGCCGTCGCGCTGTCGATCGGCAAGCTGCCGGAAACGATCATGCAGGAAATGGTCGCGCGCCCCGATCGCTTCGGTTCGAACATGGCGTATCAGGTCGGCCGCTATCACAACGCGCGCGGCACCGAGGCCACGCTGCGGCTGATCAACAAGATCGTGTCGGACGATCTCAGCACGCGCCAGGTGTCGGACATCGTCAAAGGCCGTGTCGCGGCGCAGGAAACGCCGAAGGCCGCGGGCCGTCAACGCTATGCGCAGCGTCTCGAGATCAAGCTCGGCGGCAAGTCGGTCGGCGACCTGAAGTCGTATGGCGAAGATCGCATTGAATTGCGCCTGCGCGGTCTCCCGAAAGACAAGCGCGACGCGATCCTCGAGCAGCTCGAGCGGATGCTGTTGTCGGAGTGACGGAAACGGCCGGCAGGGCCTGGTGAGAACGCCGGGCCCGCCCGATCGAGGGGCGGAGCCGGCGGCGGCCCGTCAGCGGGCCTGAGCGGGCCTCAGGCGGCCCGCGACTGGTTCAGCGTGAACGACAGCAGATCGCCGTCCGTCGGCTCGCCCCAGGTCCTCTGGGCCAGCCAGTCGAAAAAGGCCGTCTCGGCCAGCTTGGAATCGAGGCCGCGCTTGCGCCAGTCATCGCGCAGATGCGAGCCCATCGTCGGCAGCGCCTCCGACTCGAACGACTCGCGCGCCACTTCGCGCTCGGCGTCGCCCTGCTCTTCGTACAACACCTTCGCTTCCTTGCGGCGGAACGCAGCGAACTCGCTCAGCAGGCGTGCCTTCAGATCGTCCGGCTGGGCCGCCGTAACCTTCGCAGCCGGCGTGCCGGCAGGCAACGCGTCGACCGATTCGACCGGCGGCGCATAACCCTTCTTCAGTGCATCCTTGAACAACGCCGGCGCGCTGCGCACCGGCGGCAGCGTCGTGCTGCGCATCCGCTGCTCGGTCATCTGCAGCGCGGCACGAATGCGGTTCTCCTCGCTGTCCGCATAGAGCGTCTGCGCTTCCTTCAGCGGGATCCCGAGCTTCACCATCCGGTCGACCAGCGTGCTGTCGAACACGTTCGGGTGTTCGTCGAGCGCGAGCATCGGCTGCTTGCGCTCGGTCACGCGGAACTGGATCTCGGCCACCCGGCGCCCTTCACGGTGCTCGATCAGCTCGACGAAGATGTTGGTGACTGCGTTGACTTCCGCGATCGCGGGACGCAGATAGTCGCGCTTGAAGTACTTGTACTCGCGCTTCGCCTCGTCGCCGGCTTCCGTGTCGGGCGTGCCCGACAGGATCGGCCGCCACCATTCCCACGGCTCGCGCATCGTCAGGTGGCTCGGGTTCGTCAGGTAGCGCACGCAGATTTCGTACAGCGCGAGACCGGCGCTGCTGCGCAGCTGGCTCTGGAACTGCAGGCTCAGGCGTGCATACTGGACCGGGTCGAGCAGCTTCTTCTTGATCTTCGGCGCGAACGAGAATTCGACCCACACGCGGCGGGTCGCCGGATCCTCGAGAATTTCCGCGTCGGCGATCAGCGTCGAGATCCCCCACTTGCGGCCCGGCTTCTGGCTCGACGTCCCGGTGCTCCATTCGACCTGCACCGACACCATGCGGCGCAGGTGTTCCTTCACCAGCGCGGTGTCGTTCGAATCGAAGGCGGAGTTGGCGACGATGTCCGACAGCAGCGCGCGATACGTATCGCCCGAGTCGTCGGCCTGCTGCGCCACGGCCAGCAGGACATTGAACAGCTTGCGAGTGAGGAGCGTGATCTTGCCGCTCTTCGGCTGAATTGCGATCGCCTCGACGGCCTTCCGCAATTCGGCTGAACTGGCACTCACCACATCCACATCGGTTTTCTTGGCGCGCTTCGTCGTGGCCATACGTCGGGTCGGAGGAGAAGTTTTCCGGAAGGATAGCGCCTGCGGTGAAGTGCGTCCAGAACGACATGCTCACCATAGCGGGTGAAGCGCGCGTGCAAAATGGCACTCACCCCAAGCACTCCCGAAAACCCTCACCGCTCCGGATTTGCAGCGTTCCGGACTCGTCCAGACGTGCTGCGGGATGCGCCGATTCACAGAATTTCACCTGTGCGGGATACGTGCGAAATGTGCTCCCGTATCGGCTCACCTTTCGATTTGTCGTAATTTTACGACTGCGCAGCTGTGAGTTCGGCACAGGGTTGCGATCCCACCTCACCGCAGCCCCCGATCGACCGGCATCGGCCTGTATGCATGTACAGGCGCGACTCATCGGGAGATCGCGATCGGGCTCCACATCCCGGAAGACGCCAGCGAAACCGGCCCGCGCGCCTCGATCGGGCCTGCTTTGCCGGCCCGGGCGCGCATTGTACCGTGCGCAAACCGTGTCAGGTCCCGAAAATACTCACCTTGAGCACTGTGTGTTCATTCGTCTCGATGTCGACGAATGCCCGACACGCGCGGGATTCGCTACCAGAGCCTCCCGAAAACACTCACCTTACCGAAAAATCGCTGTGCCTTCACCGGCACGGGAATGGCTCCCGAAAAACCTCACCGTAACTGTCTCGGTATCAAAAATCCCAATGCGATCCGATACTTATGCACAGAAGGCATTTGGCTGTGCATCGTCGACATCCCCCGAAAAGCCTCACCTTTCGACCGAAATCCCTCATACGACAACCCTGTGTCAGCCCCCGAAAAATCTCACCTGTGACAAAAAGAGGCACAGCAAAAACGAGATTTCTCCCAGTCCTGGCGGGCTTTTCGGCGAATTCATCGGCTCACGGATCCCGAAAAACCTCACCTTTGACCATTTTTCGGGCAAATACCATTCCCGAAAAGACTCACCTGTGGCCGTAATCACAGCCTGTGATCCAGGCCCCGAAAAATCTCACCTCAACGGGATCCGGGCAGGAAAACCCGGATTTCCCTCCCGAAAAGCCTCACCTTTAGCGCATCACAGGCCCCCGAGCACGCTTTTGCTGTGCAAAATGGCGTTCGTTTCCCGAAAATCCTCACATCAAACCGCCGCGGAGTCCCGTGAAACCTCACCTTTCACAGAAACTGCCTAAAAGATGGGCAGAATCGGGGCACGAAGAAGGTCCTGCAAATTCTCACCTATGTCTGCACAGGCAGAAAACTGTGCGGTCAGGCACAGCGCGGGTTCTGTGGCTGTGAGGCCCCGAAAAGCCTCACCTTTGGGAAATCTTGTGTTTCACTGTGCTCCCGAATCCGCTCACGACCTTTCCTGCAACGGCTCACGCTGTTCCCTGAACCCCATCACTTCAGCTCCCGCAGAAGATCACCTTGGCTCCCGTAAAACTTCACCTTGTCGGCCGGAAAGCCTTGCAGCATAAGGCTGTGCCGTGGCGTTAACGTTTTTAACTAAGGGTTCAAGGGTGTTTACTTCTAATACTCTCAAGACATCGGCTGACGAGTTTTCCACAGACACCCCAACCCCTGAACACCCACAGGCAATCGGATCCGTGGTCATGTGAAACAAATGCCGAAATTCGGGGTCTGCAGGAAAATGCTTGTGCGCCAAGGACTTGGCTGACTTTCTTCGCTTTGTTTCACGGAATCCTGGACCACAGTCGTCCGGATTGGCTCACAGCTCCGATTTCTGTGCACAGCGACGTAAATTCACAACGTCGAGCCGGAACAAGTATCAATAAGTACGTATTTCGTTATGATTGCCACACTTCAATGTCTGTGAGCACAGCGATGACCCTGGACGAAATACGCCAAGCCATTCGGGACGAACTGGAATCGCTGCGTGCGAGCGGTGCGCGACGGCAGGAATTGTCGCTACATGCATGCAAGCGGTTGTTCTTCGATCTCGGCATCCGGCCGTCGGCGGCCAACGTCCGCGATCTCACCCAAACCGGCAGTGCCAGCGATATTCCGAAAGACATCGACCATTTCTGGGAGCGCATCCGTTCCGCGTCGAAAGTCAGGCTCGACGGTGCGGCAATCCCGAAGGCCGTCGAGGAAAAGGCCGGTGCGTTGCTCGGCGCACTCTATGAAGAAGCGTTGAAGGCGGCACGAGACAGTCTCGATGGCGATCGAGAACAGGTTCGCGCCGGCGTTGCCGAAGCCGAACAGCGGTTGCGCGACGCAACTGTCCGCCAGGAGACGCTCGAGGGCGCGCTCGCGCGGGGCGAAACGAAGAACGAGCAATTGCAGGCTCGCGTGACCGAGCTCGAGGTCCAGCTCGCGTCGCAAACGACGCACGGTACGGCAAGCGAAGCGACGTTGCTCACCACAGTCGCTCGACTGGAAAAGGAACTGGCCGCCACTGCCGGCCGCGTCGAGGCCGAGCAGGCGCAGAACGCCACGCTGCGCGACCGCATCGATGCGCTGCAAGCCGAACTGCAGCAACGCACCGAGCACTACGCGCAGCAAATCAAGGACGCGGTGGCCGAAGCCGAACGCCGCGTCAAGCCGATGCTGGTCGAGCTGGACTCGTTGCGCAGCATGGCATCGACCTACCAGAGCGGTTTGCGCGACGTTCAGCGCAAGGAATTCGATTTCCTGCAGCAGCTGAGTTCGGCCAAGGCGCGCGCCGACCGGCTGGAAGAACAGTTGCGCAGCCAGGGCGACGAACTGGAACGTGCGACGCGCGATGTGAGTTCACTGCGCGCGAGCCGCGGCATGGATCCGGAAATCACCGCGCTGATCCGCCGCCTCGCCGATGCCGGGCAACTGGATGCGGAGGCATTTGCCGCGATCGGCACCTCGCTGGATCACGAGATTCCGGTGCCGGCCCATTGCCCGCATTGCGATGCCGAGCCGGAGCTGTCACATGGTGAAGAGGGTTTTGAAGTGGCTTGCCCCGAGTGCGAACACGCTTCCGGCGCATGGCCGTCCCGATTCGAAGCCGTCGCGCACTTTGCGCACAGGTGACGCTCGGATCGGCTGCGCCGCACAGGTGAGACGATCCGGGGAGCTTGAGGTGAGGTTTTTCGGGAGCTGTGAAACGGTGAGGCTGCACTACGCAAGGCTGCTCACGGATTGCTTCGCGTGCGCAGCCGTTTGGCGATCAGTGAGTTTCGTCGCTGTCGGACGCGTCACCGTTGCTGTCGGCCAGACCGTCGCGCCAGTTCTTCCATGCGCGATGCAGGCGGTTCGACGAGATCGGCCGCATGAAGCCCAGCCATTTGCCGACCCGTTCGGGCGGCACGTCGTGCTCGAACAATTCGGCCGCGTAGGTATTGCGCAGCGTTTGCGGGCTCGCGCGCGCGGTGCGCGACGACGTGAGCCCGGCGGATTCGACGATCGCGTCGATGGCGCGCAGCATCGTCGCCTTGTGCATCGGCCGCCCGGCATGGGATGCGGGGAACACGAGTTCGCCAGGAATCTCCTGGCGCTTGCGCTCGGTGAGCCAGGCTTCGAGCAGCGCGATCGCGAACGATGCCAGGTGCGTTTCGCGTGCGAAATCCGGATGCGTCGACTCGATCTGCAGCGACGTTCCACTCGTATTGATGCAACTAATCGTGAGCGCGCGCGCTTCGCCGGTTTTAATGCCGGCACCGAGAAATGCGGCAACGAGCGCGCGGTCGCGCCGCTCCTTCCAGTAGGCGGAACCGGATACGCCGATCGGCGAAAACAGGTACGTGAGCAACGTCGAGCGTTCAGCAGGCGTGAGGAAACCGGTGGGTTCGTTGTCGCGCGCCTTGCGCCAGTTCGCTTCGCCATCCTGAGCAATGAACCGGGCCGGGTTGGTCGATGCATATTCGGTGCGCCGGATGTGGTCGAGCACGCGCTCGATCAGCCGCAAATAGCGCATTCGCTGGGTTTTCCGGATCGGCAGTTCGCCGACGAAGTTCGCGATGGTCGCGGTATCGACGGTTGCCAGATTCTTCTGGTGCGCACGCATCCACGTGAGAAACGCGCCCCATTGCGCGCGATAGACATCGGCTGACGAACGGCGATAATCCTGCATGGCAAGCCATGCGTCGAAGGCGGCTTCGGGCGAGGCGATCCAGTCGGATGCACCGCGGTCGAACAGGTCCGTTTCTTCCGGGCGTGCTGGGGTGTCGGGAGAGGCGGGAAGGGACATGTGATTTATTCCGTTAGTTGCGTATATGGTAGCCCTTTCCGCAACGTCTCGGGCTGCAAGAGGCTGGACAAGGTCGTGGCGCGAGGCGGCCCGTGGCGGGCAGTCAGTCGCCCCACGCCTTGGACGGACGGTGAGCGCGCTCGCGAGGCGCCGTGTCGTGCGGCGTTGCCGCTGCTTCATACGCGAGAACCGCGAACGAAAAAACGGCGGGCAGCGCATTCGAGCGCCCGAAGTCGATCGGATCGTCCGTTTCGGGAAACGTCATGTCCAACTGCCGTTCGAACAATTGACGCATGCCGGCCTCGTGCCGGCTGGCGAAGCCGAGATCGGCGAGCGCTTCGGCCTCGATGGCGTGCAGCAGGCGCCACGTCAGCGGGACGCGCTGGTGGATGTAGCGCCCGGCGATATGCCAGACGATCAGCTCGAGGTCGTGCGCGGCAGCCTTGAAGCTGAGCGCGGCCAAATCTTGTTCTTCTGTCATTGCAGGCTCCTGTCGACCGGGCGGGCGCCTCGGTGCGCCAGCTCCGGCCCGTGCATGGCGGAATGTCCGTATACTGTACAAACATACAGTGTTTCCCGCAACCGGCCTGCAATTGGCCCTTTGGTCAGCTATCCGCGCCGTCAGCGATGTATCACGATCAGCAGTGCCCGCGCCTCGGCTTTGCCGGGATTACGGATCGCATGCGGCTCGTCGGCCGGGTAACGCGCGGTGTCGCCTACCTTCAGGCGCCGGCTGGCCGCCGCAGCTTCGATTTCCATCGCGCCCTGCAGCACGGTGAGGTGCTCGCGCGTGCCGGGCTCGTGGGCGTTCGATATCAGCGCGCCGCCGCTCGGCAGCGTCAGCTCGTACCACTCGAATTTGCCCGCGAGGTCGATCGGGCCCCATACGCGCAACTGGTACCGGCCGTCATGGCCGGCGAGCGTCGGAATGTCGTGCGGGCCGTCTACGCGGATGGTCTCGGGCGCCTTCGGCTGCGAGAACAGCTCGTCGAGCGTGATGCCGAGCGCGTTCGTCAGCCGCCACGCCACGGCGATCGTCGGGTTGGCCTTGTCGCGTTCGATCTCGGAGAGCATCGATTTCGATACGCCCGCCGCGCGCGACAGGTCGTCGAGCGTCAGCTTGCGTTCGGTGCGCAGCCGCTGGATCTGCTCGCCGACACGCGGCGGCGTTGCGGCCGGCGGTTGCGGTGCGGCGCTGGCAGGCGTGCGCCGCGAACCGGAGGAACTTGCCATTTGGATTCCGTTCGCTTAGAGTTGTTCGATATTTCGAATTCTAGTTCGGAATATCGGATAAATGCGGTCAACCGAACGACCGACTATAACAGTAGCAGGCCGTTGCGCCGCCGCCACGAGTGGCGCGTTGCGGAATGCGAAACCCTGTCAGGAGCTTTGCGATGCGTGATGCCTTTCTCGCCCAGGTGCGCGGGACGCTGGACCAGATCCGCGCGGACGGTTTTTACAAGACCGAGCGCGAGATCGCGAGTCCCCAGGCGGCGGACGTGCGGCTCGCCGGCGGTGCCGGCGTGCTCAATTTCTGCGCGAACAACTATCTGGGTCTGGCGAACGATTCGCGCCTGATCGATGCGGCGAAGGCCGGCCTCGACCAGGACGGCTTCGGCATGGCATCGGTACGCTTCATCTGCGGCACGCAAACCGTGCACAAGCAACTGGAAAGCGCGCTGGCCGCATTTCTCGGCACCGAGGACAGCATCCTCTATTCGAGCTGCTTCGACGCGAACGGCGGGCTGTTCGAGACGCTGCTCGACGAGAACGACGCGGTGATCAGCGACGAACTGAACCACGCCAGCATCATCGACGGCGTTCGCCTCTGTAAGGCGAAGCGCTTCCGCTACAAGAACAACGACCTGGCCGACCTCGAGGCGAAGCTCAAGGAGGCCGATGCGGCGGGCGCGCGCCACAAGCTGATCGCGACCGATGGCGTGTTCTCGATGGACGGCATCATCGCCGATCTCAAAGGTATCTGCGATCTCGCCGATCGCTACGGCGCGATCGTGATGGTCGACGATTCGCACGCGGTCGGCTTCATCGGCACGCACGGCCGCGGCACGCCCGAGCACTGCGGCGTCGAAGGTCGCGTCGACATCATCACGGGCACGCTCGGCAAGGCGCTCGGCGGCGCATCGGGCGGCTATGTCGCCGCGCGTCGCGAGGTGATCGAGCTGCTGCGCCAGCGCTCGCGTCCGTACCTGTTCTCGAATACGCTCACGCCGAGCATCGCCGCGGCATCGCTGAAGGTGCTGGAACTGCTCGGCAGCGACGAAGGCGCGAAGCTGCGCGAGCGCGTGCGCGAAAACGGCGCGCGGTTCCGCCAGCAGATGACCGAAGCGGGCTTCACGCTCGTGCCGGGTGCGCACCCGATCATCCCGGTGATGCTCGGCGACGCGCAGCTCGCGACGAACATGGCCGACAAGCTGCTCGACGAAGGCGTCTACGTGATCGGCTTCTCGTTCCCCGTCGTGCCGCGTGGCCGTGCGCGCATCCGTACGCAGATGAGTGCCGCCCATACACCCGAGCAGATCGACCGGACGGTCGCCGCGTTCGTGCGCGTCGGCAAGTCGCTCGGCATCATCTGACGGAGGCGCGATCATGAAAGCACTGGCAAAGCTCGAACGCGGCCCCGGCCTCACGCTCACGCGCGTGAAGCGTCCGGAAGTCGGCCACAACGACGTGCTGATCAAGATCCGCCGCACGGCGATCTGCGGCACCGACATCCATATCTGGAAGTGGGACGACTGGGCGCAGAAGACGATTCCCGTGCCGATGCACGTCGGTCACGAATATGTCGGCGAGATCGTCGAGATGGGGCAGGAAGTGCGCGGCTTCGCGATCGGCGATCGCGTGTCCGGCGAAGGCCACATCACGTGCGGTTTCTGCCGCAACTGTCGCGCGGGGCGCCGGCATCTGTGCCGCAACACGGTCGGCGTCGGCGTGAACCGCGAAGGCGCGTTCGCCGAGTATCTGGCGATTCCGGCGTTCAACGCGTTCAAGATTCCGCCCGAGATCTCCGACGATCTCGCGTCGATCTTCGATCCGTTCGGCAACGCGACGCACACGGCGCTGTCGTTCAACCTCGTCGGCGAAGACGTGCTGATCACCGGCGCGGGCCCGATCGGCATCATGGCCGTCGCGATCGCGAAGCACGTCGGCGCGCGCAACGTCGTCATCACCGACATCAACGACTACCGGCTGGAACTCGCACGCAAGATGGGGGCGACGCGCGCCGTGAACGTCGCACGCGAGTCGCTGCGCGACGTGATGTCCGACCTGCACATGACCGAAGGCTTCGACGTCGGCCTCGAAATGTCGGGCGTGCCGAGCGCGTTCACGAGCATGCTCGAGGCGATGAACCACGGCGGCAAGGTTGCGCTGCTCGGCATTCCGCCCGCGCAGACGGCGATCGACTGGAACCAGGTGATCTTCAAGGGGCTCGAGATCAAGGGCATCTACGGTCGCGAGATGTTCGAGACCTGGTACAAGATGGTCGCGATGCTGCAGAGCGGCCTCGACCTGTCGCCGATCATCACGCATCGCTTTGCAGCCGACGATTACGAGAAGGGCTTCGCCGCGATGTTGTCTGGTGAAAGCGGCAAGGTGATTCTCGACTGGACGGCCTGAGTGCCGAAGGGGCGGTGCGGCGTGTTCGTTGCCTGCCCCGTTTTTGTTTTACGCCTGCGTTCGCGAGTCGAAATACGCGAATCCGGGCTCAAGGTGAGATTATTCGGGAGCTGTGTTTGCACGCCGAATCGCGACGCGATCGCACATCGGTGACCTGCAATCGCTCGTTCACTTCACCTGTCGACAGTCGCGTCACTTCCCGCCATCCCGCCGTTCGGCACCTGCTCCCCTCTTCCGAGCACTTCCCTGTTGGTGTGCCGCGTGATCATTCGTTACGCAGCCCGTGCGATGCCGTGCCGACTCGCGGCATCAACCGTGAGCCTTCAGCCGCGTTGCGACTCACTCATGCGCGCGGCGATCGACATCAATCGACGTCGATCGGTGCGCAGACGGCTACTTGATCCGTTCACCGTTCAACCCCCGCGGGTCGAGCTGAAGACTCAACACGACGAGCCAGCGCTTCGGACACTGCGGCGCGACGTCGACCGGGTCGCCGTGCGCGCCGGGAGCGGTGACGAACCCGTGTTGCGCCGCGTATTGATACGCGCGCAACGCATCCGCCTGCAGCCAGAAGCTGACGAGCGCGCACGTCACGAAGCGGAACAGCAGCACCGTCGAGGCATCCGGTGCGAAACCGGCTATCACCAGCAGGTTTTCGAACGCGAACGCCAGCGCTTGCGCGACCGCGATCGTGAGGATCGTCAGCTTCAACACCCCGCGCAGCCGCCGCGCCGCACGCAAGCGAGCCTGCCGGGTGGCGAACCGGGTGTGATCGTCGCCGCCTTCGCGCTTCGGCATATCGCGTTTCATGACGCCGCACCGACATGCCGCGCGACGTCGATCTGCGTCGTGTCACCGGTAACGGCAACGATGCGAGCGTCCGTGACGCTGACGGATTTGCACAGGATCGTGCTGTCGTAGTTGTGCTCCGGAAAGCGCATCACGTCGACCGGTTGAAATCCTTCGCGGCGATAGAAATCGATGAGCCGGATCGCCGCGTATGGCGCGTCGAGTGCGAGGTGCGTTGCGCCGCGCGCGGCGGCTCGCCGTTGCGCGAACGCGAGCAGCGCACGGCCGATACCGCGATCCTGCCAGACGGGATCGACCGCCAGTTGGCCGAGCGTCGCGACGTGCCGGCTGCGGTACGGATCGCAGCGGGAATCGGGATCGTGCGAGCGCATCGTCATCGTCGCGACCAGGTGCGCATTGCCGAGCGCGACGAAGCATTCGCCGGTGAGCACGCGTTCGCGCGTCGCCGAGGCCGGCTGATCGACGCACGGGCAGTTGAAACCCAACGCGCCGAGCGGTGCGAAGGCGCGATGCAGCAGCGCGGTCAACGCATCGTACGAATCGTTGCGCGGGTCGAAGCGCCGCACGACGACGCGGCCATCGAGCCGCTTGGCATAAGCCGCATAGGCACGCGCGGGGCGCGCGGTTTCCGGTCGCTGCATGATGTCCTTTCGCCCAGACAGGGTGACCGAAGTGTAGTGAGCGTCGTGTGTTCGCTTCAAGAAAAAATGTCGTAAACGCGGCGGGCTGCGTCGCGCGGCCAGGCCGCGATTCAGCCCTCTCGCCGACAGGGCTTTTTCACGTGGGTGTTGACGATGGAGAACGATCGTTCTACCGTAAACCCATGAACACACCTCACGACCCCTCCGGCGAACCGGGCGTTCGCGACCGGCTGCTCGATGCGGCCGAAGCGCTGATCTATTCAGGCGGCATCCATGCGACCGGCGTCGATGCGATCGTCAAGCGATCCGGCGCGGCACGAAAGAGCTTTTATTCGCATTTCGAATCGAAAGAGGCGCTGGTGGTGGCCGCGCTCGAACGTCGCGACGAGCGCTGGATGCGCTGGTTCGTCGATGCGACGCTGGCGCGCGGCAAGGCGCCGCGCGTGCAGTTGCTCGGCATGTTCGACGTGCTGCGCGACTGGTTCGGGCAGCACGATTTTCATGGCTGCGCGTTCCTGAACGCGTCGGGCGAGATTGCCGATGCCGACGATCCCGTGCGCGTCGTCGCGCGTGAGCACAAGGCACGCCTGCTGGCATTCGTGCGCGAGCGCTTCGATGCGTATGCCGACGAAACGGGAATCGAGCGCCGCGGGCTCGCGCGCTTGGCGCGCCAGTGGCTCGTGCTGATCGACGGCGCGATCGGCGTGGCGCTCGTGACCGGCGATGCAAGCGCTGCGCGCGATGCGCGAGCAACGGCCGAACTGCTGCTCGACGCGGTATCGCGGTAGTCGAAGCAGCGAATCCGAACCGGCTGCGGGCGTCCGCGGCCAGAACCTCAACAGGAGCACCCCATGTCCGCTTCCCCCGAAGTCCGTCCGCCCGTTCCGCCCTTCACGCTCGAAACGGCACGCCAGAAGGTGCGTGCCGCCGAGGACGGGTGGAACACGCGCGACCCGCAGCGCGTGTCGCTCGCCTATACGCCGCAAAGCCGATGGCGCAACCGTGCGGAATTCGTGACCGGCCGCGACGAGATCGTCGGGCTGCTGCAGCGCAAGTGGACGCGCGAGCTCGACTACCGGCTGATCAAGGAGCTGTGGGCGTTCGACGGCAACCGCATTGCGGTGCGCTTCGCATACGAATGGCACGACGACGCCGGCAACTGGTTCCGTTCGTACGGCAACGAAAACTGGGAGTTCGACGAAAACGGCCTGATGGCGCATCGCCACGCGAGCATCAACGACCTGCCGATTCGCGAGCAGGATCGTCTCTATCACTGGCCGCTTGGCCGTCGTCCGGACGATCATCCGGGGCTGTCCGATCTCGGGCTGTGACGGGCGCGTCGACTCGACGGATCGGCGCATGCATCACCGGGTCTCAACGGTGAGGAAATTCGGGAGTTGATGCGCTGAAGGTGAGATTTTTCGGGACGAGGTGAAATGTCGCGTCGGACTGTGTGCTGCAAGCCGTTCGACGCGGCATCGTCCCGGGCAAAGCGGACAGGTCGCACACGTTGCCAGCGTGTGACGCACGTATCGACATGCAACGGTGTGCTTCACCGCGTGATGCCTCTCACCGATCGCACAGGGTTGGCAGTGGATTGGCGATCGGTGTGCACGCGCGTGATGTGCAACTCACCGATCGCGTTCGTGTCGACACCGGAGCGTGCGAACCGTGCGCGTTGCGGCGTGACGTTGCTCACCGCTCGACTGCATCGCGCACGAATCGAAATTCATACGAGTGCGCAAACGCATTGCGTGTTGCTCACCGCACGCGATTCCCGCAGTCGCTGCCCGACGCGTGCGATCGCGCCGGGCGTGATCGTCAGCCCGCGATCCGCGCGGCGATCGCTTCGCCCACTTCCTGCGTTCCCGCGTTGCCGCCGAGATCGCGCGTATGCGGCCCCGTGCGCAGCACGTCCTCGATCGCGGCGACGATCGCATCGTGCGCTTCGCGTTCGCGGCCCGCGCCGTTGCCGAGGAAGTCGAGCATCAGGGCCGCCGACCAGATCATCGCGACCGGGTTCGCGATGGACTGCCCCGCGATGTCGGGCGCGGAACCGTGCACGGGTTCGAACAGCGACGGAAACTTGCGGTCGGGGTTCAGGTTCGCCGACGGTGCGATACCGATCGTGCCGGTACAGGCCGGCCCGAGATCCGACAGGATGTCGCCGAACAGGTTCGACGCAACGACGACGTCGAAGCGGTCCGGCTGCAGCACGAAGCGTGCACACAGGATGTCGATGTGCTGCTTGTCGACGGCGATGTCGGGATAGCGTTCGGCCATCTCGGCCGTGCGAGCGTCCCACCACGGCATGCTGATCGCGATGCCGTTGCTTTTCGTCGCGACGGTGAGGCGCTTCGCGCGCCGCTGCGCGAGTTCGAACGCGAATTTCAGCACGCGCTCGGTGCCGTGACGCGTGAAGATCGACTGCTGCATCACGATCTCGCGATCGGTGCCTTCGAACATCGTGCCGCCGACCGACGAATACTCGCCCTCGGTGTTCTCGCGCACGATCATGAAATCGATGTCGCCCGCGCGGCGGCCGGCGAGCGGCGACGGCACGCCGTCGAACAGGCGCGCGGGCCGCAGGTTGATGTACTGGTCGAACTCGCGGCGGAATTTCAGCAGCGAGCCCCACAGCGAAATGTGATCGGGGACGGTCGCGGGCCAGCCGACCGCGCCGAACAGGATCGCGTCCATGCCCGACAACTGCGCCTTCCAATCGTCGGGCATCATCTTGCCGTGCTGCACGTAGTAGTCACAGCTCGCCCAGTCGATCTCGACGAAGTCGAAGCGCACGCCGAAGCGTGCGGTCACGGCATCGAGCGCGCGCAGGCCCTCGGGCATCACTTCACGGCCGATGCCGTCCCCGGGAATGACGGCGATCCGGTAAGTCCTGTCGTTCATGCGAGTGCTCCTCCTTCATCGTGGGTCGGGCCGCTGCCGGGGTGACGCGCAGCGGATCATGGCGCCATTCTATTTATTTCCATCCGGATTAAAATCGCGCGAAGGGTTAATCGACTTTCCACGAATCGTGAATAAATCGCCGAATCTCGACGACCTGCGCGTGTTCAGCCTGGTCGTCCGCCTGACCAGCTTCAGCGCGGCCGCCGAGCAGCTCGCGGTGTCGCCCGCCTATGTCAGCAAGCGCATCGCGTTGCTTGAGGCGCAGCTCGGCACGCGCCTGCTGCATCGCTCGACGCGCCGCGTGACGGTCACGGAAGCCGGCGAACGCGTGTACGCGCGCGCCGAGAAGATCCTCGACGACGTCGATCATCTCGTCGAGGACGTGTCGACCACGCGTACGGTGCCGCGCGGCACACTGCGCATTTCGAGCAGCTTCGGCTTCGGCCGGCATATCGTCGCGCCGGCGCTGCTCGACTTCACCGCGCGCTATCCGCAGCTGAACGTGCGGCTCGATCTGTTCGACCGGCTCGTCGATGTCGCGGGCGAAGGCTACGACCTCGACGTGCGCATCGGCGACGAGATCGCCGATCACCTGATCGCGCGCCGCCTCGCCGCGAACTACCGCGTGCTGTGTGCATCGCCCGACTATCTCGCCCGGCGCGGGTCACCGCGCTCGCTCGCGGATCTCGCGTCGCACGACTGTCTGGCCATCAAGGAGCGCGATCACCCGTTCGGCGTGTGGCGGCTGAACGTGCGCGGCGAAACGGCAACGGTGAAGGTCGGCGGGACGCTGTCGACGAACCATGGCGAGGTGGCCGTGCAATGGGCGCTGGCCGGGCGCGGCATCGTGTTGCGCTCGATCTGGGAAGCCGGACCGCTGATCGAACGCGGTGCGCTGTGTCGTGTGCTGCCGGACGCCATCCAGCCCGCGAACATCTGGGCGGTGTATCCGGAACGCGTCGCGGCGTCGGCGAAAGTGCGCGTATGCGTGGATTTTCTGGCGGAGACGCTGGCCGGCTTGAATGCCGCAGCGGGTGACGAGATAGCCTGAAATCGGCGAAAGGTGAGATTTTACGGGGGCATGTGCAGGACATCGGCAGGCCCCCGTTTCCGGCTCGCCACCGCGTCGCGAGCCGGTGGCGTTCAGCCGGCACCGACGCATCAGCGGCCGCGATGTGTCGGGCCAGCCGGCGAGGTGCCCGCACGCGGCTTACGCCGCTTTCGCCGCCCCCACCGCGTCAAGCATCAGGTCGAGATTCTGCACGGCCGCACCGGATGCCCCTTTGCCGAGATTGTCGAACACGGCGGACAGCAGCACCTGGCCGTGTTCGGCATTGACGAACACGCCGAGCCGCAGGTCGTTGGTGCCGTTCAGCGCTTGCGGATCGAGATGCGTGATCGCTTGCGTTTCCGCGAGCGGCGTGACGTCGACGTGACGCGCGCCGGCGTAATGGTGCGCGAGACACGCATGCAGTTGCTCACCGGTCACGCCGGCCGGGAGCAGGCGCAATTCGATCGGTATGGTGAGCACGATGCCTTGCCGATAAGCACCGTACGCCGGCACGAACAACGGGCGGTGCGCCAGACCGGCGTGCAGCTGGATCTCGGGCGCATGCTTGTGCGCGAGTGCGAGGCCGTAGATCTGCAGCGGCTTCGCGTGCGAAGCGCCGTCCGATTCGAAGGCGTCGACGGCCGCCCGCCCGCCGCCCGAGTACCCGGAGACGGCATGGATGCTCACCGGGTAGTCGCGCGGCAGCAGGCCGGCCTGTTGCAGCGGCCGCAGCAGCGCGATCGCGCCGGTCGGGTAGCAGCCCGGATTGGTGACGCGCCGCGCATGTGCAATCGCCTGCGCGTGCCCGTCGGCCATCTCGGGAAAGCCGTAGACCCAATCCGGCTGCGTGCGATGGGCCGAGCTCGCGTCGATCACGCGCACCGCCGGATTGCGGATGAAGCCGACCGCTTCGCGCGCGGCCGCGTCGGGCAGGCACAGGATCGCGATGTCGGCTGCGTTGATCGCTTCGGCGCGCCGCACGGGATCCTTGCGCTCGGCGTCCGGCAGCGTGACGAGCCGCAAGTCGGTGCGCCCGTGCAGGCGCGCGTGGATCTGCAATCCGGTCGTGCCTTGATCGCCGTCGATGTAGACAGTCGGGTCGCTCATGATGGTCGCACTCCTTGCGTTCGGTCGGCAGTAAAACCGTATCGTCCATCGAACGCCTAGAATAGGAAAAGTTGAATTTACTGACTGCCAGATTCAGCTTTACTGAACGAAGGGGGAAGGATGCGGGAGATCAGCCTGGACCGCCTGCGCACGCTGGTCGCAATCGCGGACCACGGTTCATTCGTCGCCGCGGCGCAGCTGCTTCATCTCGCGCCGCCGACCGTCAGTCTTCACGTTGCCGAACTGGAAAGCCGCGTCGGCGCGCCGTTGCTGTCCCGCACGCGTGGAAACGTGCGGCCGTCGCCGATCGGTGAAGTGCTGGTGGAGCGCGCGCGCCGCCTGCTGGCGGAAGTTGAATCCACGCTGGACGATGTGCAGCGACAGGTGCAGGGGCTGACCGGACGCGTGCGTCTCGGCGCGTCGACCGGGGCGATCGCGCACCTGTTGCCGCAGGCGGTGGCCCGGTTGCGCGAGCAGCATCCGGACATCGATGTCCAGATCGCAGTGCTCACGTCGCACGACACGCTGGCGCGCATTGCGCAGGGCACGCTCGATGTCGGGTTGGTGGCGCTGCCGCAGACGGCGGTCGCGGGGCTGTCGATCCGCGCGTGGCGGCGCGATCCGGTGATGGCGTTTCTGCCGGCGGACTGGCCGCTTCCGGCGCGCGTGACAGCCGGCTACCTGGCCGCCCGCCCGCTGATTCTCAACGATGCGACCACGCGGCTGTCGCGGCTCACGACGGAATGGTTCGCGCTCGGCGGCCATCGGCCCGAGCCGCGGATCGAACTCAACTACAACGATGCGATCAAGAGCCTGGTCGCGGCGGGTTACGGCGCGACGCTGCTGCCGCACGAGGGCGGTGCCCCGCTACCCGATGCACGCATCGTCATGCGGCCGTTGCGTCCGGCGTTGTGGCGGGAACTGGGGATTGCCCATCGGGCGGGACCGGTCGAGCGTGCGACGCAGCACGTGCTCGACGCGTTGTGGGCGCTGAAGGCGCGATAGCGCGTGGAACGATGCGGGATAGCCGGTGCGGCGGTTCGTGCCGGGCGCACCGGCGCATCCGCCGCGCGCCGTTTCAGAGCCGATTGTCCTTCGCGAGCGTCAGCACGCGCGCCCAGCGTTGCGCATCGCGCTTGTCCATCATCGGCAGCTTCCATTCGCTGCGCACCGTATCGCGCACGTGCACGACGAGATGCCAGCGGCCACCGATCGGCGCGGCCTGGCAGCCATCGAGCTGCGACAGCGTATAGCGGCCGTCCGCGCCGTCGTGCGACAGCCACAGCAGCCCCTGCGTCGCGGACACGCGCAGCTCGCCCCACGCGCGATGCACGACGTGGGTCCAGCCTTCTTCCTTCGTGTTCGGTGCGATGTCGCGGCGGCGCTTGATCCACCAGGCGATCAGCGCGATCAGGATCGCGGCGGCGAGCACGGCGGTCGCGATTGCGACCGGCTGGCCGAACTGCGCGGCGATGACGTGAAACAGGTGAACCGCGCCCCATCCGGCAGCGATGAGCGCGAAGAGTGCGATAAAAATCGGCATGTCGAATCGGAGAAGAGGACGGACCGGCGCAGGCATCGCGCCGATCCGTCGCGCACGGCATTACCGCTTGCGGTGAATGTCGTGCGTCACGAAGCCCGAGTCGTTGTTGGGCAGCGCGAGGCCGTCCTTGACTGCGAGCGTCTTGCGGATGTCGTCGAGACCTGCGGACCAGTGGTCGCGCATCGTCGACAGACCGAACTGATAGTCCTTGTAGTGATGCTCGTAAGCCTTCTGCTGATAGATCAGGTGCTGGATGTTGTACTTCTTGCTGCACGACATCGCATCGGCTTCGACACACCACGGATCGGCCTTGCGCTGCTCTTCCGGCACCTGGTCGAGCACGTGGCGCAGCACGTTGCGGTAGCGCTGTTCGCGCTGCAGCGTGTCGGTGACGAAACGCGTGCGGCTCGAATACTGCACGTCTTTCGTGCGCTCGGCGACATCGGCCATCGAGCGCGGCAGTGGCCCGCGCGCGCTCCACAGATCGACCTGGAACGCGAGCGTGTCGCGGCGCGGCCGGGCGCGCAGCACTTCCATCAGCGGCGTGTTTGACACGACGCCGCCGTCCCAGTAGTACTCGCCTTCGATCTCGACCGGCGGGAACGCGGGCGGCAGCGCGCCGGACGCCATGAAGTGCTCGGGCGCGAGGCGGGTGCGCGTGTTGTCGAAGTACACGAAGTTGCCGGTGCCGACGTTGACCGCACCGACCGACACGCGCGTCTCGCCCGAGTTGATCCGGTCGAAATCGCACAGCTTCAGCAGCGTCGCGCGCAGTTGCGACGTGTCGTACCAGCTGATCTTCTCCGGATGATCGGACACGCCCGGCACCGGTGGCGGAAAGCGCGGCACGAAGAATCCCTGCTGGCCCTGCATCATCGCGCTCGCGGCCTGTGACGCGGTGAAGAACGTGCGGATCTGGTCGATGCTGTTGAACAGCGCGAATTCGAATGCGGCCGGAACCGTCGGGAAAAACGCCGGCTTGCAGATCGTTTCCCAGAACTCGCGCAGCCGCTCGACGCGATGCTCGGGCGCATTGCCCGCGATCAGCGCGGTGTTGAGCGCGCCGATCGAGATGCCCGCGATCCAGTCGAGCGGAACGCCCGCCTCGTGCAGCCCTTCGAACACGCCGGCCTGGTACGCGCCGAGCGCGCCGCCGCCTTGCAGGACGAGCGCGATCGTCTCGTACGGCAGCGTGCGCGCGGCAGTCGGTGCGCCGGCCTCGTGATGCAGGTCCGCCGCATCGACGGCCTGTTTTTCTGTTCGGGCGTGCGGTTTCATCAGTTCTCCGAGAAATCCCGCCATGGATGGCGGAGACGGATGGCGTGACGTCCACGGACGGCACGCCATCACGAGTAATGAGAATAGGCGGTGATGCGGGAATCGCCTCCCTGTCGGGAGGCGGGGACGTTACTGCATGAACCAGCCGTGGCTGACGATGAACGACTGGCCCGTGAGCGCGGCGCTCGGGAAGGCCGACAGGAACAGCACCGTCTGCGCGACGTCCTGTACCGTCGTGAACACGCCGTCGACCGTGTTGCCCAGCATCACCTTCTTGATGACTTCCTCTTCGCTGATCCCGAGCTCCTTCGCCTGCTCCGGAATCTGCTTGTCGACCAGCGGCGTGCGCACGAAGCCCGGACACACGACGTGCGAGCGCACGTTGTGCTTCGCGCCTTCCTTCGCCAGCACGCGGGCCAGGCCGAGCAAGCCGTGCTTGGCTGTCACGTAGGCCGACTTCAGCGGCGACGCTTCGTGCGAGTGCACCGAACCCATGTAGATCACGACACCGCCGCGATCATCCTTGTACATGTGCTTGAGCGCGGCCTTGGTGGTCAGGAATGCGCCGTCGACGTGGATCGCCTGCATCTTCTTCCAGTCGGAGAACGAGTAGTTCTCGATCGGGTTGACGATCTGGATGCCTGCGTTCGACACGAGGATGTCGATCGAACCGAACGCTTCGGCCACCTTGTCGATCCCGCTGTTCACGGCTTCCTCGTTCGTCACGTCCATCGCGACGCCGATCGCCTTGCCGCCCGCCTTGACGATCTCGTCGGCAACGGCGTTCGCGCCGTCCTGGTTCAGGTCGGCGATCGCGACGGCCGCGCCCGCCTTCGCGAGCTCGAGTGCGATTTCCTTGCCGATGCCGCTCGCGGCGCCCGTGACGACTGCGGTCTTGCCATTCAGGTTGCTCATGTTCGAATTCCCGTGGTGTAAGGATTGACTGGGAGAAAGGACTGCGGACGTGTTACTGAGCCAGGTAATCGTAGACGACTTCGCCGAGGCCGAGTGTCAAATCCGCGACGATGTGGCGGGCTTCGACGATTTCGAGCACCGGCAGGTCGGCCACCGGCGCAAGCGCGTGCGGCGCCAGCTCGAGCGATGCGGGGCCTGTCCACGCGCCCTTCATCTTGATGTCCTGCATGTAGTAGCGCACCAGTTCGCAGACGCGCGCGGTGCCGTCGACGTGCGGAATGATCTTCAGCAGGAAATTGGGACCGGCGAGACGCTTGGTCTGCTCGTCGATGTCGAGTTCCTTGTGCTTGTAGCCCATCGTGCCGGTGGCGACGCGCACCTTGCCGTAGTCGAGCGTGCCGAGGAGGTGGTCGGTGTTCACGTGCAGCGTGGGCGACGCGAGCTTCTTCGGGAAGCCCCACAGCTCGCGGCCGCCGGCGATCGGCGGGTGATCGTCGAGATACATCGCGAGCGTGTAGCCACCCGGCTGGCCGTTGTATTCAACGGGAATCACCTGGCCGCTTTCGGTGTAGTCGCCGAAGCCGGTCGAATCGGCCATGCGAATGAATTCGTAATGCACGAGCGGCTCGGTGATCTGCAGCGGCTCAGGGACGATTTCGCGGAGACGGTCCGGATCGGTGCGATACGTGATGATCAGAAACTCACGATCGACGAAACGGTACGGGCCCATCGGGAAGGCAGGGCTGGTCAACGGCATCGCAAACGCTTTCGATCGGACATCGCTGGGTTTCATGCGGACTCCTTGTTGTTGATCGCTTCGTGGATGAGTGCTCGTAAGCTCGTAATCCTATGCCTGTGCGTTGCCGTTGTGCGATGCCGCATTTGGAATTAATTGTTGCCGATTTCGAAGAATTCGCAGCGTAAATATTGAGATGAATGACGCAAACGGTCTGGACGACACCCGGCGTCCCGATGTTCGCACGCGTCGATGACGCCACGATGTGAAAAAGGTGAGTCTTTACGGGATGCCGGGTGAGCCTTTCCGGGAGACGGTCGCGCGGAAATGTGACAAATGTGTGAACTTGTGCTGCAGTGCAGGCTCTAAGTGCGTTCGCCGCAGCGGGCTTCATCGCGTGCGGCCTCCGTATTAAGCATTGCTTAAGCGGGTGCGCCTTAGCATCGTTCGTATCAGGCCGGGAAACCGGCCGATTTTTTACGCCCCACGCAACCGGATTCATGCAGACCCTCAATCTCACCCTCTTTTCCGCCATCAACGCCGGGGTTGCGCCGCAGCCGGGCGTTGCCCGCCTCGCCATCTTCGCCGCCGACTGGCTCGTCTATGCGCTGCCCGCGATGCTGTTGCTGACCTGGATCTTCGGCGCGCGCCCGACGCGGCGCCAGGCGATCGAAGCCGGCGTCGGCGTGTGCGTGGCGCTCGCGCTTGCGCAGGTCATCGGGCATTTCTGGTTCTCGCCGCGCCCGTTCATGGCCGGTGTCGGCACGCAACTGATTCCGCACGCGCCGGACAGCTCGTTTCCGAGCGATCACATGACGTTCGCGTGGAGCATGGCGGCCGGGCTGATGCTCGGTGGCACGACCCGGCTCACCGGGTTCGTGATGGCCGCGATGGCCGCGGCGATTGCATGGGGACGTATCTATGCGGGCGTGCACTGGCCGTTCGACATGGCGGGTGGCGTGCTGGTCGGCACGGCCGGCGCACTGGCTGCGCACCTGTACGGGCAGCGCGTGACCGCGCTGCTCGAACGGCTCGGCGATTCGGTGCATGCAGTCGTGATGGGCCGCCGGCACGCGCCGTAAGCGGCAGGCGATCGGGCAGGACGCCGTCAGCCGGGTGTCTTGGCCAATTCGGCCGATGCGGACGGGCCACCGCCCGCATCGTGCAGTTCGGGGGTATCGGCCGGGTGTTGAGCGGCATCGCGGTCGAGTGCGCTTTCCTTCAGGATCGCGCACATCGCGACGAACAGCGCGAGTACCACCGCGGCAAGGCCGCAATAGCCGGCGATCTTCAGGTTGCGAAGGAACGGCGAAGCGTGGCTTTCTCTGGTCATGACCGGGCGCTCCTGGGCGGGCTGCGGCGGCTGTCGCCCGACAGCGGCGTCGCACACACAGATATATACCAGCCGCGATAGCGGTGCCAAGCCCGCTGGTGCGCCGACGCCACGATTGTGACATCGGCCGGTCGACCTCAACCGGGTACCCCTTTGCCGGGTACCCGCATCCCGCCTCAGTCTTCCAGCGTTTCGTGCACGGCCGCCGCGCCGCGCTTCCAGTAGGCCGCCGCGCGGATGCGCGACTTGTCGACGCCGCGCTCGCCGGTCAGGTGCTGGCGTACCGCACGCATCGACAGCGCTTCGCCAGCCGCCCACACGTAGCCGTCGCCGGACGGCGGCAGCGGCAGGTCGCGCACGGCATTCAGCAGCAGGTCGCCGTCCGGTGTGTCGGTTTCAGCGCGGAAGCGCCAGATCTCATGTACGTCGGCGCGCGTGTCGAACGCGATCTGCGCGGTGCGATCCGCGACTTCCATCACGACGGCCACGCGCGCACCGGCCGGCAATTCCTCGAGACGCCGCGCGACTGCCGGCAGCGCCGTATCGTCGCCAATCAGCAGGTGCCAGTCGAAACCGGTCGGGACGACGAACGAACCGCGCGGGCCGCCGATGCCGAGCCATTGGCCGACGCGTGCCTGCGTGGCCCACTGCGACGCGGGGCCCGGATGGTTCAGTACGAATTCCAGATCGAGTTCGCCGGCGGCGCGGTCGAAGCGGCGCGGCGTGAAGTCGCGCGCGACCGGCTTCGGTTCGCCTTCCGGAAACTCGGGGCCGTTCGCGCCGAGCGTCGGCAGCGCGGGCCGCTCAGCACCGGGCGGCGGGAAAAATACTTTCACGTGATCGTCGAACGACGCGGATTCGAAATCCGCGAGATCGGGGCCGCCGAGCGTGACGCGCAGCAGGTGCGGCGTCACGGCGTGCACGCGCAGGACCTGCAGCAAGCGGAACTTGAGGGTGTGGCGCACGCGGGTCACGGTGCGGTCGGATGTGTTCTGCATCAATCCGTTCTCCTTGGGTTTTAACGGGGTGGCGCGGCTTACGCGCCGGTGCCGCCTTCGATTTCGGCCGTCGCGCGGCGCATGATGGCCGCGATGCGCCGCTGTTCGGTGGCGTCGGCGGCGCTCTTGTGCAGCAGCGCGCGCTTGAGGGCGACGCGCGCCTCGACGAACTCCGGTAGCCAGCCTGCTTGCGCGTCGTCCTGCGCTTCGTTGCCCGCCGATTCCCCGGCGAACGCGCGGCGCATGAACTCCATCTTGCGTGCGAGGTGCGTGAGGCGCGCGAACAGCGTGTCGACCCGTTCGCGCTGGGCGTCGAGATGCGTGCGGCCGGCGTCGGTCAGCGCGTAGCGCTTGCGGTTGCCTTCCGCCTGCGACGCGACGAAGCCGACTTCTTCGAGATACGTGAGGGCCGGGTACACCATGCCGGGGCTCGGGCTATAGAAACCGTTCGAACGCGTGTCGAGCGCCTTGATCAGCTCGTAGCCGTGGCTCGGTTGCTCGGCGACCAGCGCAAGCAGCAGCAGCTGGAGATCGTCGGAGCTGAACTGGCGGCCGCGCGGCATGCCGTCGTCGCCGAAATCGCCAAAGCCGCCGCGCCCGCCACGGCCACCGAACGGGCCGCCACCGAACGAATCGTGGCCGCGACGGTGGCGGCCGATCGCGTACCAGAGACCGGCGAACCAGTCGGGGCGGGCATGCGCACCATGACCGTCGCATCGGGCATGGCCGCGGGAGGGGGGGTGTCGCATGATCGTGTCCTATATATCGTAAAACATATCTAAAGATATATATCGAAAGATAGGTCGTCAAGGGGATTTATTGGGGCTGGATGGTTGGGCGGCACGTTGCGGCGGTCATGTAGGTTCTCGATGAATGTGAGCTCTTTCTCGCATATTGATTGCGAGAATTGGTAGTTTTTCTCTATCGACTCATCGCTGAGGGCTAACCGCTTGTGCGCGAAGCGCCTCCGCCGTCGTTAGTACGGGCGAGAATTTTTCCGTCATTCATCAGACCGCACGCTGGTGATCAAGCTCTGTACTCGATGCGGATGAGCAGTAGGGGATTCGCATCTGGGGCGGGCACAACTATCGGTGGCAGAGGGCGACTGACAATTTGTCGACGAATCGTGGGCCCGAGCAAGACAGAACTCGGCCCTTGAGCGCCTGGCCTTCAACGGTCCAGCTTTGCGAGGGCAGTTCAAAGGACTCCTTTCCTGAAAGCCCACGGAACGCAGCAGAAAGTCGTGACGTCTATCGCCACAGAGCCATCCATCGTCGAGCGACGTGGATGATCGTTCCGCTTCCATTCCACGGGAGAAATCAACATGACACTCATGCACAAGCTGTCCCTCGCGGCACTGCTTTCCACGCTGCCGTTCGTCGCCTCTGCACAAGGGACTCAACTGACGGACCCGCAGATCGCGGCGATCGTTGTGACGGCCAACCAGGTCGACATCGATGCCGGCACCCTTGCGGAAAACACGACACATACGAAACCGGTCAAGAACTTTGCCGAGTTGATGGTCACAGATCACACCAATGTGAACAAATCGGCGGTCGCGCTCGCGACCAAGCTGAACCTGACACCGGAAACCAACGCGACGAGCGACGCGTTGAAGAAGGAGGGCGATGACAACGTCGCCGCGCTCAAGGCGCTCAAGGGCCACGCATTCGACAAGGCCTACGTCGATCACGAGGTGGCCTATCATCAACAGGTGATCGATGCGATGGACAAGACGCTCATTCCGTCGGCGAAGAACGACGAACTGAAGGCGCTGCTGGTGAAGGTGCGGCCGGCGTTCGTTGCACACCTCGAGCATGCTCGCGCGTTGCAATCGACGCTCGGCAGCGGCAATGAGAAGAAGTCCTACTGAGCCCGGGCGCTCGACGGCGCGGCGCGCCGTGTGCCGGATCGTCGCGGCGGCGGCGCTGGCGCTCGCGGCCGCGGACGTCGCCGCCGGCACGACGCACCGGATCATCATCGAAGGCATGCGTTTCAACCCCGCCAGCCTGACGGTCGAGCGCGGCGACACGGTCGTCTGGGTCAACAAGGATCTCGTCGCACACACGGCCACGGCCGCCGGCGTGTTCGATTCGCATGAAATCGCACCCGATGCTTCGTGGACGTATGTCGCGAATGCACCGGGCCGCCACGCGTATATCTGCACGTTTCATCCTACGATGAAAGCGACACTGACCGTGAAGCGCAAACCATGATGCACATTGCGGGCCATCCCGAACCGAACCTCTTGCCGCTTTCGGAAGAAGACGACCGTACGCTTGTTGCGCGCGTCGCGAGCGGCGAGCGCGCTGCGTTCGAACAGCTGATGCGCCGCTACAACCGGCGGCTCTACCGGCTTGCTCGGGCGACATTGCGCGACGACGCCGAAGCCGAGGATGCGCTGCAGGAGGCTTACCTGTCGGCGTTCCGCGCGATCCCGCGTTTTCGGGGCGACTCGTCGGTGTCGACCTGGCTGTCGCGGCTCGTGCTCAACGAGTGCTTTACGCGTCAGCGCCGCGGTGCGCGGCGCGATACGATCGCACCGATGGTCGGGCTGTCGGCGATCGCCGACGTCGAGCGGGAAATCATGGATGCAGACCAGAACGAATCGCCGGACCGGGCGCTGATGCGAACCGAGCTGCGTGCATTGCTGGAGCGCAAGCTCGATGCATTGCCAGAAGCGTTTCGCATTGTGTTCGTGATGCGATGCGTCGAGGAATTCAGCGTTGAGGAAACCGCCCAGTGCCTCGGCATACCCGAGGCGACCGTGCGCTCGCGGCATTTCCGGGCAAGGAGCCTGCTGCGCGAGTCGCTCGTACGGGAAATCGACCTGGCCGAGCGCGACGTGTTTTCGTTCGACGGGGAACGCTGCGACCGTATCGTGCTCGTGGTGCTGGCGGGAATCGGTCCGGCTTGACGCTCGGCGGCGGCGCCAACAGCCGATAGACTGCTGATCGTTTCAGATCGATCGGGGAGATATTGCGTGACACGGGATGTCACCAATCTTCGTCGCCGTCACGTCGTCGCGCCCGGCGGCACCGTGCTGGCCGGGTTTTCGACGCGCCCTGCTTCCATCACACGCAGCACCAGCCGGCCGCCGATATCCTTCAGCGGAAAGTACGAGCGATGCCAGGGGCAGGTGGGCGCTGTGCCGCTCGCGCTTCGCGTGGCCCCGTCCGATCGCAATGTGGACGACGTCGGCGCCTACGTTCGACGGTGTGAAGCCTGCGGCATTGTCGAGGCCCTCGCCGTGCGCGCGCATGATCCCCACGTCCTGCTGGATGACGGAATGCGTGTAGAGGTGCAGCAGCGATTTCCGCGCGCGCAGCACCGCGGCCGGCAAAGCAAAGCGGGAAGTGATGTACGTATGGACGCGCGATCGGCTGCAGTGTGCCGCTCGACGCGCTGTTCGCGTCCGTCACGCTGTTGATCTGCGTCGCTGCCGAGTCGGTCACGACGATCCGACAGCCGGCATCCCGCGCGCGGCAATCGGCGCGATTCTCGCGCATGCCGATCGCGGCGCCGGCACACCCGCATTCGCCGCCGACGAACACGCCGCGCGCATGTGCATGTGAATCCTGCATTCGGTGCACGGATGTCCCAGCGCCGCCAGAACCCGCGTCCTACAGTGGGCCAGATATGCCGATCCGCCTTTCAGCGCGGGATCGGCCTTTAATCTGGAGACAGCCACATGACAGCCGAGTACACCCTTCAACACCGGATCGCGGGCGACGCGTGCGACGCCGTGCAGGGAGAGTGGTTCGAGAAATTCGAACCGTGCACCGGACACCTGCTTGCGCGCGTGGCGGCCGGCACCGGCGCCGACGTCGACCGGGCCGTACGCGCGGCCCGTGCGGAATTCGACGGCGGGCACTGGAGCCGGTTGTCCGGCGCGGAGCGGGCGAAGCTGCTGAACCGGCTGGCCGACCTGCTCGAACACGACGCGGAACGCTTCGTCGAGCTGCTCGCGCGCGAACAGGGGCGCCCGGCCATGGAAGTGCGGATGATGGACCTGCCGATGTCGATCGACACGCTGCGCTACTTCGCCGGATGGGCGGACAAGCTCGAAGGCCGCCAGATTCCGACCGGCGGCTTCATGGGGCGCCCGACCGTCAACTACACGGTGCGCGAGGCGGTCGGCGTCGCCGGCCTGATCGTGCCGTGGAATGCGCCGCTGATGATCGCGTGCTGGAAGCTCGCGCCCGCTCTTGCGGCCGGCTGCACGGTCGTGATCAAGCCGTCGGAGGACGCGCCGCTCGCGGTCGGCGCGCTGGCGGACCTGGCCGTGCAGGCGGGCTTTCCGCCGGGCGTCGTGAATCTCGTGCACGGCATCGGCGCATCGGTCGGCGCCGCGCTGGTCAATCACCCGGGCGTCGACAAGATCAGCTTCACCGGCAGCACCGAGGTCGGCCGCACGATCGCGCGCGAAGCCGGCGCGCAGTTCAAGCGGCTGACGCTGGAACTCGGCGGCAAGGCGCCGCAGATCATCTTCGACGACGCGAATCTCGAGCAGGCGATCGCCGGCGTCGCGATGGGATTGTTCGTCAACCAGGGGCAAACCTGCGCGGCCGGCTCGCGCGTGCTGGTGCAGCGCCGTCACTACGATGACGTGGTCGGCGCGCTCGCGCACGCGGCGCGGTCGATCAGGGTCGGCACGCCGTTCGACCCGGCGACGCAGATGGGCGCGCTGATCAGTGCCCGCCATGCCGATCGCGTGAAGTCGCATATCGCAGCGGCGCTTCGCGACGGCGCGACGATGGTCGCGGGCGACGAGCCGGTGCCGTCGCAAGGCTTCTTCGTGCGGCCGACGGTGTTCGCGAACGTCGATCCGGCGATGCGCATCGCGCGCGACGAAGTGTTCGGGCCGGTCGGCACGATCATTCCGTTCGATACGGAAGACGAGGCCGTCGCGCTGGCGAACGACACCGTCTACGCGCTGTCCGCGTCGCTGTGGACCCGCGATCTCGCCACCGCGCACCGCACCGCCGCCCGTCTGCGGGTCGGCGCGGTCGCGGTGAACGCGTGGAGCCCGCTCGACGCGCGGCTGCCGTGGGGCGGCTTCAAGGACAGCGGTGTCGGGCGCGACCTGTCGCAAAGCGGGCTCGATGCGTACCTGGAGGAGAAGGTCGTCACGATCGCGATGTAGCCGCGCACGCTTCGGCACGGAGACACCACAACAACAAGATGGCGGGCATTGCGTTGCTTGTCCGCCTATCCCACTCGACAGACACATGACTACTCAAGACCTGACCTTCGATTACGTCGTCATCGGCGCGGGTTCCGCCGGTTGCGTCGTGGCCGCGCGGCTGATCCAGCAGAATGCCGGTTCGGTGTTGCTGCTGGAGGCCGGCACGCGCGACGACAATCCGTTTCACCGGATTCCGGGCGGCGTGATGCAGGTGTTCCAGAAGAAATCGTGGCCCTACATGACCGAGCCGCAGCCGAACGCGAACGGCCGCAGCATGATCATCGCGCAGGGCAAGGTGCTGGGCGGCGGCAGTTCCGTCAACGGCATGATCTATATCCGCGGGCAGCGCGAGGACTACGACGACTGGGCAACGCAGTGGGGATGCACGGACTGGCGCTACGACGACGTGCTGCCGTATTTCAGGAAGGCGGAAGCGAACGAAAGCCTGGGGCCTGCGTATCACGGCCAGACGGGCCCGCTGCCCGTCAGCGAGAACCGCTATCGCCATCCGTTGACGGCCGCGTTCATCCGGGCCGGGCAGGAAATGGGGTTGCCCTACGTCAACGATTTCAACGGCGAAGTGCAGCAGGGCATCGGCTATTACCAGACGACGACGCGCAACGGCGAACGCGCGAGCACCGCGCAGACCTATCTGGCATCGGTGCGCAACGACGCGAAGCTGAAGGTCGTGACCGGCGCGCTCGTGCACCGGATCCGGACCGATGCGGGGCGTGCGGTCGCGGTCGAATTCAGCGAGGGCGGCAATGCGCCGGTGTCGGTGCGCGTGCGCAACGAGGTCGTCGTGAGCGCGGGGGCGATCGGGAGTCCGAAGGTGCTGATGCTGTCCGGCATCGGGCCGGCGGAGCATCTCGCCGCGCTCGGGATCGATACGGTTGCTGCATTGCCGGCCGGGCAGAATTTCCACGACCATCTGCACATGTCGGTACAGGCGTCGATTCGCACGCCGACGAGCCTCTACGGCGAGAACACGGGGCTTCGCGCGATGCGCCATTTCCTGCAATGGAAGTGCTTCAGGAGCGGCCTGCTGACCAGCAACATCCTCGAAGGCGGTGCCTTCATCGACACGCAGGGCACCGGGCGGCCCGATGTCCAGTTCCATTTCCTGCCGCTGCTCGACAATTTCGACAATACGCCGGGCGAAAAGCCGCCGGCGAGCGAGCACGGCATGTCGGTCAAGGTCGGCCATCTGCAACCGAAATCGCGCGGGCAGGTGCGGTTGCGCAGCAAGGATCCGGCGGACCTTCCGACGATCGATGCGAATTTCCTGAGCGACCCGGCCGACCTCGACGGCCAGATCCGGGCCGTTCAGGCCGGGCTCAGGATCCTGCAGGCGAAGGCGCTCCAGGCGCACGTGAAGGAAATCGTCGCGCCGGCCCGGATCGATCCGGACGATCTGCCGGCGCTCGAGCGATTCGTGCGGCAGGACATCAAGACCGTCTATCACCCGGCCGGCACCTGCAGGATGGGCACGGATCCGCGCACGTCGGTCGTCGACCAGAAGACGCTGCGCGTACACGGCTTCTCGAATCTGCGCGTGATCGATTGCTCGGTCTGCCCGCAGGTGCCGAGCGGCAATACCAATGCGCCGGCGATCATGATCGGCGAACGCGGCGCCGATCTGCTGGTCGGACGATGAAACGGGCGGCGCAGGGATGACCTGCGCCGCCTTCGCGTCGGGCGATGCCGACGCGAATCCGTTCGAATCAGAGCGGAAACACGGCCTTGAGCCAGAACGCCGCGCCTTCCGGGCGGTTTCTCACATCGGTTTCCATCTGGTATTTGGCGGTCACGAACCAGCCCTTCCCGCTGTCGTACTTGATCGACGGGCCGATCGCGAACGAACGGCCGCGATTGCCGGCGATGGTGTGCCCGGCCTGCGAATCGTCCGTCATCTGCCGGTAGACATAGCCGCCCGCGCCGACCGTCAGCCCGTTGCCGAAACCCCAGCCCGCCGAATAGTCGACGATGAATTCCTGGCCGGACTGGTAGTCCGTCGCGTGGTTGCGCTGGTTGAAGGTCCACATGAGCTTCGCGTCGAACACCGGCCCGGTACGGCCGCCGTACGAGATGCCGGCGATCGGCTGGATCGCCCAGTAGTTCCGGCCGATGTTGGCCTGGTCGCTTTTGTCGTAGCGGCCCGTCGGCGCGAAGAAATCGACGGCGAGCAGCGTGTGCAGCGTCGGCGTGACGTGCCAGCCGAGCGCCGGCCCGAACGTCATGTCGCCGACGCCGGTCCGCCGTTGCGATTGCCCGCCCGCGTGCACGTCGAGCGTGACGAGCGGAAGCAGCGCATGCATGGCCAGCGACGCGCCGGCAAACGTGTAAGGCGTCACCCACACGATCCGCGGCGTCACCGAATAAGCGGTGATGCTGAAGTCCGGCGGCGCGACGTTGCGGCCGTCGTTGTCGCGCAGTTCGCCGGCGTGATAGCGCTCCGCGTAGATCAGCGCATAGAGCCCCGGCGGCGGCAGTGCGCAGCACAGGTAGCCTTCCGCCCCGGTCGGGTAGACGGAGCCGCCGCCTTCGGTTGCGTGAGCGCCGTGCGCGACCGCGAGCGCGGACAGCATCACGGAAAGGAATCGTCGTTTCATCGTTTGTCTCCTCCTGCGGCGCGTGAGCGGCCGCCGTTTGTCTTTGGGCGGGGGGCGTGGCGGCATGGGCCGGTTGCGTGAAGCCCGGCCGAAAGCCGGTTTCCGCCCGTCAGCAGGGTGCCGCGCCAGTTTTCCGCTCGCATGTGTTTGCGTGCAGAGCCATCAGGAGTGCGGTGCATCTAGGTGAAATCTTTACTGCGTCAGGTAGCGTTCCGGCCGCGCATGGGAGTTGTGCGAATGTTCTTTTGCGTCGACGCGCCGTACGCTACGATCCGATCCCCTCTCATCGACGCTTGCCGAGCGTGTCGCCGTACACGAGCGGAAGTCGGGCGAGTCGATCGTCGTGCCCGCTGCATGCGCATGCAGGCGGCCAGGCAATGGACGTACTTGAAAGCCGGATATTTCTGGAGGCGAACGTCATGATCGATTCGGGATCGCATCCGCCGCTGCGGGAGGGCGCGCTATCGTGCTGGTCGGAGCAGATCCGGCATCGGTTCTTTCCGCTGGAGCTCAACGCCGGCGCGTCCGGCGAATTCGACGCTAACGTCGACGTGTTCGATCATGCGCGCTGCCGCGTGGCGCGCATTTCGGCAAGCGCGCATAGCGCCTCCATCGGGCGCGACGCCTGCAAGACGCTGAAGCATCGCTACGTCAAGGTGATCTGGCAACTGAGCGGCGTGGCGAGACTCGAGCAGGGCGCGTGCGAAGTGGTCGTGCCGCCAGGGCATTTCACGCTTTACGAGGCGAGCAGCCCGTACTGGATTCAAAGCGACGCGCATGGCGAATTCGTCACGATGCTGTGCGAAGTGGCCGATCATGACGCGCTGCTGACGTTGGCCCGGCACGCGATCGGCCGCGCGATGCCGACGACGGGCGGCGCGGCCGTGGCGCTCGCCAGCCTGCAGGCGATGATTGGCGAAGGCCGGCGCATGAATCCGCGCAGCCGCTTCGGCGTGCTGGAACTGGTGGCGACGTTGCTCGCCGAGGCGATCGATTTCACGGACGGCACGGCGCCGGCTTCGCGGCGCAAGATCCGCGAGACGTTGCTGCGCGACGCGCAGCAATACATTCATCGGCATCTGGATGACGGCGAACTGTCGCCCGATCGCATTGCGGCCGCATTGAAGGTGTGCCGTCGCACGCTTTACCAGGCGTTCGAATCGATCGGCGAGCGGCCGCAGGCAATGATCCAGCGCCTGCGGCTCGAGAAGTGCCACGAAGTGCTGTCGCAGACCGGCGCCGACGGGGCGAGCATTACGCGTCTCGCGCTGCAGTCGGGGTTCTCCGATCCGGCGTATTTCGCGCGCCTGTTTCGCAGGCGCTTCGGGGTCACGCCGTCGCAATGTCGGGATGCTGCGATGCAGGATGGCGGCGCCGAGGAATCGTTGGGGTAGCAGCGGTTGCGTGCCTCCATGCTTCGCGATCGGGATGGGTGGGTGGCCGGCCGCGTGTAACGACAAGGGCGGCAGGGGGCTGGCACCGCCCCCGCGTTGTCAGGCGAGCCGGCCGCAGGATCGCCGACAGGACTCGCCGGAGCGACGGCCTAGAACCGCGTGCTGAACCCGATCCGCGCGATCGACTGCAGTGCGCCGCTCGACGCGCCGTTCGCATCCATCACGCCGTTGATCTGCGCGTTGCTGCCGTGGTTCGCGCGCTGATGCACGCCCGCCACGTACACCATCGTGCGCTTCGACAGCCAGTACTGGACGGCGGCCAGGAACTGGTGCGCGTGCGCGTTGTCGAGCGTGTCGTTGCCCTTCATGTACGTGTAGCTCGCGCCGATCACCCATGCCGGCGACGGTCGCCATGCGGCGCCGGCTTCCGCCGACCACGCGCCCGCGCCGTTCTGCGCGTTGCGCACGGTCGTGAAGAGCGCTTTCCCCGTGACCGTGCCGAGCGTGTAGTGCACGCCCGCGCCCCAGTTGCGCACGCTGGTCGGCGGCAGCCCGTCCGTCGCGCCGTACTTCTGGTTCGTATAGGCCGCGCCGGCGCCGAACGGGCCGTTGTCGTAGCTCGCGCCGACGCTGACCGTGTTGTTCGCGCCGACCGACCCCGCGACGTTCCCGAAACCGTACAGCGCGCCGAAGGTCAGGCCCGACAGCGACGGGCTCGTGTACTTGACCGAATTCGCGACGCGATTGCTGCCCGCGACGCGATCCCAGTCGAATGCGCCGGTCGGGTTGTTCGGCAGCGCGAGTTTGTCGAACGGGCCATTGCGAAAGCCGTACAGGCCGACGAGATCCTGCGCGATCTCGTTGCCGCTCGCGGCCAGCGCATCGACCATGAACTCGTACTGGTTGCCAAGCGTCAGCTTGCCGTAGCGGTCGTTTTCCACGCCGACATAGGCCTGGCGCGCGAACAGCCCGCCGCCGATGATCGAGCCGTTGCCGAGCGAATACTGGTTGACGAGCCGGAAGATCGCGCGCGTGCCCGCGCCGAGATCCTCCTTGCCTTCGAAACCGAGCAGGTTCGGGAAGAAGATGTTGTCGTCGAACTTCGCGGCACCGTGGCCGCCTTGATTGCTGACATAGCTGATGCCGGCATCCATCAACCCGAACATCGTCACGCTGCTCTGCGCGAACGATGCGGCGGGAAGGGCGCATGCCGCAAGCGCCAGAAGGGTCTTTTTCGTCATCTCCAATGTGCTCCTCACATGTTTCCGATCGGGTCGGATATTTTTGATTGGACTACTGATTGATATGAACAAACCTGAACCGGAGAATCCCGGTTCAGCGGCAACCGAAAGAAACCGGTGCGCGGCGGGCATCGTCAGCAATCGCACGCCCGCCGATGCCCGTTGAACAGCGCGCTAGACCGTCGAATACCCGCCATCGACCGGCACGATCGCCCCGGTCACGAATGACGCACCGGGCGAGCACAGGAACAGGATCACTTCCGCGACTTCGTCGGCCGTGCCCCAGCGCCCGAGCGGCGTGCGCTCGAGGATGCGGCGCGACGCCTGCGTGTCGGCCATCAGGCCGCTGCTGAGCGGTGTGTCGATCCAGCCGGGTGCGACCGCATTCACGCGAATGCCGCGATCGGCCCACGCCTGCGCAAGCGAGCGCGTGAGCTGCGCGATGCCGCCCTTGCTCGCGCTGTACGCGGGGCGGTCCTTGCTGCCGAAGTACGTGTACATCGACGCGACATTGACGATGCTGCCGCCGTGTGCCGACAGCGCCGGCCGTGCGGCGTCGGATGCGCGCATCACCGACGTCAGGTTCACGTTCAGCACGCGCTCGAACTGGTCCATCCGGTACTCGTCCGCGTGCCGGCTGATGCCGACGCCGTTGACGAGCACGTCGAGCCGCGGCAGCGCCGCGATCGTGCGCGTCAGCGCATCGCTGTCGGTCACGTCGAGTGCCACGCACCGGATGCCCGCATGCACGGGCGCATGCGGGCCGGCCGCATCGAGCCCGAGCGCGACGACCGACGCGCCGGCTTCCGCGAAGCGCAGCGCCGTGCGCGCACCGATGCCCGATGTGCCGCCCGTCACGACGACGGACTGTCCCTCAAACGCCCACTGACGACTCATGCTCGACACTCCCGATGGTATGTGCGCGACGGGCCGGCCGTTGCGCGGGTGAAACGAGGATCTTGATCTGCGCGCGGTCGGCGAGCAGCGCGTCGAAGCCGTCGGCGACGGCTTCTTCGAGCGACACGGTGCGCGTGACGATCGACGCGAGGTCGAGCGCGCCCGACGCGACGATACGCAGCAGGTCTTCGTACGCATGCCGGTAGCCGACGCTTGCCGTGAACGTCAGCTCGTCGTTGACCGCGCGGAACGCGTCGAAGCCGGCATGCGGCATCAGCCCGACCATCACGACGCGGCCGCCTTTGCGCAGTGCCTGCATCGCCGATTCGAACGTGGCCGGCAGCCCGGCCGCTTCGAAACTCGCGTCGACGCCGAGCCCGCCCGTGGCCGCGCGGATCGCGTCCTGCAGCGCGGGGGCACCGAGTGCCCGCGCATCGAACGTATGCGTCGCCCCGAAGCGCGCGGCTGCCGCAAGCCGTTCGGGCGACACGTCGACAGCCACGATCGTCGTCGCCCCCTGCAGCTTCGCGAGCATGATCAGCAGCAGGCCGATCGGCCCGAGCCCGAACACCGCGCAGGTCTCGCCGAGCCGCAGCTCGCCCCGCCGCAACGCGTGCAGCGCGACCGCGGCCGGTTCCATCACGGCGGCCTGTTCGAGACTGACGCCGTCCGGCAGGCGATGCAGCATGTAGGCCGGCACGACCGCGAAGTCGGCCATCCCGCCGTCGCCCATCAGCCCGGCGAAGCCCATCGACACGCACAGGTTGTACGACCCCGAACGGCAGTACGCGCACTGGTGGCAGCGATACTCGGGCTCGACCGCGACGCGATCGCCCGCGCGCAGCGCCGTCACGCCGTCGCCGACTTCGACGACGGTGCCGCAGAACTCGTGGCCGAGCGTCAGCGGCGCGGTGCGGCGCGACAGCGGATGCGGCGTGTCGACCGGTATCGCATGCGGGCCGTCCGCATATTCGTGCAGGTCGCTGCCGCAGATCCCGCAATACGCGACTGCGATGCGCACGTCGCCGGGGCCGACGCGCGGCGTGTCGATTTCCACGAGACGGACGTCGCGCGGGCCATGCCATTGAAGTGCCCGCATGTCAGCGCCCTCCGAGGTTCTGTGCATCGAGACGGCTCGCGGCCGTGCCGGCGAGCGCGCGCTTGCGCAGTACGGCGGGCGCGGTTTCGACGAGGCCGAACGACAGCACGCACGCGAGGATCGCGCCGGCCGCCGACGTCCACATCGCGAACTGCAGGCCGTACTTGTCCGCCGCGAAGCCGGCGACGGTCGGCGCGACGAAGCCGCCGATCAGCTCGCCCGCGCCCATGATCAGGCCGAGCGCGCTGGCGATCGCGCGCGGCGGCACCGTTTCGGCCGGGATCGTGGCCATGAACAGCGTGAAGCAGCCGAGGCCCGTGTACGTGGCGAACACGAGTGCACCGAGCGCCCACAGCGAGCCGGCATGGATCATCACGATCGGGCACACGGACGCGATCAGCGCGAACGCAATCATCGTCGGCTTGCGGCCGATCCGGTCGGAGATCGCCGGCACCGCGAAGCCCCAGAACACCCACGCGGCGCCGAGGCAGGTCATCACGACGCCCATGTCGGACGGCGACAGATGGCGGCTTTCCACGAGGAACACCGGCGCGAACGAGATGATCACGATGAACCACGTGAGGAAGAAGCAGCTGATCAGCATGCAGAGCAGGATGTTGCGTTCCTTCAGCAGCGCCCAGCGGCTGACTGCCGCGCCGCTCGCGGCCGGCGCGCCGGCGGTATCGGCCTGCGCGTGCCGCACGCCGCCGGGCGGCACTTCGCGCACCCAGCGCCAGATGCAGAACGCGATCAGGAAGCCCGGAACGCACGACACGTAGAACGCCTCGCGCCAGCCGTACGTGGTCGCGATGCCGATGACCACCGGCGGGCCGATCATCGCGCCGAGCAGGCCGGCGGCGGAGCCTTGCAGCAGGCCCATGTTCAGCCCGCGGCGGCTCGGCGTGGAGCTTTCGACCATCAGCGATTGCGACAGCGGCAGCACGGGGCCTTCGGCGATGCCCATCAGCGCGCGGAACGCGATCAGGCTCGCGAAGCCGCCGACGAGCCCCGACAGCGCCGAGCACACGGAAAAGCCGAGCACGGCCGCGATCAGCAGCGGCTTGCGCGTGCCGCGCGCGTCGGACCACGCGCCGGTCGCGGCACCGGACAATGCCCACGTGAGCGCGAGCGCGGACGACACCATGCCGAGCTGCGTGTTCGTCAGGTGCAGCTCGGCCGACATGAACGGGAACAGAAACGACAGCGCGAGGCGGTCGAAGAACACGAAGCCGAACGTCATGAACAGGATCAGCAGCAGCCTGTTTTCATACGTCCATGCGGGTTTCGAGGAGGAAGGGGATGTCATGATGAGCCTCGCCGCGCGTCAGCGGAACAGCTTCTCGATCGCTTGCGCGCCGAGGCCGACCTTCTCGTAATGCGCCTTGCACATCGCGATGTACGAGTGCACGTCGAAGTAGCCGTCGGGGTTGCCTTCTTCGTCGAGCCAGATCAGCGGCCCCTTGACGATGAAGAACGCGCGCATCGGCTCGGGGTGATCGAAGGCCACGAGCGTGTGGCCCTCGCCCGGCGTCTCGTACACGAAATCGCCGCGCGTCGCGGTCCATTCGTGCTCCAGATAACCCCACTTGCCCGACAGCGTGTAAGCGAACACCTCGTGCGGGTGATAGTGCCGGTTCACGAGCCCGGCTTCCTTTGCCATCAGGATGTCGCACCATTTGTTCTGCGACGGCGAGATCCACAGCGGCCGCGACGAAACCGTTTCGGTAAACGGAACGTAATAGCGCTCGTCGTCGGTGGCCGCGTTCGGGATGTATGCTTCTGGCAGCGCATCGGGCTTGAACGGATTGGCAATCGGCGGGATGGTTTGCCAGAATTCGGCTACGGCTTGGTCGACCACGGTTCGTCTCCTTGTGTATGGGTGTCGTGGGCTCGACTTTAGCCAGCCGGTGCGCGCCGCTCTTGACTGGGCTGGACGAATTGCTTGATCGCGCCGGACATGGCGCCGCGCCAATATTCAGACGAATCATTCCCCCAACCGTGCCGCTCCGCACGACAGGCGCCAGCAGGAGGCGACGTGACGAATTCGACGGTTTTTTCCCGCACGCGAGGCTCGACGGCCGGCGTGCCGGCGTGCGACCGGATGGCGTACTGGGATGCCTTCAATGCGGCCACGCTGGTCGGCCTGCGCTGCTCGTCGCTGTCGCCGGGCGGGCTCGAGGTCGAGAAGACCGACCTCGCGCTGACCGACCTGCGCGTCGCCGATATCAGCGGCCAGGATCATGTGATCGAGCGCAGCCCGGTGCATGTGCGCCAATTGCCGAAGGAGTCGCTGTTCGCATGCCAGCTCCTGAGCGGGCGCGCGTATTTCATCCAGCGCGACCGCTGCCTGCTCGCGGAAGCCGGCGATGTCGTGGTCTACGACACGCGCGTGCCCTATCTGTTCGGATTCCTGACGCCGATGCGGCAGCTTCTGATCGACATCCCGATCACGACGTTCGACCACCGGCTCGATGCGGAACTGGCGGCGCTGCCGCTGCGGATCGCACCGAAACCGGGCGCGGGCGCGATGCTCGGCGCGACGTTGCGCGCGAGCGTCGAGCGGTTCATGAAGGACCCGGTCGAGGGCGACGCCGCGCGGTTCGCCGAACACACACGCGCGCTGATCGCGGAACTCATCGATGCGGAAGTGAACGGCGCGGGCGCGTCACGCGCGTCGCTGTCGTATCTGCTGACCGCGAAGCAGTACATCGCGACGCACCTGGGTGACCCGGAACTCGGGCCGCAGGCCGTCGCCGACGCGGTCGGGCTGTCGCTGCGGCATCTGAGCCGGCTCTTCGCGGCCGAAGGCGAGTCGATCACGCAGCACATCTGGGCGGAGCGGCTGTCGCATGCGCATCGCGAGCTGACCGATGCGCGGCTGCGCAAGACGAGCGTCGGCGAAATCGCGTTTCGCTGGGGCTTCTCGAGCCAGGCGCACTTCAGCCGTGCGATTCGCGAGCGCTATGGTGCGTCGCCGATGGCGCTGCGCGAGGCGGCGCGCGCGGCCGGGTGTTGATTCCGGCGGTTGATGCAGATGGAGTGGCGGCGCGTATCTCACGCGCCGTTTTTTTTTCGGTGTATTGAACGGCAGCGCACGCGTGCCGCGCCGCGTTGCGTTACTCCGCCAGCATGAACTCGGCACAGCGCTCCGCGATCATGATCGTCGGCGCGTTCGTGTTGCCGGACACGATGCGTGGCATGACCGACGCATCGCAGATCCGCAATCCGTCGACGCCTTGCACCGACAGGCGCGGCGTGACGACCGCATGCTCGTCGTTACCCATGCGGCAGGTGCCGGCCGGGTGATAGACGGTTTTCGCGCGGTGCCGCACGTAGTCGGCGAGTGCCGCGTCGGTCAGCGTCTCGGCTTCGCGCACGATGCGGGCGAGCGACGGTGCACGGATGATCTGCCGCGCGAGCGCAACGCCGCGCACGAGACCATCGACATCGGCCGGGTCGGACAGCGCGCCGCTGTCGAACAGAATGGGCGCGGCCGGATCGTTGCCGCGCAGTTGCACCGAGCCGCGCGAGCGCGGCCTGAGCAGGCACGGGTTGATCGACAGGCCGTGGCCGGGAAGCGGCTCGCGATCGACGTCGCCGACGAGCGTCGGCAGCACGTGGAACTGGATGTCCGGGCGGCCGCTGCCGGTCGTGTCGACGAATGCGCCGGATTCGACGACGTTCGACGTCAGCAGGCCCGTGCGGCACAGCATCCACTGCAGCCCGTGCCGCAGCGCTTTCAGCCCGCGATCCTCGCCCAGCAGGCTGACGGGTGCGTGGCTGCGGCCGTAGATCGAGACTTCGAGATGATCCTGGTAGTTCGCGCCGACGTCGCGGCTGTCGTGCAGCACGTCGATGCCGTGCGCGTGCAGGTGCGCGCCGGGCCCGATGCCCGACAGCATCAGCAGCTTCGGCGTGCTCAGCGCACCGGCGGCGAGCACGATGTCGGCGCGCGCGGCGGCCGAACCCGCCGCACCGTTTTCCGTCCGCCATTCGACGCCGGTCGCGCGCCGGCCGTCGAACCGGATGCGCGTGACGCGGCAGCCGGTCAGCACGCGCAGGTTCGGGTGGCCGAGCGCGTCGGCGAGATAGGTGGCCGCGGTACTGCCGCGTTGCCCGTCGAAGATCGTCGTGTGGTAGAAGCCGGCGCCATGTTGCGCGGCGCCATTGAAGTCGTCGTTGTACGCGATGCCGGCTTCCTGCGCGGCTTTCACGAACGCGAGGCTCAACGGATGCCGGAAGCGTGTGTCGCCAACCTTGAGCGGCCCGTCGGTGCCGTGAAACGGCTCGGAGAGCCGCAGGTGGGATTCGGCGCGCTTGAACACGGGCAGCACGTCGTCCCAGCCCCAGCCCGTGCAGCCGAGCGCGGCCCAGTCGTCGTAGTCGTCGCGCGTGCCGCGTACGTACAGCATCGCGTTGACCGAACTGCCGCCGCCCAGCGTGCGGCCCTGCGGCACGTAGGTCTTGCGTCCCGCCGCACCGGGCTGCGGCTCGCTCTCGAACGTGACCGTGCGCCGCGTGCCGAGCACGCGGATGAACGTCGCCGGAATCCGGATGAACAGGCTGTCGTCCTTCGGGCCGTCCTCGAGCAGCAGCACGCGCCTGCCGGCCTTCACCAGCCGATGCGCGACCGTGCAGCCGGCCGAACCGCCGCCGACGACGATATGGTCGTACGTCTCCATCCCGCTTCTTCTCCTTGCTGTCGGGCGGCGAAACGAGTGCCGCCGCGCAGGAAGCCAGCTTAGCGACCGCTATGCGGCCCCATTTGACCGGGACGGACGCCGTGCTTGCCTCGCAGGGACACGGCGGCGGGTGGTGGGTGGCAGGTGGTGGACTATCGCGCGTTGGCCGGCGCCGGCGCGCGGGTATCGCTCGGCGTCTCGCCGAAGCGCGCGCGATAGCTGCGGCTGAAGTGCGCGCTGTTGTTGAAGCCCCAGCGGAACGCGATCTCGCTGACCGTCAGGTGCTTTAGCGACCGGTCGCGCAGGTCGGCTCGGCAGCGTTCGAGCCGCCGCGCAAGGATGTAGCGCGTGAGCGGCATCCCTTCGATCTCGAAGACGCGCGCGAGCTGGCGCGGCGACAGGTTGATCGCGCGGCTCACCGACTGGCTGTCGAGGTCGTCGTCGGCGAGATGGCTGTCGATGAACGCCTTGGCGCGTGACAGCGTGTGGACGGTCGACTTGGTCGGCGACGCGTCGCCGTCGTGCAGCCGCAGCATCGACTGCACGAGATCGAGGATTGCGGCGGCGCGCCGCTCGCGCGCATCGGGCGTCGGCTCCTGCGGCGCGGCGAGCAGCGCATACACCTGCCGCACGGCCCACGATGCGACGCCGTCGTCGCGGTCGATCTTGACGAGGCTGCGGTAGCGCCACGGGCCGACGCGCGCCTCGAATACGTCGCGCGGCACGTCGAGCACGGTCATCGCCATGTCGGCGGGAAAGCCGTGACCGTATGGCATCGACGTGTCGTACAGCACGAGATCGCCGGGCCCGTGCTGCATGCAGTCGACGTCCTGGAACGTATAGCCCTGCCCTGTGTGCATCAGGCAGATGAACACGGCGTCGCGCTGGTCCGCATGGATGTTGTGCGACGTGCGCACGACCGCATGCCGGTTCGCGACGATGTCGCAGGCGCCGAACAGCCCGAGATCGCGCTTGCGCAGCGACGCGTCGATGCCTTCGGACGACTTGCCGCTGCATTCGATCCGCACGAGCGTGCGCGCGACATGGTCGACCCAGAAGTCGACGCGCTCGTGGCCGCGCACGGTGCGCGTCGAGATCGTGGCGATCTCCGTGCTGGTGTCCGGCATGACGTTCTCCCAATGACCGCCCGAGCGGCGCAGTCTCGGGCAGGTCGAATGGCGCGGTCAATCCGTGAAAGACCCGGGGCAGGCGTGTGACGCGCTTGCAGCGGGGCGTTGCGGCTGCGCGCACGATCGATGTCCGGCTGAGTCAACACAAGCGGCCGTGCCGGTCAAAACACGACGACGGTTTTCGTCCAGGTGGCGTGCATGTCGGTACGCACTGCAGACAGGTGTCGCCGGCTTATTTCGATGAAGACGACGTCAGCCCGAGCGAAACGTCCTGCTCGTAACCCATCCGGTTGTCGCGGAATTCGACGGTCACATGGCCGGGCCGTTGCGCGTCGGTGACGTTCGCGTAGATCGACGTCATCACCATCCCCGCGTCGCATGCGAGCGGGATCGTGCGATCGGTGCGGCCCGTCGCGATGTTCACGGCCCGCAGCGACTGCATGGCAATGCCGCACCCGTCGGACAGCGCATAGACGCCGACCAGCATGTGCGTCTTCGTGCGATACCACATCGGAACGTCGACGGTGCCGTCGAGCTGGAGGTGATCCTGATCGTTGTCGTTCAGTCGTCCGACTTCGTTCAGCGTGATCGGGAATGTCTTGCGGCCGTCGTCCCATGTACCGGTCGCCGCATGGCCGGTGATGTTCAGCGCAATCGGGCAAGGTTTTGGCCGCGACGGGGAGGCGGCCGGTACGACCGGCGATTCGGCGGTCGACGTGGGCGGCGACGCTTCGCACAGCGTCATGCGGCCGTCGGGCTCGCGGTGGCCCCGTAACGGGATCGGCTTGCGATGCGCGTCGTAGTAGTAGCTGCCGTCGACACGCCAGCGGCCCGCGTCGTTGCGGTTGATGGCGTCGTAGGTCTGCAGCGATACGTGGACGGGTGCATTGCCGATCGTGCCGGTGTAGTTCACGACTTCGTACCAGCCCGCGCGGGACACGGCTGGCACGCACGCGGACAGCACGGCGAGCAGGGCGGCGAACGGGTGGGCGTAGCGGGTGCGACGGGCGTTCCTGGGCATGGGCGGTCGGTGTGCGTGGTGTGGGGCCGGGGCGTCACGGATATCGGTCCGGCCATGCCGGGCCGTGCGGCGGGCCGCCCGGGCGCACGCCATTGTATCCATCCGCCAGTCCCGGATTGCCCGCATCCGCCAATGCGGCGACACGGGCGCGCACATGACACCGGCCGGTCGCGGAACCGCACCGACGGCGCGATCCGATCGACCGGCCCGCCACCGACTTCAGCCTGCGCTCGCCTCGTCGATCCGGCGAATGTCGTCCTGATCGAGCGTGACGCGAATCGCTTCGCCGAGCGATTCCAGCTGCGCAAGCGACGTCGCGCTCGCGATCGGCGCGGTGATCGTCGGCCGCGCGATCTGCCACGCGAGCGCAATCGCGGCCGGCTGCGAGCCGTGCTTGTCGGCCACCGCATCGAGCGCGGCGAGAATGCGCAGCCCGCGTTCATTGAGATACCCGGCCACGCGATCGCCGCGCACGCTCTTCTTCAGGTCGGCCTCGCTGCGGTACTTGCCCGACAGGAAGCCGCTCGCGAGCGCGTAGTAGTTGACGACACCGAGCTTCAGGTCGCGCACGACCGGTTCGAGATCGCGCTCGTAGTCGGCACGGTCGAGCAGGTTGTACTCCGGCTGGATGACCTGGTACGCGGGCAGGCCGTCGCGCTTGCTGATGTCGGCGGCTTCGCGCAGCCGTGCGCCGCTGTAGTTCGATGCGCCGATGATCCGCACCTTGCCCGCGTCGATCAGCGTTTGATAGGCGCCGAGCGTTTCTTCGAGCGGGGCCGAATCGGCGAGATCGCTGTGCGAGAAATACAGATCGATGTAGTCGGTCTGCAGGCGGCGCAGCGAATCGTCGGCGGCTTTCAGGATGTTGTCCCGGGTCAGCCCCGCGCGCGCGGCCAGCAGGCCGACCTTGGTCGAGATCACGACCTGTTCGCGCTTGCCGGAACGCTTGAGCCACTTGCCGATGATCGTTTCCGATTCGCCGCCGCTGTTGCCGGGGGCCCAGGCCGAATAGACGTCGGCCGTGTCGATGAAGTTGATGCCGGTGTCGGCGAGCGCGTCGAGCAGCGCAAACGACGTGTTCTCGTCGACGGTCCAGCCGAAGACGTTGCCGCCGAACGCGAGCGGCGAAACCTGGAGGTTCGACGTGCCGAGGGTGCGTAGTGCCATGTTCTGCTCCGATATCTGCGGGGTGACGGAATTGAACTGCGGGATGGGCCGAAACGATCGCGGCGAGACGACGGGGTACGCGGTGCGGTCACGCCGTTGTCGCGGGACGCCGGACATTCTCGCCGATCGCTTCGATTCGTGCAGGCGGTGTGCCGTCGCGATGGCAGACAGTTTGATGCGGATGACGGACACCCCGTCCGCTGCGCGAGCGCTTCGTGTGGCTGCGTTCGATCGGGAACCGATTTTTTGTCGCGGCTGGCGCCACGGGGCGCGAAACGGTGTGTGGGTGGAGGCGGGCGGAAGGGCGGGAAGGCGGATGCTCCGGCGTTGCGCCGGAGCGGGCGGGACGACGGGCGGCAAGCGGCCGCCCGTGCGACGGTGAGCCGGTCAGCGCAACTGCACGGCCGCGAGAAACAGCACCATGCTGCCGATCGCGCCGTCCAGCACGCGCCACGCCACCGCCTTGCGGAACCACGGTGCCAGCAGTCGCGCACCGTAGCCGAGCCCGAGGAACCACACGACGCTGACCGACATCGCGCCGATCGCGAACGCGAGCCGCGTGCCTTCCGGTTCGCGCGCACCGGCCGTGCCGATCAGCAGGAACGTGTCGAGATACACGTGCGGGTTCAGCCACGTGAACGCGAGCGTCATCAGCACGATCGCCAGGCCGCTTTGCGGCGGCGGCGCGACCGCGTCGCCGCGCACGTCGAGGGTTTCGTGGCCCGGCTTGAACGCGCGGCGCAGCGCGTTGATGCCGAACCATGCGAGATACGCGAGGCCGACGTACAGCACGATGTGGACGAAGGTCGGATAGCGTTCGACGAGCACCGATGCGCCGCCGACGCCGGCGCCGATCAGGATCATGTCGGACAGCGCGCACAGCAGCACGATCTTGCCGATATGCGAGCGCATGATGCCCTGCCGCAGCACGAAGGCGTTCTGCGCGCCGATGGTGACGATGAGCGATCCGCAGAGTGCGGCGCCGTGGGAAAAAGCGAGCCAGTTCATGGAGAGTGACAGCAGTAGAAGCAGTGGACGGATGAATCGGGTAGCGCTAGTCTGCGGTCAGCATGAAAATAAGAGAAGCTAATTCACCTAATGCAGATTAAGGAAATCTAATGATCGACTACGCGTTGCTCGATGCCCTCGCGGCCGTGATCCGGCACGGCTCGTTCGAACGGGCGGCCAAGGAGCTGAATGTCACGGCGTCGGCGGTGTCGCAGCGCGTGAAGCTGCTGGAGGAACGGGTCGGCAGCGTGCTCGTCAAGCGCGGGCAGCCGTGCGTCGCGACGACGTCGGGCGCGCTGCTGTGCCGGCACACCGAGCGCGTGCAACTGCTCGAGGCCGAACTGGGGGGCCGGATGCCGGCGCTGCCGGGTCAGATCGCGAGCGCGTGGCCGACGTTGCGTGTGGCCGTCAACGACGACAGCGTCGCGACGTGGTTCATCGACGCGGTCGGGCCGTTCTGCACGGAGCGCGAGACGTTGCTCGACCTCGTGATCGACGACCAGGATTACACGGCTTCGCGCATTCGCGACGGCAGCGTGCAGGGCGCCGTGACCGCGCAGGCCGAGCCGATCCAGGGGTGCCGCTCGGAGCGGCTCGGGCGCATCCGCTATCGCGCGGTGTGCTCGCCGGCGTTTTACGAACGCTACTTCGACGCGGGCATCACGCGCGATGCGCTGCGCCGCGCGCCGTGCGTGATGTTCAATCCGAAGGACGGGCTGCAGGCGCGTTTCATCCGGCGTGTGACGCGCGCGGATCTCGATCCGCCGCAGCACTGGATACCGCACGTCGCGGGCTACCTGCGTGCGTGCGAAACGGGATTGGGATGGGGAATGTGTCCGGACCGGATGGTCGACCGCCAGCTGGCGGCGGGCGAACTGGTCGACATGTCGCGCGGACGAACCGTCGACATCGATCTGTACTGGCAGAGCTGGCGCCTGTCGATCGGCTGGCTCGACGATTTCAGCGCGGCGCTGAAGGCACGTGCCGCGCTGTTTCTCGACTGATTGGTGACGCGAAGCGGGCGGCGCGCGCGACGCGCGCGCCGTGCGGCATCAGACGTGATGCAGGCCGTCGAAATCGACGATCTGGACGTGGCGGCCCTGCATTTCGATCAGGCCGCGCTTCTGGAATTTCGACAGCGTGCGGCTGACCGTTTCGAGCGTCATGCCGAGGTAGCTGCCGATGTCTTCGCGCGTCATCCGCAGGTTGAACTCCGACGGCGAGTAACCGCGCTTCAGGTAGCGCGACGATACGTCGAGCAGGAACGCGGCGACGCGCTCTTCGGCATTGAGCGAACCGAGCAGCATCGTTTGCGACGTTTCGCGCACGATCTGTTCGCTCATCAGCTTGTGCATGCGCAACTGCATCGAACCGGCTTCCGAGCACAGCGTCTTGAGCGCGCTGTACGGAATCACGCAGACGGAGCTGTCTTCCAGCGCAACCGCGGTGCGCGGATGCGTGTCGTCGCAGATGCCGTCGAGGCCGAGCGCTTCGCCGGCGAGATGCAGGCCGGTGACCTGCTCGCGGCCGTCGTGGCGCGTCGCGACGGTTTTCAGCGAACCCGAGCGCACCGCGTACAGGTTGTCGAATGCGTCGCCTTCGCGGAACAGTGCTTCGCCGCGCTTGACGGGGCGCGCCGCGCAGATGACCGACTCGAGGCGACTGAGCGCTTCGGGCGCCAGGCCCTGCGGCATGCACAGGTGCCGCATGGCGCACGTCGAGCAGTGCGCGGCCTGGCGAGGAGCCCAGCTACCGGCATGAGGCGTGGCGGCGGGACGTGTGGCGACGGGCGTCAGCATGATCGTTTACTCCGGCGTTGAATCGACGGAATCATTGTCCCACCGCAACTTGCCGCTGTCGGGTGACAAAACGTCGCGACCGGCCGCGCATGCCGAACGCCGTTCATGCTGCCGGTTCGTCGACGTTGGCGGCCGCCGGAATCAGCAGCACGGGCAGCGTCGCGTGGCGCACGCATTGCTCGGCGATGCTGCCGAGCACGAGACGGCGGAACCCGCGGCGGCCATGCGTGCCGAGCACGACGAGATCGGCACCGAATGCTTTCGCACCGTCGAGGATCAGCGATGACACGTCGTTGAGCGACGTTGCTTCGCTCAGCTTCGTCTCGCCTTTCACGCCCGCTGCCTGCATCAGCGTCGCGAAATCCTTCGCGAGTGCATTGCCCTGCGCGACGAGCTGATCGCGCAGCACGGACGGATCGTAGCCGGGCACGTTGTAGTAGATCGCGGCGTTCTCGACGACGTAGAACGGTTGCAGCTCGGCGCCGTGTGATTTCGCGAGCGCCAGCGCGGCATCGAATGCATGGCGGGACGTGTCGCTGCCGTCGACGGCAACCAGAATACGCTTGTACATAGTGTCTCCGAGTGGCGGGTTGAAACGAAGTCGGCCGGATGGCCGATCGGGCTGGGCAATGCGCAATGTGCAATGCTGCGAGGCAGAGTAAACCAATGACCGGGACTTTGCAGTGAGGTGCCGGCCGTGCCGCGCGGCGGCGCCGCTGCCGTTTCTGCGGCGCACGGCCATGCACGCGACGCACGCTCCGCCGCGCGCCGTGTGACGCGCGTCGTGCGGCGTGGTTGCCGCCGCCGTCCGCAGCGTCGACGGGATGGCATGCGCAAGCATCGGTGTCGCGTGCGGCACGTGCACATGCATCGCCGCGCACGCCGGTCGCATCGACACGGCGCGGCAGTCACGCGGACGCATCGCCCCCGTCGCCATTCAATCGCAACCGTGCCGTTTCGACATGACCTCGATCAACGCATGTGCGTCGGTGCGCTTCACGGCAGGCATGAAACCGCCGGTGCCGCTGCGCGGAATCGTCCGCTTTTGCAGCGCGCAGTGACCCGTGCGCGGTCGGCGCACAGTCGCGCGCGCCGATCCGCAGCCATCCGCCATCGACCGATGCCGGTTCGCAAACGAACGATCGATTCAAACGCCGCGCCGGCTACTTCGGTACGGCCGTCAGCTCGAATACGCGCTCCGGCCGCCGCTGGTGGCCGGGCCAGTACGCGCTGCCGTGCATCCGGTGGACGGGGCCGAACAGCGCATCGCTCATGGGTGGCGGCGCGTCAAAGCCTTTCTCGATCACCATGTAGCCGGCGCGCAGCGCGAACGCCGGATGATTGCCGCCGGGGCGGCTGTCGAAACCGGCGAAGCCGTCGCCGGCCTCCGGCATCGCATTGACGAGCGACGCGTTGCTGCGCGTGATCTCGTCGGGCGAGATCGGCCCGCCGCCGGCGAGGCGTGACGCCTCGCGGTTCTTGCCGTCGGTGTCGACCGTGCTGTCGTGCGTGTCGTCGTTGTCGAGCTCGATGCTGCGCGGGCGCAAACGATCGGTTTGACCGGATGTTTCCATCTCGGCTCTCCTCGCGGCGAAGCGTTCCGGATCGAAGCAAATCCCGTTCCGGGCGTGACGGGAAAAGGCGCGCGGGCGATCGCCGCGGTCGCGCGACGCGCACTGATTTGTCATGATTTATTTCAGCTAGAAGACCCGTTTTCTACAGAGTATGATTCTTTTCCTGCGAAGCGGCGACAGGGGATTCGGTCGCGCCGCCTCTGCCCGCGCCGGGGGCGCCGCAGCACCCTTAAAGACGGGTAGTGAACAACAAAGCAAGGGACTAGAGGTGGCGGATTCATGCAAGCGACTACTGCGTTCACGCACCGCGGTTATCTGTTGAATTGCGCGCCCGCGCGCGCCAGTGACGGTTCGTTCAAGCCCTACGTCGTGATCTCCCGATCGAGCGACGGGGAGCTCGTTGCGAACCGGTTTTTTCCGATCGAGCTCCAGTTCCACGACGAAGGCGCCGCGATCGCGCACGCGCGCGACTGGGCCGTGCGGTGGATCGACGCGAGCAGCATCACGATCTGACGCCGCCGCGATTCGGCGCCATCGGCCGTCCGGCCGATCCCCGGCGTGCCGCTGCCGGACAAAAAACGCGGTAATCTTGCGGAACCCGTCACTTTATTAGCGGCCGTGCGACCGAGCGCGGCCGCCTGCATTGGCATATGTCGACATCACCCGCCCGTCAGTGGGGCCTTGAAGAAATCGTTGCCGGCTTGCGCGAGTCGCGCGAGGAACTCCATCGCACGCGTCATCCGCGCGGCATCCGCGAACTGCCGTCGCGCGATGCGATCTGCAAGATTGTGACCGGCCTGCGCGCGTCGATGTTTCCGACGCATTACGGCGCACCGGATCTGACCGACGAAAGCGTCGACTTCTACGTCGGCCACACGCTCGAAAGCACGCTGCGCATTCTGTCCGAACAGATCCGCCGTGCGCTGCCGTTCCTGCCCGAGCATGCCGATACACCGTTCGCCGAGCTCGACGAACGCGCGTTCGAAATCGCGCGCGAATTCGGCCGGCAGTTGCCGGCGGTCCGCGCGCTGCTCGTCAGCGATATCCAGGCCGCGTATGCGGGCGATCCGGCCGCGCAGCACATCACCGAGATCCTGCTGTGCTACCCCGGCGTGCTGGCGATGATGCACCACCGGCTCGCGCACGCGCTGCACCGGCTTGGTGTGCCGCTGCTTGCGCGGTTCATCAATGAAATCGCCCACTCGGCTACCGGCATCGACATCCACCCGGGCGCGCAGATCGGCCCGAGCTTCTTCATCGACCACGGCACGGGCGTCGTGATCGGCGAGACCGCGATCATCGGCGAGCGCGTGCGCGTGTATCAGGCCGTCACGCTCGGCGCGAAGAGTTTCCCGGCCGATGGCGACGGTGCGCTGGTCAAGGGCAATGCGCGGCACCCGATCGTCGAGGACGACGTGGTGATCTATGCGGGCGCGACGATTCTCGGCCGTGTGACGATCGGGCGTGGCTCGGTGATCGGCGGCAACGTGTGGCTCACGCACAGCGTGCCGGCCGGCACGAGCGTCGCGCAAGGCAAGGTGCGCGAAGGCGGGAGCGCCGAGAAGCCGTAACGCGGCGCGCGGCCGCCGGCCGCCGCCGCGCCGTCGGTCAGTGCTTGCCGTCGGGCGCGCGGTGCTTGTACAGCACGTCCTGGTCGACGCGGATCAGGTTCTGCCCCGCATCGACGACGAAATCCACACCGTTGTACGCGTTGCCCGTCAGCATCAGGATCGCGCTCGCGACATCGTCGGGGCCTGCGATGCGCGCGAGCGGCGTCGATGCGCGGCTCGCGTGTTCGAAGTCGGCCTGCGTCTGGTCGTCGCTCGGCAGCATGAGCCCGGGGAATACCGCGTTCACGCGCAGCACCGGCGCGGACGACAGCGCGAGCATCTGCGTGAGGTTGCCGAGCGCGGCTTTCGCGACCGTATAGCTGAAATGGTCGCGGTGAAAGTTTTCCTTGATCTTCTGGTCGACCACATTCACGACGACACCTTGCGTGCCGGCCGCGCGGGCTCGTTCGTAGAACGCGCGCGTGAGCAGGATCGGCGCGCGGCAGTTGACGGCCCACGCCTGGTCGAACGCCGCGAGATCGAAGCTCGGGAAATGATCCTGCCAGAATACCGACGCATTGTTGACGAGTACGTCGAGGCGCCCGAAGCGCGCATACACCTGGTCGATCAGCGCGGTGATCTGCGCGGCATCCGACAGATCAGCCTGCAACGCCACCGATTCGTGCCCGCGTTCGGCGATCGCGCGGGCCGCCGCCTGCGCGGCATCGGCCGAACGGTCGTAATGCACCGCGGTGCGATAGCCGTGCGCGGCGAAATACTCGGCGAACGCGCGCCCGGCCCGGCGCGCGGCGCCGGTCACGAGCACGACGGGCGCGAGCGCCGCTTGCTTCGTCTGCGCCATTACGTATTCGTCAGGTTCACTGAAGAAGGATTCGCGACGATCGACAGGAATTCGCGCCGCGTCGACGGATCGGTGCGGAACGTGCCGAGCATGCGCGACGTGACCATCTCGACGCCGGGCTTGTGCACGCCGCGCGTCGAGATGCACTGGTGCGCGGCTTCGAGGATCACGCCGACGCCCTTCGGCTGCAGCACGTCGAACAGCGTGTCGGCGATCTGCACGGTCATCTTTTCCTGGATCTGCAGGCGCTTCGCGAACGCGTCGACGAGGCGCGCGAGCTTCGAGATGCCGACCACGCGATGATTCGGCAGATACGCGACGTGCGCGCGGCCGATGATCGGCACCATGTGGTGCTCGCAGTAGCTCTCGAAGCGGATGTCCTTCAGCACGATCATTTCGTCGTAGCCGTCGACTTCGCTGAACGTGCGCGCGAGGATGTCGCGCGGCTCCAGCGCATAGCCGGCGAAGAACTGCTCGTACGCGCGCACGACGCGTGCGGGCGTGTCGATCAGGCCTTCGCGTGCCGGGTCGTCGCCGGCCCAGCGCAACAGCACGCGAACCGCGTCTTCTGCTTCTTCACGGCTCGGGCGGGATGCGGCCGGCTCGGGCCGCGCGGACTTCTTTTTACCCATCTATCTGCTCCATCGAATGCCGCCGCCGGGGCGGCGCGGAATCCGGGCATTGTTTCATGCTTTCGCGGGTCGCGTGCGAGGGCTAGGGCCTGTTCCCGTTAATAGCGGGTTTGCGCTGGCCCCACGAATGAATTTCTTCAAACGGGGGAACGCGCGCTATTCGCGGGAACAGGCCCTGGCTCACTTCGGCCATTCGTCCTGCTCGTCGTTGAACAGCGACGCGACGATGCCGCGCAGCCATGCCGTGCGCGGATCGTTGTGGTACTTGCGATGCCAGTGCTGTTTCAGGTCGAAGCGCGGCAGTGCGAGCGGCGGCTCGACGGGCACGATGAACGCGTGCTCGGCCGCATACGCATAGCCGATCGCGTGCGGCACCGTCGCGATCAGGTCGGTGCGGCTCAGGATAAACGGCAGGCTCATGAAGTGTGGTGTCTCGAGCACCGCGCGGCGCTGCATGCGCTGCTTCGCGAGGTACTTCTCGAGCACTTCCTGGCTGCGGCCTTCGGCGCGCACCACCGCGTGCCCGCACGTGAGGAACTGCTCGACCGTGAACGGCGGCGCCTGTTCGAACGGATGGCCGCGCCGCATCAGGCACACGAACCGGTGCGTGAACAGTCGCTGCTGGAAGAAGTTGTTGCCGTCGAGATCGGGAAAGTAGCCGACCGCGAGATCGAGCGTCCCGGCTTCGAGGCCGCGCCCGACCTCGTCGTGCGCGAGCGAGACCGAGCGCAGGTTCGCATGCGGGGCGCGCGTCGCGAACGCCTGCAGCAGCTTCGGCAGGAACACGATCTCGCCGACGTCCGACAGCGCGATCGAGAACGTATGCGTGCTCGCGGCCGGGTCGAAGTCGTGCGGCGCGACGAGGCCGCGCTCGATCTGCGCGAGCGCGTCGCGGGCGGCCGGCAGCAGCGCGAGCGCGCGCGGCGTCGGTTCCATCCCGCGCGAGGTGCGCACGAACAGCGGATCGCCGAAATACTCGCGCAGGCGGCCGAGCGCCGTGCTCACGCGCGGCTGGCTGACGCCGAGCAGGTCGCCCGCGCGGCTCACGTTGCGCGTGTCGTCGAGCGCGACGAGGTAGGGAATGAGGTTCAGATCGAGCGCATCCATCGCCAGGCCAGTATCGTCAAAACGTATACAACATATCTCCTGAATCGCGTTGCCGCATAGTCGGGAAAGCGCTCAAATGTGTTCCATTACTCGAACCAATGTTCAGGAGACGAACAATGCGCACCCAGGTCGCCATCATCGGCGCCGGTCCGTCCGGCCTTTTGCTTTCCCATCTGCTGCGCCTGCAAGGCGTCGATTCCATCCTCGTCGAAGCGCGTTCGCGCGAATACTGCGAGAACCGCATCCGCGCCGGCGTGCTGGAGCAGGGCACGGTCGACACGCTGAACGAGGCCGGCCTCGGCGAACGGATGCGTCGCGAAGGGCTCGAACACCACGGCATCGAGCTGCTGTTCTCGGGCCAGCGCCATCGCATCGACCTGTCCGCGCTCACCGGCGGGCGCGCGATCACCGTCTACAGCCAGCATGAAGTCGTGCGCGACCTGATCGCAGCCGGCGTCGAGCATGGCCACGCGATGCACTTCGAAGTGAGCGACGTCGCGTTGCACGACGTCGAAGGGGAGCACCCGTTCGTCACGTTCAAGCATGCCGACGGCCGCGAAGACCGCATCGACTGCGACTACATCGCCGGTTGCGACGGATTTCACGGCATCGCGCGCCAGACGATTCCGGCCGAGCGGCTGAACACGTTCGAGCGCGTCTATCCGTTCGCGTGGCTCGGCATCCTCGCCGACGCGGCGCCGTCGCTCGACGAGCTCGTCTACGCGCATCACGACAACGGTTTCGCGCTGTTCTCGATGCGCTCGCCGACGGTCACGCGCCTGTACCTGCAATGCAAACCCGACGAAGACCTCACCGAATGGTCCGACACGCGGATCTGGGACGAATTGCACACGCGCTTCGCGAACGACACGGGCTGGACGCCGACCGAGGGCCGGATCACGCAGAAGAGCGTGACGCCGATGCGCAGTTTCGTATCCGAGACGATGCAGCACGGTCGCCTGTTCCTCGCCGGTGACGCCGCGCACATCGTGCCGCCGACCGGCGCGAAGGGGATGAACCTGGCGGTGGCCGACGTCCGCGCGCTGTCCCGCGCGCTCGGTGCGCGCTACCGCAACGGCGACGCGACGCCGCTCGACACGTATTCGGCGACCTGCCTCGAGCGCGTGTGGCGCGCCGAGCACTTCTCGTACTTCATGACGAACATGCTGCATTCGTCGCCGGAGGACTCGCCGTTCGTCAATCGCCTGAAGTTTGCCGAGCTGAAATACGTGACGCGCTCGCGGGCTGCCGCGCAGGCGCTCGCCGAAAACTACGTCGGGCTGCCGTTCGACGATGCGGCGGCCCCCGAGGGAACCCGCCTTGACAACGCGCTGTGCGCGACTCTATGATCGGCCCATCGTTCGCTAATCGAATCTAGGTTCGAATAGCGAACAAATACCGGAGTCGATATCGGCCCCGGCGCGGCACGCGGCACGCGCGTGTCCCCTCGACAGGCCGCGCATCGAGCCGCGGGTTCGTATCAGGAAGAGACATGGTCAACAAGATTTTCGAATCGCTTCAGTCGGCGGTGGCCGACATCCACGACGGCGCGACAATCATGATCGGCGGCTTCGGCACGGCAGGCATGCCGTCCGAGCTGATCGACGCGCTGATCGAACAGGGCGCGCGCGACCTGACGATCGTCAACAACAACGCAGGCAACGGCGAGACCGGCCTCGCGGCGCTGCTGAAGGCGAAGCAGGTGCGCAAGATCATCTGTTCGTTCCCGCGCCAGAGCGACTCGCAGGTGTTCGACGCGCTGTACCGCGCGGGCGAGATCGAGCTGGAGCTCGTGCCGCAGGGCAACCTCGCGGAGCGCATCCGCGCGGCGGGCGCCGGCATCGGCGGCTTCTTCACGCCGACCGGCTACGGCACCAAGCTCGCGGAAGGCAAGGAAACGCGCGTGATCGACGGCAAGCCGTATGTGTTCGAGACGCCGATCCACGCCGATTTCGCGCTCGTGAAGGCGTACAAGGGCGATCGCTGGGGCAATCTCGTGTATCGCAAGACCGCGCGCAACTTCGGGCCGATCATGGCCAGCGCCGCGAAGGTCGCGATCGTGCAGGTGTCGGAAGTCGTGCCGCTCGGCGCGCTGAACCCGGAACACATCGTGACGCCGGGCATTTTCGTCCAGCGCATCGTCGAGGTGCCGCAGGCCGCGCACGCGGCCGAGCTGGCCGCCGAACACGCATCGCAAGCCGCCTAAGGAGATATCCAGATGAAACGACTGACCCGCGATGAAATGGCCAAGCGCGTCGCCCAGGACATCCCCGAAGGCGCGTACGTGAACCTCGGCATCGGCGTGCCGACGCTGGTGGCGAACCACCTCGACCCGAGCAAGGAAATCTTCCTGCACAGCGAGAACGGCCTGCTCGGCATGGGCCCGGCGCCCGCGCCCGGCGAGGAAGACGACGAACTGATCAACGCCGGCAAGCAGCACGTGACGCTGCTGACCGGCGGCGCGTATTTCCACCACGCGGACTCGTTCGCGATGATGCGCGGCGGCCACCTCGACTACTGCGTGCTCGGCGCGTTCCAGGTGTCGGCCAACGGCGACCTCGCGAACTGGCATACGGGTGCGCCCGATGCGATTCCGGCGGTCGGCGGTGCAATGGATCTCGCGATCGGCGCGAAGCAGGTGTTCGTGATGATGGAGCACCTGACGAAGCAGGGCGAGAGCAAGATCGTTGCGCAGTGCTCGTATCCGGTCACCGGCGTGCAATGCGTGAGCCGCATCTATACGGATCTCGCGGTGCTCGACGTGACGGCCGACGGCCTTGCGGTGAGCGAGATCTTCACCGACCTGTCGTTCGACGAACTGCAGAAGCTGACCGGCGTGCCGCTGATCGACGCGACGCAAAAGGCTGCTGCCTGAACCGCGAGCGTGCCGGCGCGTGCGCTCGCGCGCATGCCGGCACGCTTGGGTGGACAATAGGCGCACGCCGTTTCCCCTATCTGATGCCATGCTCGAAGACAGCGCCCGCCTGACCTCCCTCATCTGCGGCACCGAGCCGCTCAACCGGATCTGGTCGCCTCGCGCGACGATCCAGCGGATGCTCGACGTCGAAGCCGCGCTTGCGCGTGCGCTCGCCGCGCAGCAGGTGATTCCCGCCGCCGCGGTTGCGCCGATCGAACGCGCGTGCGACGCCAGCCGGCTCGACGCCGACGCACTCGCACACGGCGCGGCGCTCGGCGGCAATCTCGCGATTCCGCTCGTCAAGCAGCTCACCGCACAGGTGAAGGCCGATGACCCCGAGGCCGCGAAGTTCGTGCACTGGGGCGCGACGAGCCAGGACATCATCGATACCGCCACCGTGCTGCAGTTGCGCGATACGCTCGACGTGCTCGAACCGCTGCTCGATGAAGCGTGCGCGTCGCTTGCGGCGCTTGCGCGCACGCATCGCACGACGCCGATGATCGGCCGCACGTGGCTGCAGCAGGCGCTGCCGATCACGCTCGGCCTGAAATTCGCACAATGGCTCGACGCGTTGCTGCGCCATCGCGCGCGCTTCGCCGAATTGCGCGAGCGTGCGCTCGTGCTGCAGTTCGGCGGTGCGGCCGGCACGCTCGCCAGCCTGCGTGAGCAGGCGGCCGGCGTCACGGCCGCGCTGGCGGCGGACCTGAAGCTCGCGGCGCCGGCCGTGCCGTGGCACACGCAGCGCGACCGCATCGCGGAAGCCGCGTCCTGCTTCGGCATGCTGACGGGTACGCTCGGCAAGATCGCGCGCGACGTGTCGCTGCAGATGCAGACCGAAGTTGGCGAGCTCGGCGAACCGGCTGCCGCCGGCAAGGGCGGCTCGTCGACGATGCCGCACAAGCGCAACCCGGTCGGCTGCGCGGCGGTGCTTACCGCCGCCGTACGTGCGCCGAACCTCGTCGCGACCGTGTTCGCGGGCATGGTTCAGGAACACGAACGCGCGCTCGGCGGCTGGCAGGCCGAATGGGACGCGCTGCCCGATCTCGCGCGCCTGACCGGCGGCGCGCTCGCGCAGATCGCACAGATCGTCGCAGGCCTCGACGTGAACACCGAGCGCCTGGCCGCGAACCTCGACCTGACGCGCGGGTTGATTCTCGGCGAAGCGGTGATGCTCGCGCTCGGCGACAAGATCGGCCGGCTCGACGCGCATCACGTCGTCGAACAGGCGTCGAAGGAAGCCGTGCGCACAGGCGCGACGCTGTTCGACGTGCTCGCCGCCGATGCGACCGTATCGGCCCACCTGTCGCGCGACGCGCTCGCGCGGCTGCTCGATCCCGCTCATTACGTCGGCGAGGCACAGGCCTACGTCGACGCCGTGCTCGCGCTGTACGCGGGCGCGCAATCACCAGGAGAACATTGATGCCTTTCGCCACTGTCAACGGCGTGAAACTGCATTACCGGATCGACCGTGCCGCGCGCGACGACGCGCCGTGGCTCGTCTTCTCGAACTCGCTCGGCGCCGACCTGCAGATGTGGGCGCCGCAGATCCGTCCGCTCACGCAGCACTTCAACATCCTGCGCTATGACACGCGCGGCCACGGCCATTCGGAAGCGCCGGCCGGCTCATACACGGTCGACCAGCTCGCGGGCGACGTGATCGGCCTGCTCGACCACGTCGGCATCGCACGCGCGCATTTCTGCGGAATCTCGATGGGCGGGCTGACGGGCGCGGCGCTCGCCGCACGCTTCCCGTCGCGCATCGTTCGCGCCGTGCTGTCGAACACCGCCGCGAAGATCGGCTCGCCGGAAGTGTGGGCGCCGCGTGCGCAGAAGGCGCGCGCCGAAGGGATGGCCGCGCTCGCCGATGCCGTGCTGCCGCGCTGGTTCACGGACGCGTTCGTCGAGCGCGAGCCGCGCCTGTTCGACGCGATCCGCGACACCTTCGTGCATACCGACAAGGACGGCTATGCGGCGAACTGCGACGCGCTGAATGCAGCCGACCTGCGCGAAGAAGTGAAGGGCATCGCGCTGCCGGTGCTCGTCGTGACCGGCGCGAAGGACATGTCGACGCCGCCCGACCAGGGCCGCGCACTGGCCGCCGCGATTCCGGGCGCGCAGCACGTTGAATTCGACGCCGCGCATATTTCGAACATCGAGTGCACCGACGGCTTCAACCGCGCGCTGCTCGATTTCCTGACCGCGTGAGGCACCGGCGATGGATGACCAGGAACGTTACGAAGCAGGGATGAAGGTGCGTCGCGCGGTGCTCGGCGACGCGCACGTCGACCGTTCGCTCGAGAACCGCACCGAGGTGACCGACGAATTTCAGAACCTGATCACGCGCTATGCGTGGGGCGAGATCTGGACGCGCGACGGCCTGCCGCGCCATACGCGCAGCCTGCTGACCATCGCGATGATGGTGGCGCTGAACCGCGGCGAGGAACTGGCGCTGCATCTGCGCGCGGCGCGCAACAACGGCGTGACGCGCGACGAGATCAAGGAAGTGCTGCTGCAGACCGCGATCTATTGCGGCGTGCCGGCCGCGAATTCCGCGTTCCATCTCGCGGACAGGATCTTCAAGGAACAGGACGCGGCCGGTTAAGTGCCGGCTGTCGTCCGAAGTTGCGTCGAGGCCCGCTGATAGGTTGGCGGGCCTCGACGATGAATGAACGCGCCGGCAGAGTATCGGCGCGCGGTGCACCGGGTGGCCGGTGCGCGAACAAAGGCAAGACGCGGTTCCGAGGCCGTGTCGCTTATAAACAAATTGGCTATGCATGGGACCAGAGCAAGCGCTGAAGCGCCAACACTGGTCGCCCGCGGAGCATGGGATTCAGATAAGCGCTGAAGCGCTAACTTGGATCGACCGCATAGCATGGGATCCAAGTAAGCACTAAAGCGCTAACTTGGATCGACCGCGTAGCATGGGATCCAAGTAAGCGCTAAAGCGCTAACTTGGATCGACACAGGAGACAAGCGATGAATCGCACACCCGTGGTCGATGTCCAGACCTTCATCAACGAGCAGCCGTTCGGCGGTTTTCAATGGCTCGTATTCCTCATGTGTTTCGTGATCGTGCTGCTCGACGGCTTCGACACGGCCGCGATCGGCTTCATCGCGCCGTCGCTGCTCGGCGAATGGAGCCTCACCAAACCTGATCTCGCACCGGTGCTGAGCGCCGCGCTGTTCGGCCTCGCGTGCGGCGCACTCGTGTCGGGCCCGCTGTCCGACAAGCTCGGGCGCCGCTCGCTGCTGCTTTGCTCGGTATTCCTGTTCGGCGTCGCGTGCCTGATGTCCGCCTTCTCGACGACGATCGGGCACCTGACGATCCTGCGCTTCATCACCGGCGTCGGGCTGGGCGCGGCGATGCCGAACGCGGTCACGATGATGGGCGAGTTCTGCCCGGACAAGCGTCGCGCGACCGTGATCAACCTGATGTTCTGCGGCTTCCCGCTCGGTGCCGCGTTCGGCGGTTTCCTGGCCGCGTGGATGATTCCGCATTTCGGCTGGCGCAGCGTGCTGATCCTCGGCGGCGTGACGCCGCTGCTGCTTGGCGTGCTGTTGCTGCTGAAGATGCCGGAGTCGGTGCGCTTCATGGTCGCCAACGGCCAAGCCGTCGACAAGATCCGCGCGACGCTCGCGCGCATCTCGCGCGATGCGCTGAACGCCGGCTCGTTCGCGATGACCGAAGCCGCGCCGCAGACCGGCAGCAAGGGCCTCGGCGTCGTGCTGTCGCGCTCGTACATCGTCGGCTCGGTGATGCTGTGGCTCGCGTACTTCATGGGGCTCGTGATCTTCTACGCGTCGATCAACTGGATGCCGATCCTGCTGAAGGATGCCGGCCTGACGCCGAAGAGCGCGACGCTGATCTCCGCGCTGTTCCCGCTCGGCGGCGTGGGCGCGGTGCTGTGCGGCGTGCTGATGGACCGCTTCAACGCGAACCGCGTGATTGCCGTGTGCTACGCGCTGACGGCGGTGAGCGTCTATGCAATCGGGCAGGCGGCCGGCAACGTCGGGCTGCTCGTGCTGGTCGTGTTCGTGGCCGGCGTGCTGATGAACACCGCGCAATCGTCGATGCCGGCGCTTGCCGCCGCGTTCTACCCGACCGAAGGGCGCGGCACGGGTGTCGCGTGGATGCTCGGCGTCGGCCGCTTCGGCGGGATTGCTGGATCGTTCCTCGTCGCCGAGCTGACGCGCCGGCATTTCTCGTTCGCGGGCGTGTTCGCGACGATCGCCGTCGCGGGCTTGCTCGCGTGTGTCGCGCTGCTGATCAAGCAGATGGCGCGGCCGCATGGCATGACGCAGCCGGCAGGCAAGATCGAATCGCTCGGGCATTGAGCGAAGCGCGGGCCGGTGCGATGCGCCGGCCCGCCGATACGGCGGCCGTCGGGCCGCCGGCTATTCTTCCGCGTCGTGTTTCTTCACGAAGTTGCGCAGATACGCGCGCAGCGCGGCCTCCCGGCTGCGATGATCGGCGAGGTTCGCGGCGCCCATCTCTTCCTCTTCGCCGAACATCGTCGGCGGCGCGCCGTAGATGCCGATCTCGATGTCTTCGCGCAGCACGCGAATCTCGTGCGTGAGCGGGTGATACTCGGCGATCCAGTGCATCCCCTCGATGTGTTCGCCCGCCCTCAGCAATGGCTTCATCAGCACTCTCCCGGCAGCAGCGGCGCAACCGGCCAAGCGGTTGCGCGCGCCCGTACCAAAAGGGTACGCCTGCATCGGGCGAATCTCAACGGGCGCGCGGTGAGCGTTCACTACGCCAACAGATGCGCGATGAGGGGGTACAGCGACAGGATCAGCAGCACGGCCATCGTCACGTTGAAGATGCGCAGCGCGCGGGTATTCGACAGGAAACGGCGCAGGCCGAGCCCGAACGCGGCCCACAGGCTGATGCACGGGAAGCCGATCAGGATGAACACGACGGCCATCCACGCGGCGTTCATCCCGTAGTCGGCGGACAGGCGGATCGTCGTTGCGGCGGTCAGCACCATCATCCAGGCCTTCGGATTGATCCACTGGAACGCGGCGGCTTCGATGAACGTCATCGGCCGCGGCTTGCCGCCATGCGCTTTCACTTCGCCCGACGTGCCGATGCGCCACGCGAGGTACAGCAGGTACGCGACGCTCGCGGCTTCGAGGATCGTGTAGAGCAGCGGGACGCGCTTGAATACCTCGCCGAGCCCGAAGCCGACGCAGAGCATCAGGATCGCGACGCCGATGCTGATGCCGAACAGGTGCGGCATGGTGCGGCGGAACCCGAAATTGACGCCGGACGCGAGCAGCATCGTGTTGTTCGGGCCGGGCGTGATCGTCGTGACGAGCGCGAACAGCATGCCGGCGGGCAGCGCGCTCAGGGTGAGGAATTCCATCGCGGATTCTCCATTCGGTTCTGGACTGGGATGGAGGTCAGTTTAGCGACGGTTTTCTGTACAGTACCGGTACAGTTGGTTTGACGAATACCGGTACGGGGGGATGGGATGGTTGCTGCGGGGCGTGGTGTTGTCTCTCAGAAAAGATGTCCGCAGTCTCAAGAAGTTGTCTTTGAATAAAAGGCGAAATTTCAGGGCTTGTGTACGAGCACGAACCAATCTTGGATGAAACTGCGGGTCACGGTTCTAATAAAGTGCATCGAGGCGCAATTTTTGCTCGACGGTTTCGTGCCTTTTCCGGCTCTCTCGGACATATATGAGTGATTCCGGCACAAACGCGAGATCTGCCATGTTTCGCGATTCATACATGCCTCGAATCAAAGCGCGGATATCGACGCTAATCACGATGGTATGGTGACGGCGTCGGAACTCGCAAATGCGCAGAATGTTCCATGGTCGGCCGAAGCGATCTCGCATCTGGTCGTGAAGAGCGAGACTGAATGGGGCGGCAACATGGCGGCGTGGGCTGCGCTCACCCCCTTGATGAAGGCCATGGCCTGGAAGTGGCAAAACGAAATGGAGCGTATCAAGAAGCTTCAGTGGTGGGAGGACATCCAGTGCAGCAACGTGAATATCCTCCCTAAAGAGCCGAAACCATGGCATTTTCATCCGATCGGGTTGATCGGAAATTTCATGGCTGGCTGCAGTGATAAATGTAAAACTGACGTTCTTTAGTTTCCCACTACAGAGGGTTCATATTTCGCATCCGTGGCAGGCTTCCACCTCATACTCGACATCGAGGGATATCGCTCAACTCCTTATGTACCGGGAGGAAAACAAGATCAATCCAGCGGCGTAACCATCGGCTATGGCTATGATCTAGGGCAACAACCGGAGGCAACAGCCCGCAACGATTTGACAGGTTTCTTTACAGAGGCAGAGATTTCCCGGCTACTAACCGCCATTGGAAAGCACGGGGATGCCGCGCGCGCCTTCATTCCATCTCTTGGCGATATAAAAATTTCAGAGCCAAAGGCGCTTGAGATGGCCAAAATTGTTAAGCGCCGCTACGCTCAATTTACTGTTGACGCATTTCCAGGGATCACAAAATTGCACTCGCACTGTCAGAGTGCGCTACTCAGCTTAGTTTACAATCGAGATTCCAGCCTTGAAGACAAGGCTGGACAAAGGTCAAGAGTCCACATGAGAAACATTAGAGCAGCGATCCAGGACAACAATTTACCCGAAGTTGCTGCGCAAGTCCGAGCAATGAAGGCATTGTGGGTAGGGACTGGAGCTGACGGCCTACTCACACGACGCGAAATAGAGGCGGTCTTGTTCGAAAAAGGCATGATTTTCCATTGCTGGAGATAAATAAAAAATGAAAAAAAGTACCATCATTTTAATGGCGCTCATCTCTGGGTCGGCATTTTCAAAAACCGCTTGCAACGGCCAGACTAACGTCGAGCTAACCGCCTGCGTGCAAGCAAATTACAAATCCGCAGATGCCATTTTAAACAAAACCTACAGCGATACCCTCGGCAAGGTCAATTCCACAGACAAGCAAAATCTTATTTCAGCCCAAAGGGCATGGGTTGCATACAAGGATAAATATTGCAATTCTGCATTTGATGCTACCTCGCCTGGCGCGGAGGCATCCATCGATAAATGGTCTTGCCTGACATCGGTGACAGAATCTAGAACAAGCGAGATTCGATACATTGGCTCCTCGATCGGAATGGATGAATTCAGGCGCTCACTTGGCGTTATGGCAAATTTATATGAAAGCGGAGATGCAGATAAGGTGATTGTGAAATTGGAAAGAAACACTCCGGATGGAAGTAACCCGGATTGGCTAAAATACGTTTCTTTAAATTGTAAAATAACGGCAGTGAAGCTTCAGGAGGATCGCGAGACATGCACCGCTAGACTTAATTTTTATAAAAATTGGTAAGTGCAGTTCACTCAATAAATGATGGACCTGATTCGCGTCGGCGACAGCACCGACCACGATGGCAAAGTTGAAACCGGCTCCACGACTATGCGGTTCGAGGGCCGCTACGTTACGCGCAAAGGAGACCACGTGTCGTGCCCGCAGCACCCCGATGTATCACCCAACGTCATCGAGGAAGGCGATTCGTCGATGACTGATAACGGCGTTCCGATCGCACGGCACGGCCATCGCGCCACGTGTGGCTGCCACCTGATTTCAAGCCTCATCTGAGCGGTGATCGGTGAATTGCTGAAGGCGGCGGATGGGGTGCGTCAACGTGAATTTGCCGCAGACGACTTTTCTGAGCAATCTTCGGCTATAGGACAGCTTATCTGCGACGAGTCTTCTTAACTTGTCTCAGAAAAGATGTCCAAGTCTCTGATTTTTCTAGACGGCCAACGCCCCCTTTTCTGCGAGCCCACATTTTTTTCGTCTCTGGGCCGCCGTCTCGCCGCCGTCGGCGCCAGCGATTTCACGCACGTCGATTTCGAGATCGCACGGCGCCTTCGAGGCGCACAGCAGCGCGAGGCTTTGAACGTCACGGTGTTTTTTGACGGCGCTGTGCGGACACGGGTACCGCTCGATCAAACCGCGCGTCCGCCCGTCACATGGAGGAATCAGGCGGTGCGTATGACCGCTTGTGCGCGTATCCGCCAGCCGAGCGCAGCCGCAATCGCGGCAAACCCCACCAACGCCCACATCGGCAATGACAGCCCGAGAATCGGGGGATACGGTGTTTCGCACAACCCGCTCACCTTGAAAACCAGCGGCAGCCAGTGCGCTGGCGGCAGACTGTCGACCACCGGCTGCAACGCATCGAAGCCGCAACTGAATCCCGGGTGAGCCTGTACATAGATATGCCGCACGGCGACCGCCGCGCCTGCCAGCGCCGTGGCCAGCGAGAGTGCACGTAGCCCCGCGACGCCGCGTCCGCCCGCTGCCGCCACGAAGGCGAATAGTGCGATGAGCAGGAACAGATAGCGCTGGATGATGCACAGCGGGCACGGATCCTCCTGCCACACCAGCTGAATCCACAGCGCGCCGGCGACGAGCGCGATGCTGGCCGTGCCGATCGCCAGCAGCGTCCACCGCTCCGCGCGCGTGGCGAGGATCGGCGGGCTCATCGCTGTGCTCCGGGTGCGCTGACCCGCGACTCGAGCACGCGGCCGACATCGCGCTCGCGCTCTAGATCGGGTGCGGCGCTGTCGATGCCCACCGTCGGGCGCGGGTCATGTTCGCTCGTCAGCCGGTTGCCGGCGAGCGCGGCTGTGTGCTCGTCGATGCGGTTCAGCACGTCGAGTGCGTGATCGCGGGACCGTCGCAGAACCACTTCAATGCCGACGAAGGCGTCTGAGCGTTTGGCATCCATATTGTCAGTGGAGGTTGGGTGGAGGAACGAAACGGACATCACGCGCGCGGGCGCAGCGTCGCATACCAGAACAACAGCGCGGTTGCGCTGAACGCGGCGCCGAGCGAACAGACGCCGGCCCAGCCGAAGCGCGCATACACGCAGGTCGACGCGATCGATCCAGACGCGCAGCCCGCGGCATAGAACAGCATGTAGCCGGCCGTCAGGCGGCTGCGTGCATCGGGACGCACGCCGTAGATCAGGCTCTGGTTGGTCACGTGCACCGCTTGCAGGCCGAGGTCGAACGCAATGACGCCCACGACGAGTGCCGCGAGCGAATGCATCACGAGCGCCGTGGGCAGCCATGACACGAGCATCAGCGCGAGCCCGATGCCGGAGGTCCATTGCGCAAAGCCGCGATCGGCGAGACGGCCGGCGCGTGCGGCACCGAGCGCGCCCGCCGCGCCCGCGAGCCCGAACAGCCCGATCTCCGTATGCGACAGCGACAGCGGCGGCGCACTGAGCGGCAGCACCATCGGCGTCCAGAGCGTCATCGCGGCCGCGAAATGCAGGAAGGCGATGAATGCGCGCACACGCAGCACGCGCTCCTGCGCGAATAGTGTAAAGACCGACGCGATCAGGCGCGGATACGGCTCGGCAACACCCGGAAGACGATGAAGCGGGAGGACGCGCGAAAGGACGACGGCAAGCAGCAGCATGACGCCGGCCGACGTGAAATACACCGCGCGCCATCCCGCGAAGTCGGCGATCGTGCCCGAGAACGTGCGCGCGAGCAGAATGCCGAGCACGATGCCGCTCGTCACCGTGCCGACGACCTGCCCGCGTTCCGCCGGCTCGGCGAGCCCTGCCGCGAACGACACGAGCACCTGCGTGACGACGCTCAGAAAGCCGATCAGCGCCATGCCGGCGAACAGCACGGACGTGCGCGTGGCGGCGGCGATGGCCAGCAGCGCGAGCGCGCAGACGACCGTCTGGATCAGGATCATCCGGCGCCGATCCCACAGATCGCCGAGCGGCACGAGAAGCAGGAGGCCGAGCCCGTAGCAGACGCTCGTAATCGTCATGATGCCGCCGATGGCGGCACGCGAGATGTCGAACTGGCGCGCGAGCGTGTCGAGCAGCGGCTGCGCATAGTAGACGTTGGCGACGGCGAATCCCGCCGTCGTCGCGAACAGCAGCGTGACAGGACGCGTCAGCGTGGCATGGGCTACCGCGAGGGGCTGCGGGGCGCGCTGTCGCGGAGACAGTTGTTCGAGACTCATGAGGGTGACGGCTAGCGAACCGGCATGAAGAAAGCGGGCGGGGTGGTGCACGCGGGTCGTGCTGACCGCTCCCGGGAAACTTCAACGCGCGTGAGGCGGCCCGCGCTGCGAAGTCAACGACGGAGGGAAATGTACCGAATGCGATGCGCAACGGTTAGCCGGCGCGTCTCAATGGATGGACGGTGCGTCCCACCCACACGGCGCGCGGTGCGGACGAGTGCACGGAAACGGATCGTCGATGCGTTGGGACAAAAACGCTAACGGTTGCGGCCGCCCCTTTCATACCATCACACGCAGCCCACTCCCGCCTGTCGACGCGGCCGGCAGGGCGCATGTCGACGGCACGCTCGCGCGGTTCGAATCCTGGCCGTCGGCATGGCGACGTACCGGCGTCGCGGCGGGGGCCGGTCTCGACAATCCCGCTTTGCCATTCACCGATCATGGAGGTTCGTATGGCACTCAATCCGCTGCAACAGTTCTTCTCGAAGGTCGGCGCCCGTGACGTACCGGGCGCGCTCGCGGTCATCGACGACGCGACCGTGTTCGAGCCGCAGGGCCCCGAGAGCCTGCCGATCTACGGGCGCTTCGTCGGCAAGGCCGGTGTCGAACGCCTGCTCGGCACGCTGGCCGAGCAGTTCGAGACGGAGCAGTTCGAGATCCGCCAATGGGCCGAAGCCGACGACTATGTGTTCGCATACGGCTACATGCAGCATCGCGTGCGCAAGACCGGTCGGGCCTTCAAGAGCGACTTCACCGTCGTTGCGCAAATCGAGGGCAACGTGATCCGCCACTATCGGATCTTCGAGGACACGGCTGCCGCCGTGGCAGCGTTCGCCTGATCGCCCGGCAGGAGGCCTGTACGGCCCGGTGCACCGCACGCCGGGCCGTCGCGCGCGGTGTTCGCCACGTCGTTCAGCGAATCTGCGCGAGCCAGCCGTTGTAGTCGGTATCCGTGTGTCGTTGCAAGCGATGCTGCGCGTTCTCCGCGACGATGCGCGTGTCGCTCGGTGCGTGACCGAACTCCAGCCTGAACGCGCGGCTGAGTTGCGTGTTGCTGTTGAAGCCGTACCGGTAGGCCAGATCGCCGATCCGGTGCCGGGAGCGCTCGGGCGACATCAGCACGCGGTGAATCGCAAGCAGGCGGCGTTTGCGGATGTAATTCGCGACACCGCCGTCCTGCTCGAATAACCGGTACAGATTCGAGCGCGAGATGCCGATTGCCTTGCAGATTCGATCCGGCGACAGGTCCGGCGATTCGAGGTTCTGCCGGATGTATTCCTTGATCTTCACGTACAGGGTCGACAGCAACGCATTGTGCGCATTCGACATCTGTTGGGCGGTCGGGCTGAGCATCGCCTTCACCAGGCTCAGCGTCGCCTGCTCGGCATGCAGCGTTTCCGCTTGCGACAGCGTGCCGATCTGGTCGAGCAGGCCCCTCAGATAGCTGTCGAGGAGCTGGCTGATGCCGCCACTGAAGAGGGTGCCGTGGACGCTCGACGGCAGGTTCGGCAGCATGTCGCGCGCGACCAGCAGCGTGACCGCGTCGCCGGCCTGGATTTCACGGTGATAAGGACGAGCCTGGTCGACGACGAGGATGTCCCCGGGCTGTACGAACACCGGCCTTCCATCGATTTCCCCGCGCACGATTCCCGCGTCCCGGAGGTTGAACGAATAGTTGTCCATCCCGTCTCGCCGAATGAACGCCGTCGAACGGTTCAGCGTGTACGAGAGTGGAACGGCCGCGCTCCCCGGATGACGGTAGGTCCATTTACCGACCGAGATGTTGCCAAGCGTGTATCCGATAAATTGGTAGTCAATGATCGGGTCAATCGAGGTAGTCAAAGAAAACGCTGCAGTCGAATACTGTGTCTGCCATGCGTCGAGCCGGTCGGCAGGTGAATAATTCTGTAAGGAAAAACGGAAGGGTGGATTTGCCGCGCCGCTCATCTTGTGGCCCTCGATATCGTATTTTCGCTTGCTGAATTATAGAGATGTTTATTAAAGGAAGGGGGTGAGGCGGGGTGGTTTGTTATATGGATTTTATTATATCTATATAATTTATATGGGGATTTTAATTGCATAAGGATTGAGCGCGGTTTTGTTGTTTTTAATGGGGTTCAACCGCGTGAGGTGTCTTGCGGAGCAGTGGGTTTGCTCCTGTATACCCCTCCGGAATATCGCTGGAACGAACTCGTTAATATTGCGAATCAGGCGCTCGACAGATGTCCGCGCATGACGCCATCCGCAAAAATTTTGTCCTCCCATGTCTGGATTCCCTTGCCGGCTGCCGGAAGCGGCACAACCAGGGGGCAACCGGCGTGCATGTCCGGATTTCCGAACCCCAGCCCATTTCGTCTTCCTTCGGCCGAGGCCGTGAGCTGAAGCGACGTACCGCATTAGGTCGCGTGATCGGTTCAGCCTCGCTTGAATGCGGCGCCATACGAGCTTCGGTGCGCCAGAGGGCGAGTCACCCGGGACAACGTGCCATGAGCGCACCGGGTGGTTGGCGGTCTGGCGACGTCGATTCCCGGTACTGATCCATCACGACGTCAGGGTTTGTGCCGACCTCGATAGTATTTGACACCCCTATCAATTCTGCTACATTTCCAGAAAATTGATACCCAGTCAAATTCGAAGTCAACGGTGAGCGACCTGATCGTGACGGCGTGAGGTTCGTCGCGTCCATGATCCGCGGAGGCATGACATCGAGACGGGCCCGGGGCTGCGCAATGGGTCATCAATTTAGTAGTGCGTTCTATTTGATCGAACCACAACAGAAGCCTATCGAGGCATGGAGACAAGGATGAGCAGTCTTGCACGACGGAATGTAGGTCTGGCGTTGTCCGCTACCGCACTTGCTGCGGCAACCAGCGCGTTTGCGACCGACGGCACCTATTTCACCGGGAATGGCGCGTCGTCGTCAGGCATGGGCGGAGCCGCGATTGCGTTCCCGCAGGATGTCGCGTCGGCGGTGGACAACCCTGCGGGGCTCGCGGAACTGGGCTCGCGAGTCGATTTCTACATGGTGGCGCTGCCGGTTTCCGCGAACTCGACGTTTGGTTCGCCGGACAACCACCTGTTTTCCCGCAAGATCGTCGTGTCGCCGGGCTTCGGCTTCAACTATCAGATTGCGCCGCAGTGGACGTTCGGCGTGGCCATGACGGGCGCGGGGGCAGCGTCGAACTATGGCCGGCCCGTCCTGCCGGTTCCCGGCGCCGGCGATGCGAAAGCGAGTCTCGTCATCGTCAATACCAGCCCGACGATTACGTACAAGCCGCGGTCCGACCTGTCGATCGGTGCGTCGCTGGTGCTGGGTGTCGAGCAGTTGCGCCTGAACGGCATCGTCGCGCCCGGCGCAGACGGCGCGCTGCAACCCGTGCCCAGTCACGGCAATGCCAATGCACTGGGTATCGGTGCAGGTGTCGGCGTGCTCTGGACACCCGTACCGATGGTGTCAGTCGGCGCATCCTATTTCACGAAGACGTGGTTTACGTCGTTGCAGGGCTATAAGGACGATGTGCTGGCCTCCAGCCGAGGGCATATCGACAGCCCGGCGCGATACGGCGCCGGCGTGGCGATCCGGCCGCTTCCGGGGCTGACGCTGGCGATGGACTATCTCCGGATCGAATGGGCGGGTGCCGCGGGCTACAACAGCACGGGCACATGGGGATATCGAAGCCAGAACGTCGGCCGTATCGGCGTCTCCTACGATATCAACCCGAAATGGACCGTGCGGGCCGGATATAGCTTCGCCAACAACAACGTGGACTCCGACCATACGATCGCGAACATGTATGGCCCGGGCATCAGTTCGCGAGCGGTGACGCTCGGCGCGACCTACGCAATCGACAAGAACAACCTGGTGACTGCCGCTTTCGAGTACGACATCCCGACGACGATCATCGGCACGGGGCCGAGCCAGGGTACGAACATCCGGGCAAGTTATCAGGGATACACGATCGGCTATACGCACAAGTTCTGACACGCCGCGTCGACTCCCGGCCTCGATCGACGGTGCGGGAGCAGACACCGGGGCCGCGTCGATCGGCCCGGGGTCTCGTCGTTACCGACGCGCCTTGCGGGGCGCCGGGGAATCGACCGCCGGTTTCGACAGCCACGTCTCGAATCCGTCGAGCATGAGCTGCAGGCCGGCGCCGAGCCGTTTCTCGCTGTCGATATTCGCGAAAGGCTCGACGAGGAAGGCCGCACCCGGAATGGCTTCGCGGTCGAACTGGGAGACGTGGCGGACGATGAATTCCTTGTGCTCGCCAGGCGCCTGCCGGTTGGCGAATTCGACGCTGATGCTCGTCACGAACATCATCGTCAAGTCGTACGCGAGTGCCGCTTGCGCAGGTGTAAAACCGGCGTGCTCGAGAATGCGCCCGAGATGATCGAAGTAGGCAAGGCCGTAGTCCGTCTCGCCCGGCTGGACGCGCTGAAACAGCCTGAACCGGTTTTGCGTCGCGATATAGTTCGCGATGCCTGGCCAGCGTGCGAGGACGTCCAGCGACGATCGGCACACCCCTTCCAGATCGACGCGCCAGTCGCCCGTCACGGCCGGAAGTGCCAGCACCCGCTCGCGGAAAGCCGTGTTCAGCACGGCACTGAGCAAGTCGTCCTTGCTGCCGACGTAGTAGTGAACGAGTCCCGGCGCAACGCCCATCTCGCGAGCCACGCGAACCATCGACACGTCGAAGATCGATTCCTTCTGCGCGAGTTCGACCGCACTGCGGATGACGGCGTCGCGCGACAGCCCGGAACCCGGCGTGTCGCTTTTCGGGCGTCTGCCGGAGCGCCGGGGTGTGGACGGAACGGCTTCTTCTGGCGCGATTTTGGTTGATTTCATAGAGCAGGGTAAACGATAGCGCCGAGGCTGCACGCTTTAAATTGACACCGTCTCAACTCTAGCACTATTCTTTGCTCATGCGCATTTGAGGCGGTCTCAATTAATCTTAAATTGAGACTGTCTCAAATAATGTCGGATCAACGAGACAGGAAGACGGAGCACTCATGAAACAGCAGGGTTCGAACGGAAGAGTCGCCGTGACCGCCGGGTTGCGGGGGGCGTCGTGGACGCCTGCCCGCATGCAGGTTCCCTACACCACGACACCCTTCCCGTTGATGACGCAGGATGGGCAGGCGACGCTGGGCGTGCTCTTCTCCCGAGCGCCCGTACGGAAGGTCGTATTCATCATGCACCCCCGCGAATTCGTGATGACGCACTATCTGGTGCCTGAAGCGCTGGATGCCGGTTGGGCCTGCTGGGTGCAGGCGCCGCGTTCGATCGGCAGCGACCTGCGCCTTGAACATGAGATTGCGCTGCACGATGTCGCAGCGGGCATGCGTCAGCTTCGCGAACTGGGGTTCGAGACGATCGTGCTGGCAGGGAATTCGGGCGGTGCCGGGCTGTTCGCGTTCTACAACCAGCAATCGCGGCTCCCTGCCGAGGAGCGGATCCGCCGCACGCCGGCAGGTCGCCCGACGGGCCTCGACACCGCGGTCATGCCGGTCGCGGACGGCATCGCGTTCGTCTCGCCTCACCCGGGACAAGGCGTGTTGCTGATGAATGCACTGGATCCGTCGGTCACGGACGAGAGCGACCCGTTCTCGAGTGCTGCGGAGCTCGATCCGTTCAGCGCGGCAAACGGCTTTCGCCGGCCACCCGAATCATCCAGCTATGCGCCCGAATTCATCGAGCGATACCGTCGTGCGCAACGCGAGCGCGTTGCCCGGCTCGACCAGCGCGCTCGGGAACTGGTCGAGCGCAGGCAATCGGCGCGCGCGCGACTGAAAGAGGCCCCCACGCGTACCGACAAGCAACTCGCGAGTCATGGCCCGATCCTGACGGTGTGGCGAACCGACGCCGATCTGCGCTGCTGGGACACGTCGCTCGATCCGTCCGATCGCCTGGTCGGCTCGCTATGGGGCGCCGACCCGTCGGTATCCAACCTGGGAAGCGTGGGCTTTGGCCGGCTGGTGACGCCGGAATCGTGGCTGTCGACCTGGTCCGGCCTGTCGTCGAACGCATCGTTTGCCAAGTGCGCGTCGTCGATCGTGCAGCCGACCTTGTTGATCGAATACACGGGTGACAACAGCGCGTTCCCGGGTGACATCGATGCCATGTTCGCGTCGTTCGCGACTGCCGACAAGGCGCGTCACCGTGTACGCGGCAATCACCACGGATTGCCGCTGGATGATGGCGAGGTTTCCGGTCAGGTGCTGGCGGGCCAGCATCTGCAGGCCTGGCTCAACGCGAAGTTCTGACAAGACATTACAAAACCATGGAGACGGTAAGGATGGACTCGGTACGTAATCCTCATGAAGCGGGTGCCTCGCCAGTCGATGCCGCTGCCGCACCGACGTCGGCCGCCCGTGCGGCGCACGTGCTCAACCCGATTCCGGGCGTTGTGTATCCGGATCAGGCCGATCTTGACCGCTATGTTGCGGAAGGCGTGCTCGGATTCGAAACACTCGCGGACGGGTTTCGCGCGGCGGCGGCACGCCATCCCGACAACCTGGCGCTCGTCGGGCCGGCATTGAGCATGACTTACGCCGAACTCGACTCGAAGTCGAACAGGCTCGGCGCGGCGCTGCTGGCGCAAGGCCTCGAACCGCTTGACCGCGTGGTGTTCCAGCTCGGGAACAGCGCCCAGCTCGTCGTGATGTTCCTCGCCTGCGTGAAGGCTGGCCTGATCCCGATCTGTACGTTGGCGGCGCACCGGGAGCACGAGATCGGTTATCTCGCGAACCTGGCTGAAGCGAAGATTCATTTCGTCCAGGGTGACGATCCGAAGTTCGACGATATCGCGTTTGCACGAGACATCCAGTCTCGCGCGCCGACGATGAAACTGATCCTGCAGGCGCGCGGCGAGCCGCGTGACGGCGTGCTCCATCTCGAGCATCTGATCGAATCGCTCGACGATGAAGCGGCCGCGGCGCGGCTGGCGGAAGTCCGGCTTGATCCGTTCCAGGTGGCCGTGTTCCAGCTTTCCGGCGGCACGACGGGCGTGCCGAAGATCATTCCGCGTTTCAACAACGAATATCTCTACAACATGCGCGCGGTCGCGGAATGGCTCGGTTTCCAGCCGAGCGACGTGCTGTTCATGCCGCAGCCGATGGTGCACAACCTGAACATGGGGTGCTGCTTCGGACCGTTCCTGATGACGGGCGGTACGGTGACCGTGCCGCCGGATCTGGCACCGGAGACGTTGATCTCGTTGATCGAGACGACGCGACCGACCTGGCTGATGCTCGGCGGGCCGATCATCGCACGGATCGAGACGGCCATTCAGTCCGGGCGCATCGATCTGTCGAATGCGCGCGGCGTCATCGCGGCAAACAGCGCGCCGAAGCTGCGCGCGCTGCTCGGCGTGCCCGTCTTTCACATCTTCGGCATCACCGAGGGCGTGATCATGTTCACGCACCCGGACGATTCGCAGGAGGCGCTCGATACGACCAATGGCCGGCCTGTCAGCGCGTGGGACCGTATCCGTCTCCTCGGCCCCGGCACGGAAGAGCCGGTTCGCGCCGGTGAAATCGGCGAACCGGCGTTCAAGGGGCCTTACACGATCCACGGCTATTTCCGGGCCGAAGAGCGCAACAAGGAAACCTTCACGAGCGACGGCTATTACCGCTCGGGTGATCTGATGGAGGCGCGTGAGATCGACGGCAAGACCTACTTCGTGTTCCGCGGCCGTTTCAAGGACCTCGTGAGCCGTGGCGGCGAAAAGATCAACTGCGAAGAGGTGGAGATGGCCGTTGCCGGACATCCGTCGATCGCGCAGGTCGTCGCGGTGCCGTATCCCGATCCGGTATTCGACGAACGGCTGTGTGCCGTGCTCATCCTGCGTGACGGGCATGCCGCGCCCAGTCTCCCGGAACTTGGTGCCTTTCTGAAAGAGTACGGCCTCGCGAAATTCAAGTGGCCGGAGCGCATCGAGGTGGTCGACTCGTTTCCGTTGACCGCATCGGGCAAGCTCAGCCGTCAGTCGCTGCGCGAAATGGTCGCGCGACAAGTCGTCGGTTCCGAAAAAAGCTCGTGAATCTGATTGACCCATTACTGGAGAACACAGTGAATTCCACGCAACCGGTGCTGAAGGGCGTGCACCATACCGCCCGGCCTACCTGGAAACTTCGGGAAACCGTCGAGTTCTACCGAGACAAGCTCGGGCTGCCGCTCGTTCATGCGATTTCGGCGCGCGGCTGGGGGCCGGCGAATCATCCGGACTTCCTCCACTTTTTCTTCGAAAGCGGCAAGGGGAGTACCATCGCGTTCTTCTACTACATCGACACGGAGCAGCCGGATTACACGCGCGCCGTTGCCGACTATCGTTTCGAGGCGACGCATACTGCGTGGGCAGTGGACACGTACGAGGAATTGATCGCGTGGCGCGACCGGCTCGAGGCACATGGCATTCCGCTGATCTACCAGATTCGCCACGAACTGATCGAGTCGATCTATTTCAGCGATCCGAACGGGTATTACCTCGAGATCACGCTGCAGCAACGTCCGATGAACCTGCTCGATGCGGACGATGCGAAACGAACGCTCGACGCAGCGATGAAGGCCGAGGACGCGATGTTCGCAGGCACCGGCGAATTCAAGTCGATCGACCAGGTCTGGCGCGACAAGGCGCACGGGATCGGTGAATCGAACGGCGAGAACGACGGGTCGGAAGCGGTGCTCTATGTGCTCGACGTGCCCGAATTCGAACCGCTCGTCGAATCGAGCAAGAGCAACCCGCGCTACCACGTCGACGGTCCGACCAACGGCTACTGGAAGATCTGCTCGCCCGACGCGATCGTCTTCGACCGCAAGGCACTGGGTTTCGTGCCGGCACTCTGGAACGCGTCGCTGACGGGGGGATTCGACGGCAACGTCAAGACCTTCGACCGCTATACGCTTGAAATCACGCCGCGGGGGGAGCAATGAAAATCGCGATCGTGGGGGGCGGCCCGTCCGGGCTGTATCTGGGGCTCCTGCTCAAGCGCAAGGCGCCTGACTGGCAGGTCGACGTGATCGAACAGAACGTCGCCGACGCCACGTTCGGGTTCGGCGTCGTGCTCGCGGATACCGGCATGCTGCAGTTGCAGGAGGCCGACGAGCGTTCCTACACCGCACTGTGCGACGCGATGCGCTACAACGATCGACAGGTCATCGTCCAGCGCGAGGAGCCGATCGAGATCAAGCTGAACGTGAAGGGCGGCGCCATCCCGCGCCTCGCGTTGCTGCAGGTCCTTCAGCGCGAAGCGGAGGCGGCGGGCGTTCGCATTCATTTCGGCCGTCGGATCGAGACGACCCTCGATCTCGCGTCGTTCGGCCTCGACGATGCGGATGTCGTGGTGGGCGCGGATGGCATCAACTCCGTGGTGCGCCGGCAGTATCCGGACGCCTTCGGTACCACGCAGCGATCGCTGAGCAACCACTTTGCGTGGTATGGCACGAAGCGCGTGTTCGAGGCGCCGGCACTCGTCTTCCGCAATTTCAATGGTGGCCATTTTGTTGCGCACTACTACGCATATAGCGACAACATGAGCACGTTCGTCGCGGAGTGCGACGACGCAACGTGGAACCGTCTCAACCTCGACGAGTTGGCCGACGACGATCGCCAGCACCTGTTCGAGGAGATTTTCGCGCCCGAGCTCGGCGGCCTTCCGCTGATCTCGAACAAATCCGTGTGGCGGCAGTTCCCGGTCATCCGTAACGAAAAGTGGGTAAACGGCCGCCACGTGCTGATCGGTGACGCACTCGCAAGCGCGCATTTCTCGATCGGCTCGGGCACGCGCATCGCGATGACGGACGCGATCGCGCTGGCACGGGCGCTGCTCGATTGCGACGGCGACGCGGCACGCGGGCTCGCTGCGTTCGAGCAGGATCACAAGCCGCAGAAGAACAAGCTGATCGATGCGTCCGAACGTTCGTACATGTGGTACGAGGAGATCGCGGTGTGGATGGACAGCTACACGCCCGAGGAATTCGTTTACCAGTTCATGACGCGAACCGGCCGGATCGACGATGCGCGCTTGCGCAGCGAGTTTCCCGAGCTCGTGCAACGGCTCGCAGGCAGCGCGGGGGTCCTGTGAACGAAAGCTCCGAAATCGTGGTGGCCGATCTGCCGTTCACGGTGCGGCGCATCGCGCGCTGGTCCGACTGCGATCCGGCCGGCGTCGTGTTCACCGGCCGCTTTACCGACTACCTCCTGGGCGCCGTCATGCATTTCTATCGACACATCGGTTACGGGGCCGTCGGGCGAGCAGGGCGCGAGAGCGGGGTCGGCTTGCCGTGCAAGCACATGAGCCTGACGTTTCACGCGTCGCTCTACCCCGAAGACGTCGTCGATATCCGTGTCGAAGTGGGCGAGATCCGCACGCGTACGTTCGATCTGATTGCACGCGCCTTTCTCCCGGACGGACGCCTCGCGTTCGAAGGCCGGTTCACGCCGATTGCCATCCGCGAGGGCGTTCGAGAGAGCATCGAGATCCCACCCACATTGCGGGCGGCGCTCGAACCGTATCTGACCTCCAAGGAGCCAGCATGACTGCAAGAACCTACCGAATCGGCCAGATCGTGCCGAGTTCGAATACGACGATGGAGACCGAAATTCCCGCGATGCTGCGCGCGCGCGAAAGCATTCGCCCCGACGAACGCTTCACGTTTCACAGCAGCCGGATGCGGATGCACAAGGTGACGCGCGAGGAACTCGAGGCGATGAACCGCGAAGGGCTGCGCTGCGCGGCGGAACTGGCCGATGCGCGGGTCGACGTGATGAGCACGGCCTGTCTGGTCGCGATCATGGCGATGGGCAACGGCTACCACCGCGAAGTCGAGCGCGAACTGACGGCGGTGGCCCGCGAGAATCACTGCAACTCGCCCGTGATGACGTCGGCCGGTGCGTTGGTGGAAGGGCTGAAGATCATGGGGGCAAAGAAGATCTCGTTGCTGGCGCCGTATATGCGCCCGCTGTGCGATCGGGTTGTCGAGTACGTCGAGAACGAGGGCATCGAAGTGATCGATTCGCTCGCGTTCGAGATTCCGGACAACCTCGAGGTCGGACGGCGCGATCCGGCACGCCTGGTCGACGACGTGAAGAAGCTGAACATCGCGAATGCCGACGTCGTCGTGCTGTCGGCCTGTGTCCAGATGCAGTCGCTGCCGTCGATCCAGCTCGTCGAGGATGCCCTTGGCGTTCCGGTGACGTCCACTGCCATCTGCACGACGCGACGGATGCTCGATCACCTGGGGCTCGAACCGGTCGTGCCGAATGCCGGCGCCCTGCTGAGTGGCGCCTATCGATAGACGAATCGCGTTCGAATCATCTGGAAATAGCCCGTCACATAGTACGGAATCCTATTTGTTGGAGTGGATGCAATGAGAGAAGCAGTCATCGTCTCGACGGCCAGGACGCCCATCGGTCGAGCCTATCGCGGGGCGTTCAACGCGACGAAGTCGCCGAGTCTCATGGGGCATGCGATTCGTCATGCGGTGGCGCGTGCCGGCGTCGAGCCGGGGCGCATCGAGGACGTCATTGTCGGCACGGTACTGGCGGCGGGCACGGCAGGTTCGAATATCGCGCGGAACGCCTCGTTTGCGGCCGGGCTTCCACATACCGTCGCCGCGCAATCGATCGATCGCCAGTGCGCGTCGGGCCTGATGGCGATCGCAACCGGCGCGAAGCAGATCGTCGTGGATGGCATGGACGTCGTCGTGGCCGGCGGGCAGGAAAACATCTCCGCGATCCAGGATCGGTACTACGACTGGGTGTACGCGGAGAAGGATGCCGAGGTGCTGCGCCACGCCGAGCACGCCTATATGCCGATGCTCGAGACCGCGGAATGCGTGTCGACACGCTACGGCATCACGCGCGAGCAGCAGGACGCGTATGCGCTGGCATCGCAGCAGAGAACGGCGGCTGCACAGCGCGACGGCCTGTACGACGACGAAATCGTGCCGATCACGGTCTCGACGCGGGTGACGGACAAGCAGACCGGCGCGATCGACGTGCGCGAGATCACGCTCTCGAAAGACGAAGGAAACCGTCCGGACACGACATTGCAGGGGCTTGAGTCGCTGAAGGCGGTGCTCGCCGGCGGCACGGTGACGGCTGGCAACGCGAGCCAGCTCTCCGACGGTGCAAGCGCGTGCGTACTGATGGATGCGCGCTCGGCCGAACGTGCGGGGCTCGCCCCGCTGGGCATCTACAGAGGGATGGCCGTGGCCGGGACCGCGCCGGAAGAGATGGGCATTGGTCCGGTCTACGCGATTCCGAAGCTGCTCAAGCAGCATGGCCTGACGATCGACGATGTCGGGTTGTGGGAGCTGAACGAGGCATTCGCGTGCCAGGTGCTCTATTGCCGAGACCGGCTCGGTATCGATCCGGACCGCTACAACGTCAACGGCGGGGCGATCGCGATCGGGCATCCGTACGGGATGACGGGTTCGCGGCTGGTTGGACATGCGTTGCTCGAAGGACGGCGCCGGCGCGTGAAGCATGTCGTGGTTGCGATGTGTGTCGGTGGCGGAATGGGGGCCGCCGCGTTGTTCGAGGTGTGTTGATCGGGCGGGATGAACGCGCATAGCGATAAAGATATTGGAGACAGACTCGTGGAAAACAACACAACCGTTGAGCTGGCACCGGACGCGACGCTGGCCGGCTCCGTCCGGAGCGCGCGCATCGTGTTCGGCTGCGCCGTGGGGATGCTCGTGGGATTCTCGGCCACGTACTTCAGTACGTTGTCGATCTTCCTCAAGCCGATCGCGCAGGCATTCGGGTGGACGCGCGCCGGGACCTCCGCGATCGCGGGCCTGGCGCAGCTTGGCCTGGCCATCGGCGCACCCGTCACCGGGCACCTGATCGCACGCTACGGCGTCCGGCGGGTCGTGATGACGTCGACGGTGCTGTTCTCGCTCGGGTTGTTCGCGCTCTCCGTGTCGCCCAGCAACATCGTGTTGTTCGGCGGCCTGACGCTGCTGCTCGGGTTCATGGCAGTGGGCACGACCCCGACCGGCTATCTGAGCGCGTTGCCTGCGCATTTCGACAAGCGGCTCGGGCTGGCAATGGGCATCGCGATGATCGGCCTCGGAATCGGCAACGCGCTGATGCCGTTGCTGGCGCAGCAGTGGATCGACGACGGTGGCTGGCAATCGGGCTATCGGCATCTGTCGCACGTCGTGCTCGTCGGCGGGCTCGCGGCCTACCTGTTGTTGCCGAGCGGTGGCCGTACGAACCGGGCGTGCGCGAAGGTGTCGCCGTCTGCGGCCAATGCGTCACGCGCCGGCCAGCGTGCGTGGCATGCGATGCGGACGTGGCGATTCGCGATGCTGAGCGCGGTGTTCTTCGTTGTTTCATGCGCGGGCCTCGGCGCCATCGTCCACATGGTTCCGTCATTGACCGATCGTGGCATGGCCCCCGCGCAGGCGACGAAGATCGCCGCGTTGATCGGCATCGGCGTGATGGTCGGTCGCGCGGTGACCGGACTGCTGATCGACGTCCTCTCCGCGCGCCACGTCGCCGCAGTTCAGTTCCTGCTCGGTGGCGCCGGTCTCGCGTTGATCGCGGGGAGCCCCGGTTCGCAACTGCCGATGGTTTCGGCCGGCGCCTTCGCATTCGCGTTCGTGATCGGGGCGGAAGGCGATTTCGTGCCGTTCTTCGTCCGCCGCTACTTCGGCGTCGAGCATTTCAGTTTCCTGTACGGCGTCCTGTTCCTGTTCTTCGCACTGGGCGGCGTGGCCGGACCGATCGCGTTCGGCTGGGTATTCGACCACTTTCATACGTACGCGATTGCGTATGCAGGGGCCGGCGCGGCATGCGCGATATGTGCCGCGCTGGTGTTGACGCTCGGCGAGTACGTCTATCCGGTCGACCGGTGAGCGTTGCGTCAATCATCACCTATAAAAATATCTGGAGACTTTTCATGCAGACGAAATGGAGATTGCCGGCCTTCGCGTCGTTGGCGATGACCTCGGCGGTACATGCGCAAAGCTCGCTGACGCTCTACGGCCTGATCGACGAGGGCATCACGTACGTGAATTCCGCGCAGACCGGACGCGCGGCGGGCAAGCCGACCGGAGCCTCGCAGTTCGCACTGACCGACGGGCATGCAACCGGCGTATCCGGGAGCCGCTGGGGGTTGCGTGGTCTGGAAGATCTGGGTGGCGGGCTGAAGGCGACCTTCGTACTGGAGAACGGATTCATGGCGAACACGGGATCGCTCGCGCAAGGCGGCGCCGAATTCGGCCGGCAGTCGTATGTCGGGCTGGCCAGTGATCTTGGCACGCTCACGTTGGGCCGCCAGTACGATCCGCTGGTCAACTTCGTGCAGCCGTATGCGGCAGCGGGAACATGGGCGGGATACATGGGCTCGCATGCGGACGACGTCGACAATTTGTCGAACACGAACCGGATCAACAACGCGGTGAAGTTCACGTCCGCGACCTACCACGGATTCGCGATGGCCGCGATGGTCAGCCTGGGAGGTGTCGCCGGACACACCGGACAGAATCAGATCTGGTCGATCGCGGGCGGATACACGGGAACCGCATTCGCGTTCGGGCTCGGGTACCTGAACGCGCGCGATCCGAACGTATCGTTCTATGGGAACACCCCGAACAAGGGAAGTGCCGTCGCGAACAACATCGGCTCGCCCGGTTCGGCCACGACGCCGCAGGCGTATCCGGTGTTCGCCGGCTATGCGTCGGCCAAGACGCTCCAGATCGCGGGCGCGGGCATGTCCTGGACGTACGCCGGTTCGGCGGTTTCGGTGAGCGCAACCAACACACGCTTCGGCGGGCTTGGCTCGTCGTCCGGCCCGAATCCGCTCGGCTATTCAGGGCTGGCAATGTTCACGAGCGTCGACCTGAATGCACGCTACCGCGCTACGCCGACGCTGCAGTTTGCACTGGGCTTCGACTACACCACGCGGAGCTCGGTCAAGGGCGACGACGGCGCCCGGTATCTGCAGATGAATGCGGCGGTCGACTACAGCCTGTCCAAGGCAACCGATCTTTATGTGCTCGCCGCGGGCCAGCGCGCATCGGGAACGGACTCGCTCGGGCAGCCGGCCGTCGCGTCGATCGCGGGATTCAATCCGTCGGCAACGAACAAGCAGGTCGCGTTCCGCCTCGGCGCGATTCACAGGTTTTAGCCCCCAACCGGATGCCGGTCCCGCTGCCGACGGAAATCGGACGGGCGAGACCGAAAGCCGGAATACGACATTCATAGGAGACATGAAATGGGATTCGTAGTAGGAGTCGATGTAGGCGGAACCTTCACCGATGGTGTGGCGGTCGACGATCGCGGCGTCATCGTGTCGGCCAAGACGCCTTCCACGCCGCCCGACTATTCGGCCGGTGTCTTCAACGTGCTGGGTCTGCTGGCCGAGCAATTCTCGATGTCGCGCGCCGAGTTCCTGCAGAACACCGATCACATTGCACACGGCACGACGTCGTCCCTGAATGCGCTCGTGATGGGCAAGGTGCCGCCCGTCGGATTCATCACGACGCGCGGGCACGGCGATTCGATCGCGATCATGAACGTCGAGGGGCGCTACCTCGGCCGCTCGTCGATGGAGTTGCAGAACGTGCTCGGCCACGCCAAGCCCGCACCGCTCGTCGCGAAGCGTCTGATCAAGGAAGTGACGCAGCGGATGGATCGCGAGGGGAACGTACTCGTCGAACTCGACGATGCGGAAGTTCGCGACGCGGTGCGCGATTGCGTGGCGCAGGGGGTGTCGGCAATCGCCGTGTCGCTGCTCTGGTCATTCCGGAATCCGTCGCACGAGCAGCGCGTGCGCGAGATCATCCACGAAGAGGCGCCGGATATCTACGTTGCATTGTCGTCGGACGTAAGCCCGCGGATCCGCGAATATGCGCGCCATGCGACGACGATCATGAGCACACAGATCGGCCCGGGCCTGCGCGACTACCTGACGAACCTCGAAGCGGGCCTGCGCGGCGAAGGGCTCGCCGGGCCGCTGCTCGTGATGCAGAGTTCGGGCGGCGCGATCACGGCGGCCGAAGCACCGGCCACTGCGATCACGACGGTCGGCTCGGTGCTGACCGGCGGCGTGGTCGGCGCGATGCAGCTCGCGGGCCAGCTCGGCCATCGCAACGTGATGGCAACGGACGTGGGCGGCACGACGTTCCTCGCGGGCCTGATCGTCGATGGCGAGCCGGTGCGCGCGGCGCAGACCATCATCAATCAGTCGCCCGTCAACGTACCGACGCTGCGCGTCGAGGCGATCGGCTCCGGCGGCGGTGCGATCGCGTGGATCGATGCAGGCGGCAATCTGCGGGTCGGCCCGCTGAGCGCCCAGGCCGCGCCAGGGCCGGCCTGCTACGGCGCCGGCGGCATGGAGCCGACCATCACCGACGCGAACCTCGTGCTGGGCATTCTGCCGTCGCGTGGGCTGCTTGGCGGCAAGCGCCCGCTGTCGATCGAACTGGCGCGCGATGCGATCCGGCGCCGGATCGCGGAACCGCTCGGGCTGAGCGTCGAGGACGCGGCCGCAGCGATCTACGCGGTGCAGAACGCGCAGACGGGCGACCTGCTCCGCAAGATCGCGGTGGAGGCCGGCCATGATCCGCGCGATTTCGTCGTCTATGCCTTCGGCGGCGCGGGGCCGGCCCACTGCGCGGCGTACACGTTCGCGGTCGGTGCGAGCGAAGTGCTGGTGCCGCTCGGCCCGGTTGCATCGGCGTTTTCCGCGTTCGGGCTGGCGGCGTCGCAGGTCAACGTGATTCGCGAGCTGTCCGATCCCGCGGTCGCACCGATCGATCCGATGCGCGTAACCGAGAACTTCAAGCGGCTGGAGGAAGAGGTCAGCGCGGTGCTCGAGCGACAGGGCATCAAGTTCGTCGAAACGAAGCTCTATCGCGAGATCGACATGCGCTACGGGATGCAGATGGGCGAGGTGTCGACGCCGCTGGCGTCGGGCCCGATCACCGTCGAATCGCTGCAGGACGCCGTCGACAAGTTCGAGGAACGCTACGCGCAGCTCTTTGGTGCCGGTTCCGGCTTCCGCGATGCAGGCATCCAGGTACTGACCTACCGGGTTCGTGGCGAAGGCATCCTGCCGATCTCGCCGGAACTCCCGGAAATCGAAGCCGCGAACGGCACGCCGGTCGAGCATGCGGTGATCGAACGCCGCCCGATCTGCCTCGATGCACACGACGGTTTCGTCGATACCCCGGCCTACGACTACACGCTGCTGCGTGCCGGGCATGTGGTGGAGGGCCCGGCCGTGATCCAGGTGCCGACGACGACGGTCGTGGTCCCGAACGGGATGCGGGGCGTCATCGACCACCTGGGCAACCTGTCGATCAAGATGAACGCGGCGTGACCCGCGAATAGGAGAACTGTCATGCAATCCACGATTCCGGGTTCCGAAATTTTCGTCAGCCGACCCGTTGCCCCCGAAGTTCTGCTGCGGTCGCTGCCGCCGTCGCTGAAGGCGCACACCGTGTCGGACGACGTCATCGACGCGCTGCATCCGCTGACTTACGAGGTGATCCGCCATCGCCTCTGGTCGATCACCGACGAGATGGGCGAGACGCTGAAGCGCATGTCGGGCAGTCCGGTCGTGTCGGAAGCGAACGACTACGACTTCACGATCAACGACGAAGCGGGACAGGAGGTGCAGATCGGCCTCTACAACACGATGCTGGCCGGCGCGATCGATCTCGCGATCTACTGGACGCTGCAGCACCGCGCCGACAATCCAGGCATCCAGGACGGCGACATGTTCCTGTGCAACGATCCGTGGATCGGCGGCGGTTTGCACCAGAGCGACGTGCTGGTTTTTTCGCCGATCTTCCATGACGGCAAGCTGTTCGGCTGGACGAGCGCGATTTGCCATGAGCCGGATCTCGGCGGGGTGGCGCCCGGGTCGATGCCGATCGCCGCGCCGGACGTGTTTTCGGAGTCGCTGCCGACGCCGCCGATCAAGATCGTCCGGAATTTCGAGCTGCAACGCGACGTGGCCGACATGTGGGTACGCCGCTCGCGCGTGCCGCAACTCATCGGCCTCGATTTGCGCGCGAAGATCGGTGCGAACCTGGTCGGGCGCAAGCGCATTCTCGCGCTGATCGAGCAGTACGGCCCCGACACGGTCAAGGCGGTGATGAAGCGGATGATGAACGACGCAGAGCGCCGCCTGCGCGACAAGCTTCGCAATGCGCCGGACGGGACGTGGCAGGCGACGAGCTACATGGATCAGTCCGAGGCGGGCGACCGTCGTCCGCACAAGCTGACGCTGTCGATGACGAAGCGCGACGATCACCTGACTTTCGATTTCACCGGCACCGCGCCGCAGGCGGGCGTCATCAACTGCACGTATGCGGGGTCGCGTGGCGGCGTGATGCTGGCGCTGCTGCCGACGCTCGCCGGCAATATTCCGTGGGCGGCCGGCGGCCTGATGCGTTGCTTCGACATCGTCACGCCCGAAGGGACAATGAACAACGCGACATTCCCGGCCGCGATCAACAAGGCGCCGATCGCGACGGCATGGGCGATCGGCAACCTGGCCGCGCAGTGCCTGTCGCAGATGCTCGACTGCACGGTCGACATGAAGGCGAACGTGCAGGCGACCTGCTGCGGCACCTGGAACACGGCGGTACTCGCCGGCGTCGATCAGCGCGGCAAGCACCACGCGCCGTTCGTCGATGTCGTGATGGAGTCGATGGCCGGCGGCTACGGCGCGCGTCCCGCTGCCGACGGCATCGACACGGGCGGGCTCTTTTGTATTCCGATGGGCAAGTTGCCCGACGTCGAAATGACCGAGTTGCTGTATCCGCTGGTCGTACTCTGGCGTCGCGAGGAGCCGGACTCGGGCGGCCCGGGCCGGCATCGCGGCGGCGTCAGCGCGTCCGTCGCGATCACGCCGTATGGCTCGTCGCTGCCGATGGCGATGGTGCTCTCGAGCTCGGGGATGGCGACTGCGCAAAACCAGGGGCTCGCGGGCGGCCATCCGGGCAATACGGGGCACAACGTCGTGGTGCGCGACGTGCCGCTCGACGCGATGTTTGCAAAGGGTGAGGTGCCGACCGACCTGTTCGCGCTCGGCGGCGAGCTGACGACTGCACAGTGCATGGCGGCAGGTGAACTCAAGCAAGGCGACGTCCTGTATCTGCATTGCCAGGGTGGCGGCGGCTACGGCGATCCAATTCGCCGCGATGTGCAGGCGGTCGCGACCGACCTGCGAAACGGCAAGATCGGTGGCGGCGCGGCCGAGCTCGTCTACGGCGTGATCGTCGACGCGGCGGGTCACGTCGACGCCGGGAGAACGGAGCACCGGCGCGCGGCGATTCTCGGCGAGCGCCGGAAATATGCGGAGGCGGTGCCGAAGCTGCTCACGGGCCGTTTCGATCCGGAGAAGGCGCGCGCGATCGACGACAACCTCGGCCTTGCGACCGTATCGGGCGGATCGGTTGTGGTCTGCCGGCACTGCGGGCATCAACTGAGCGATCACGACAAGCAGCTGTCGCTGGCGTGCCGCGATTCCGATCCGGTGTCAGGCAGCTCGAACGTGCGTGTCGATCCGTCGTATTACGTCGATGCGGAGATCGTGTTCCGCGAGCACTTCTGCCCGAGCTGCTGGACGACGGTGCATTCCGGCCTGGTGCCGAAGGATCACGTCGACGTGATCAGCGGGATGACCACGCTCGGTGCGGCGGATACGGCGTCGGCATAGGCGCTACGGGGCGTCGCACGGTTGGCCGGCGGTCGGCGATCGCGCGACGCGATTCTTTCGGGTAACGAGGCAAAGGACATGAAACTCAAGGACAAGGTTGCGATCATCACGGGCGCTGCGGCGGGGATCGGGCAGGCAACGGCCCGGATGTTCGCGAGCGAAGGGGCGATCGTCGTATTGTGCGACCGCTCCGGAGACGCGGTGCAACACGAGGCGCGGCACCTGAACGAGCGCGGCCATTCGGCGGTCGCGCATACGCTCGACGTGACCGACAGGGCCGGTATCGACGCGGTGATCGCGAGCGTGAAGGCGCAGTTCGGCCGGATCGACATTCTCGTCAACAACGCGGGCATTACGCAGGATGCGCGGCTCGTGAACATGAGCGAGGCGCAGTTCGACAAGGTCATCGACGTCAACCTGAAGGGCGTGTTCAACTGCACGCAGGCGGTCGTCGACACGATGCTCGAGCAGAAGCGCGGCGTGATTCTCAACGCGTCGAGCGTCGTCGGCATCTACGGGAATTTCGGCCAGACGAACTATGCGGCCAGCAAATTCGGCGTGATCGGCTTCACCAAGACGTGGGCTCGGGAACTCGGTCCAAAAGGCATTCGCGTCAATGCGGTATGCCCGGGCTTCATCGAGACGGACATCCTCAAAACGATGCCGGACAAGGTGCTCGACGGCTTTCGGGATGCATGCTGGCAGCGGCGGCTTGGCGCGCCGAGCGAGATCGCGAGTGTTTACGCGTTCCTCGCGTCGGAAGAAGCCAGCTTCGTGAACGGTACGGCGATCGAGGTTTCGGGCGGGTTGTCGGTGTAACGGCAATCGTGGGGCGAGGGCCGGGCAATGCCGCTTTGAACGGGATTGAAACGATGGATGACAACATCAGGGCGTGCTCGCGCCCTGTGTCGCACGGGAGGTGATGCTCGCGCTCCCGGTTGTCGCTACGACAGCCGCGGCGGATGAGGGTTGGGGGGCGGTTGTCAATCGATACGCCCGTTGGTATGCAGCGGCCCTTTGGACGAGACTGGCGGCCGGTCTGCCACGAAGGCCGGCGCCCGAGAAGCCCTCCGGCACGTCACTGCCGTGATCCATCAGGTCGCCCTCGCGAGCAATGGCCGTCATGCAGCGGCTACACCGCCCGGTGCTTCTTCACCAGTTCCAGGGTTTCGCATGCTCGAAGAATCGTGTCTTGCGAGAATGGCGACAGCGGATGTCCGTCGAGCCACACAATCCACGCGATCACGGCATCGCACTCGATGTCTGTCAGCTTGGGCCAGCGCTGCAGAAAATAGTCATCCCAGTATTGCGCAATCGGCGATCTGTCCAGCGACCCCATCAAGCTCTCGATGACCGTCAGTGCAACCTGATTGTCTTCGACAGAAACACGGATGATCCCGGGTAGAAAGTAGCAGAATGCATCGGGCGTCAATCGGTAAATGGCGTCGGAGTATTGTGTCCAGTCGTGAGCAGTAGTCTCATCCCAGAGCAGGTTTGAGAAGTGCAACGCGTCGTCGTAGTCGTTCGTGTGGGATGAGACGGCCGGAACGACCGACGCCGGCCTCATGCGTTCGGAGAAGGCCGTTCTCACCTGTTTCATCACGAGACGCCCGTCGTCAGCTGTGTGCATTTTCGGTCACTGCTTGCTGGTGGAGTACGACGCCGAGTATGGCTTCGACGGCCTCAACTTGGCTTGCGCCATACAAGCGAACGCGCCCAGCCGGCGATCGCGACAAACGTCAGGCCGGGGGAACACATCAATGCGACGAACAGGTCGAAGCCTTTGGAAAGCTCGGGCTCGGCGGCCCCAAAAATCCAGCGACTGATCGCCCGCATCACGGCGTACCATACAGCCGCACCACCGGCCGAATACAATCCGATCAAGAGCCAGGGCTTCGTTTCCGGTTCAACCTTGCGCCAGATATAAATCGCATACACAGCCCACGCGGCGTAGATTGGAATCCACAGCGGTCGAGGGATGTCGGAAGACGGGACGAAAACCGACAGGATCGCCACAAGGATCACGAGAACAATCAAACCTGTGATGTCCGCGAAGTATCGGCTTCTTTGCACCGTGAGCATGGGTATCAGCCTCTCATTCCTTGAATGCTGAATGGCGACCTGTGCAGGCGTGCTGAAACGACGGAGGCCCGGCGCCTGGCTGGCAGCTAGCATACACGTCTGCGACGGCGCCTGGATGGAGATGTTTGGGATACCGCGCCTAGATGATTCGCTTCCATGCTCCGTGTTCCGCTTTCTCCGGCTCGACGAATGCCCAGATCGAGCGGCAGCACGTGCAGCGACAGTACATGACCGAACCTGCCGAATCGGGTCCTTCGGAAGAGAACTGAGGCTGAGGAATGTTGGTGAGGACGCTGTTTGCGACGGCCGCGTCACGACGATCGGCGTATTGCCGATACTCATGACGTGATTCGAATGCTTTGGGCTCGCCGATACCGAGACAGTGCATGCAGGCCGGAAGCAGGCGCGCGATCGCACCGTTGCTTTGCGCTTCACTCCCTCGCGTGAGCTTCAGCCATTCACCGCGCGGGATTTGTGCGCCCACACGCGTTCTTTCGCCGTCAAGCCACACGCGCAACTGAGGCAGGTCGATATCTCGCTCGCGATAGCGGCGGAGCATGTTCTGAATATCGTGATCCATTGTGGTCGTGTACCTGACTGTCGACGGGCGTCGTCCGGTTGACGCAGCGAGATCTGCATCGCCACCACGATGCCGCTCACAAAATAACCGAGACCCAGTATGCCTCGGGATCCGGATACGACGGGTAGCGATTCGCCACGTTCTCCTTGATGGGTTGTGCCTCCTCCCGACGCCCGCTACGCATGACGCTTCTCATGCTCCAGAAGCCATTGCTTCCGTGCCAGTCCGCCGCCGTAACCGGTGAGCGCCCCGTCCTTCCCCATGACCCGATGACAGGGGACGACGATCGCCACTCGATTGGCGCCATTGGCGCCGGCCACTGCGCGAACCGACTGGGGGGAACCAAGTTTCTCCGCCTGCTCGCCATAACTGGCCGTGCTGCCAAACGGAATGGCCTGCAACGCCTGCCATACCGATTGCTGGAATGGGCTGCCGGGCGTGTCCAGCGTCAGATCGAACTGCTTGCGCGTACCGGTGAAGTACTCGCCGATCTCGTGCTCGGCCTGGCGTGTGTGCGCGTTTTCTCCCGTCAGGATGCGTGCCCGCAGGAGTCGTTGAAGATCCTTGAACTCGGTTTCCAGCATCCGCCGGTCGACGAATTCGAGCAGACAGACGCCCCGCTCGGTGGCGCACACGAACATCGGCCCCAGGGGCGTGGTAAAGCGGTGGATGAGGATGACGTTCGCGGCCTCGGTCGGCGCACGCCCCGTCAGTTTCCTGCAGGTGTAGCCGAAGCCGCTGAGCGAGTCGTAGCCGCTGTCGAGCGCGACGTCGATGGTGCGACGGCCAGCCTTCAGTTCCTCCAGTGCCGTATTGATCCGCAAGGAACGCTGGAACGCCTGGAAACTCATCCCGTAGTGCTGCTGGAACCAGCGGCGGATTCGCTCCGGGCCGAGCCCGCGCTGCCTGAGGCGCGCGTCGCTCAGGCGTTCCTTCGGATGGGCGCGCACCCAGTCAATGGCCTCGGCCACTTCCGGTGGCGCCGCATGCGCGTTCTCGGTCGGCCGGCAGACTTTGCAGGGCCGAAAGCCGGCATTGAGCGTCTCCCGGAGGTCCGTGTAGAACACCACGTTCTCGCGTTTGGGTTTGCGCGCCCGACAGGTCGCGATGCAGAACACGCCCGTCGTTTTCACCCCGACATAGAAGATGCCGACGTGATCCGCCGCGCGCTCGACCAATGCGCGGTAGTAAGCGTCGATTTGCCGGATGTCAGTGACCAGCATGGCAGAACACCGGATCGAAGGATTGTTCGGCGCGTACGTCACTGAACAGCTGCTGCAGCACGTGGTGCGCCCGCTGGTGCAGGAAATTGCCCATGCTGATGCGCTTGACGCCCAGTGCGGCCAGGCGCCCGAACGACGGCAGGGCCGGCATGCACATGACATTCAGCGGGAGCGGGACGCCGCCCACGATTGCAGCGATATCCGCTTCGTCGGTCAAACCGGGCACGAAGAGGCCGTCCGCCCCGCTTTCGGCATAGCGTCGGCCGCGTGCGATGGTTTCCGCCCGCGCACGGTCGACATTCAGCAGACAGGTGTCGGTGCGCACGTTGATGAACAGGTCGACGCAGGCAGCCTGCAAACCTGCACGAATATCGCGCAGGCGTCGCGCAAAGGGCTCGACGTCGACCAGCGTACGCTGGCTGCCGCACACCACGCTGTCCTCCAGGTTGACACCGACGACGCCCAGGGCAGCCAGTTCACGCAGGTTGGCGACGACAGCCTCGGACGTCGCGCCATAGCCGGCTTCGACGTCAACGGACAGCGGCAGGCTGGAAACGGACCGGACGCGGGCAACCAACGCCTTCAGTTCGTCAAAACCGACCCCCTCGCCATCGGCGTAGCCCAGTGAGTCGGCAATGGCGGCGCTGGACGTCCCGATTGCCGCGTAGCCGGCCGTTTCCGCGGCACGGGCGCTGGCGGCATCCCAGACGTTGGCGAGCAACAGCGGTTCGGCTTGTTGATGGAGCTGGGAAAAAGTCATGATGCGTTTCTCGGTTGAGCGGGAGGAAAGTATGGGTTTCCCGTCGATCGCATCACAACCGAAAACTGGACAACCATTTTTTGCGGCTACGTGACTTCTTGCGGTGCTCATCGGCCCCGAAAGCGGCAACCTTATCAGAACGGCGGGGTCGCGCCACCGCGAAACTGACGGGGTTGTACTCCGCTGTATCGCTTGAATGCGATCGAGAATGCCGCTTCGGACTGGTACCCCACCTGCCACGCGATCTTGCCGACCGAAAGCGAGGTGCCCATCAGGAGCCGCGAGGCTTCCTGCATGCGAAAGCGCGTGACATAGCTGAAGATGCCTTCGCCCAACTCGTGTTGCGCTGCAGCGATCAACCGCGAACGCGATGTCCCGGCCACGGTTGCAAGCATCTCCAGTGTCCAGGGCCGGGAAATGTCGCGATGAAACTCACGTAAGGCCGTCGCCACCCGGGAATGGTCCGGCAGCGATATCCACGCCGGCAACTGACGCGTATGCGATGCGATGTAGTGCCGAATGACATCGATCACGATCAGTTCGGCCTGACGCGTTGCCACCGACCGGAATCCCGGGCGCTGCCACGTCAGCTCGTCTCGAATGGCGTCAGTCGCGCGACACAGCCACACCGGCAACTCGTCGAAGTTCAACAGCAACACGTCGGGCAACGCATCGAATAGCGAGGGGCTCACGCCTTTTGCTGGCGCCATGCCGATGAAAAATGTCGACGTCACGCCCTTGTCCGGCGACTCGCCGAACGCAATCGTCTGGAAGCGATCGACATTGGCGGGATTGCGCAGATCGACGGGCTGGTTGGGGCGGGTGAATAGCGCGTCCTGAACGATGTGTTCGCGTGCGCGAAGGATCAGGCACACGCTTTTGTCGTGCAGCGCATTCCGCTGTCCCGACTGCGTCATGAACAGGCTGCACGTCGCACCGGTGAAGATATACAGCGTGACCGGCCATATGTCGCCGGGCATACGTACCGCCCACGGGCTACTTGATTGTGCGTGACCCGCCTCGATTTCCGCGAAGCGGCACGTATCGAGCGCAGCAGTTATCGGATCCATTTACCGTACTCCATTCATCCCTGCATGTCGTCGGACGCCGGTTTCCGCGCCGGGCATCCCGCCACAAGGGAAACACCGCGGGCTGCCGCGCGCAATCCGTAGATGCCTCGATTCGCTGAATCCGCCGCGATGGCGGCGGCCGGCCGTGATGGTGCTCTCGCAAAAGGAAACGAGTCCTTCGGATGGGAGCGGCAAACCATACTCCCACCAGACCGATGTGCAGACGCTTCGAGCACTGGAGACGCCAGGCCGAAGCCGGCCACGCACGACGGATTGCCTACCCTTTCCGGATAATCAGATGCGCCCTTTCGATACCCCCGATCTGAAGTCGGCCACTTTTCTCGCGGACCGGTACCCGACCTACCGCACGCTGCAAAGCAACTTTCCCCATTTCGAAATCGACATCAACGGCGAGCGCTGCATCGTCCTGACGCGATACAGCGACGTCGACGAGGTGCTGCGCAACCCGCTGGCGACCGTCCAGCAGGCGCCCGGCACGTTTCCCGAGCGCATCGGCACGGGCGCGGCGGCGCGCTTCTATCGCGAATCGCTGCCGAACATCGATGCGCCCGATCACACGCGCATCCGCCGTATCGTTACCCCGGCGTTCAATCCGAAAACCGTTGCGAACATGCGGGGCTGGGTCGAAAAGGTCATCCTCGACCATCTGGACAAGCTCGAAGGCGAGACCGAGATCGATTTCGTGTCCGACTTCGCGGATCCGGTTCCGGCTGAAATCGCTTGCCGGCTGCTGCACGTGCCGCTTTCCGATGCCGGCGAACTGTTCGCGCGGCAGCACGGCCTGAACGCGGTACTGAGCGTGTCGGACATCACGCCGGAGCGCCTGGCCGAAGCAGATGCGTCCGCCACCTTCTATTACGAGTACATGGACGATGTACTCGACACTCTCAAGGGCAAGCTTCCCGAGGACGACTTCGTCGGCGCGTTGATCGCGGCGGAAGGCGCGGACAACGGCCTGACGCGTTCCGAACTGGTCACGACCCTGATCGGCTTCCTGGTCGCCAGCTATCACACGACCAAGGTGGCGATGACCAACACGGTGCTGGCGCTCCTGAATCATGAAAGCGAGAAGGCTCGCCTGATGGCTCAGCCCGACCTCGCCCGCACGGCTTGGGAAGAGTCGTTGCGCTATGACGCCCCCGTGCATTTCGTGCACCGCTACGCGTCGGAGGCGATCGTGATCGGCGGCACGACCGTCGAGAAAGGCACGCGCCTGTTGCTCGGGCTTCACGCGGCCAATCGTGACGAAACCCGCTTCCCGGACGCCGGCCGCTTCGTTATCGACCGGCCCGACAATCGTCATCTGGCATTCGCAGGCGGTGGCCACTTCTGCCTGGGATCCCAGCTCTCCCGCCTGGAGGGCGATGTTCTGCTGCGCACGATCTTCCAGCGTTTCCCCGGGATGCGTCTGACGGAAACGCGCTTCGAACGCGTGCCGGACCTGACGTTCCCGATGCTGCTTCGCATGGCGGTTTCGCTTCGTGCCAACGCGGGGTGATCGCTCATGAGTCAGGTCACCATCGAGATACAGGGCGATATGTGCTGCGGCTTCGGTAACTGCGCCAGCCTGTGTCCTCAAGTGTTCGTGCTCGACTACGACACGAACCGTGCGCAGCTGGTGCCCGATGCACCGGTGGACGCCTATGCCGCCCGAATCGCGCAGGCCGCCAGCGAATGCCCGACGCAGGCCATCTTTTTCAGTCAATCCGGCGACGACGAGTGGAAATCGCATGCGTGACCCAGCCATACCGCGCGCGCTAGCCGAGTGGCGACCGATGCGCCTCGTGGATCGCTACCGGCTCGCCGAGAACATCTTTGCGGTGACGCTCGCGAGCGAGTGCGGGATACCGCTTCCGGAGATCGCACCGGGCGACCACATAGAGGTTCAAGTGCCCGGAGGCACGCGCGCCTATTCACTGTGCAACCCTCCCGGCGCACGAGGCCACTATCTGCTGGCCATCCACCATTCGACCTCGCGGGGTGGCGCACATTACCTGTGCGACACGTGCAGCATCGGCGACACCGTGCAGGTGCGTGGCCCCGGCAATTGCTTCGCATGGTCGCCGACGCATCGACGCGTCGTGTTGATCGCGGGAGGTATCGGCATCACGCCGATCATCTCGATGGCGGAGCATCTGGCACTGCTGGGCGTGGATTTCGACATGCATTACAGCGCGCGTAGCCGTTCGGCGGCGGCGTTCGTGGACCGGCTCGACGGCAGTGCGTACCGGGATCGGGTTCGCTATCACTTTCGGGACGATCCGCGATGTGAACGGCTGGATCTCGACGCGCTCTTCAAAAGCCTCGATGCCACCCGGAACGTCTACCTGTGTGGGCCGAACGCGATGCTGGCCGAGGCCAGGGCATTGAGCGAACGGTATTCGCTGTCAGACCGTCTGCATTACGAACGTTTCGGTGCGAGCCGCCCCGCATCGGATCTGCCGGTGCCGACCGGCGGTTTCGACGTGTGGGCGGCCCGAAGCGGCCGGCGTGTCGAAGTACCGGCGGATTGCTCGATTGCCGCCGCCTTGACCCGGGCCGGCGTCGATGTGCCGCTTTCCTGTGAGCAAGGCGTCTGCGGCATGTGCATGACGCGGGTATTGGACGGTATCCCGGACCACCGCGATGCAGTGCTTTCGGACGCGGAGCGCGCGGCGAACGACGTCATCCTGCCCTGTGTGTCGCGCGCGAAGTCGGCCTCGCTCACGCTGGATCTATGAGGTGGCCTTCGCGGCTTCCAATCCCGATTACGCCGATTGCTGTGGTCCCTGCCGGGGACACCCCACAAAACACTCAGGAGAGAAGATGAGACTTGCGATGTTTCGCGAAGGCGGCACCGACCGCATTGGCGTGGTCGAGGCGGACACCATCATCGACGTGACCGCCGGCCTGCCGGCACTATCGGCGGAACTTGCCGACTGGTTGCCCGGACTGGCGACCTCCTGGCGCATGCTCGCGCTGCTGGCACGCGAATCGACCGTGCGCTTGCCGTTGTCGGCCGTCCGCCTTTTGCCGCCGATACGGCGACCGTCGACGTTCCTGGCGATCGGTGGCAACTACGCGTCGCACCTCCGCGAAATCGCACATTTGAACGTGAGTGTGGGGGAGCACCAGATCTGGTTCAACAAGCAGGTCTCGTGCATCACCGGGCCGTTTGACGACCTCATCGTGCCGGCAGGCATGTCGACGCTCGACTACGAGGTCGAACTGGCGGTGATCATCGGCCGGCGCTGCCGCAACGTGTCGGCACGGGATGCCGTGCATTACATCGCCGGATATACGGTCTGCAACGACGCGAGTATCCGGGAACGACACAGCCGCAGCCCGACCATCACGCTGGCGAAATCGTTCGACTCGCTCGGCCCGCTCGGCCCGTGGATGGTGACGGCGGACGAGATCCCCGACCCGCACGCGCTTCAGGTCCGCACATGGGTAAACGGCGAATTGCGGCAAGACGGCAATACGGCGGAGATGCGCTTCAACATTTTCGAGCAGATCGAAGAGCTCAGCAGCGCCATGACCCTGGAACCCGGTGACGTATTGGCCACCGGCACGCCGGCCGGCATCGGTGCCGCACGCCAGCCTCCGTTGTTTCTTTCACCGGGCGACGTCGTGCGCATGCAGATCGAAGGTATCGGCGAAATCGAGAACCGGGTAAGCGCCGCGGGCCCTGCACGCACCTGATCGGCGTCGTCGCGTGCCGTATTGCAGTCATGCGCAGGACGGGATCATTCATTTAAATCAGGATTGCAGATCATGCTGTGTATCACATTCGACAATTTCGGCAATGCGGCTGGCGATTCGCTGCCGTGGGACTGCCCGGCCGATGTCCCTCCGGTGGAATGGGCCGCCTACAACAGAATCGGTCTGGAACTGGGCCATCCACGCATCCTCAAGCTGCTGGACGATCTGCACATCCGTTGCACGTACTTTGCGGAAGGGTACGCGGCCGTCTTGCATCCGGACGAGATGAGGCGCTGGCATGCCGCCGGCCATGAACTCGCCGTGCATGGCTGGAAACACGAGATCTGGTCGGGCATTGCGTCGCGCGAAGAAGAGGATCGCCTGGTCGGACTGGCCGTGAAGCGCATTCACGCCGTCACCGGGGAGGCGCCGACAGGCTTTCGGCCCCCGGGGCTCGCCATCAATCCGTGGACGGACGACGTCCTGGCGGCTCACGGCATCCGGTATGTCTCCCGGTTCCTGCCGGGTTCCGGCGCGGGAGTACATGGCGAGGATGCGAAGGCAACGGTCGCAAGCCGGCTCGATGTGCTGCCCACCGATCCGGCGCTGATCGATGGCGCCGTGATCCATCCGCGGTTCGGCGGAATCTTTGGCGCACTCGATGCGGCGGCTGCCTACGACAAGCTCCACCGGCTGGCCGTTGCGCATGAGCGCACGCGCCCGGACGAACCTTGGGTGCTGGTCGTTCATCCGTTCACATCGGGCAACCGGGCGTGGTTCGGGTTCGAGGACTTCATGCGGCGTCTTGCGGGTGAGTTCGGCGCATCCCGCTTCTGCCTGGCGAAAGACGCGGCATCGACGACGCTGCGCGCCAGCACGGGCATCCACTGATGCGGGGGGCGCCGTCGCACGCCGATCGGCTCACGCCCCACACGGTGCGCGTCAGGCATGGCCATGACGGACGCATTTCAAAAAATAGAAAACACGAAAAAAGGAGACAAACCATGAGGCAATTCATCTTTCTCGGACTCTTTCTCTGGGCACTCTCGCGTGGTGCGATGGGGGCGCAAGGGGTGACCTACGGCGGTCCGGTCGGCGGTACCGACATCCAGAACGCCTATCTCCCGCCGGCGCCAGGGCTGTATGGATCGTTCATTGGCGTCGGCGCGTATGGCGATCAGTTTTACGACAACGCGGGGAAGAGTTCCGCGATGTCGGTCAGGATGCCGGGCGGGATTGCCGAGTTCGGCTTGCTGTACGTCTATCCGTTCAAGCTGTTCGGCGGAACGCTGGGCAGTTCCGTTGCGACCGGGTACGGGTGGGGCAACATCACCATCAATGGCAGGCGTGAGAATTTCAAGGGCATCAACGACATCTATACCGACGTGCTGACGTGGAGCAAGCACCTCGGATCGTTTGAGGGAGGCATGCCGCGAGGGTTGACCGTGAAGCTGGGCTATTCGATGGTGATCCCGACCGGGAAATACAACACCACCGATCTGTATACGACCGGACAGAACACGTACTACTACATTCCGAACGCGGCGCTCACCTATCTGACCGGGCCCAATTTCCTGGGCGACGGCACCGAGTTCAGCGTGCACTTTTTCCTGGATGTGGCCGGCAAGAACACTGCGAAAAACTACACGAACGGCGTGGTGGCAGACGTCGATGTGGCGATCAGTGAAGTGATCGGCAGATGGCAGGCCGGCGTGGCGGGCTATTACGCGCGGCAGTTTACCGACGACAGGGAGAGCGGGCAGCCTGTCCCGGGTGGAAACCGGTTTGCCAGTGCGGCTGTCGGGCCCGTCGTCGCGTACAACATTCCCGAGTGCAAGTGCAGCGTCAAGTTCAAGGCACAGTTCTCCGTGTTCACGCGAAATTCGCTCGCGCCCAACGCGGCCTATCTGTTTTTCAACAAGGCATTCAACTGACCGGGGAGGGGGCGGCCGCGCGTCGGCATGCACGGGCTTCCGCCGCGAAACCTGGCCGAGCGGGCGCCGTTTAGGTGGGCCGTTCGGAACTTCCGGCCTTCCGTTCCGGGCGGCGCCGGCGGCCGTTCGGCCGGTGACCGATCGGCTCGGCCGCCGCGATGCACGCGGCGGCCGACGCATGCGTTACCGCTCTTCCGCCCGAAGGGACAGCAGGCCGAGCAGCACCTCGTCACGGCGAGCGGCCAACTGGTCGATCGAGCGACCGTCCACCTCGTCCTGAATGCCGTCGATCATTTTCCGCCGGACCTCCGGCGTGATTTGCGGCGACCCCAGCACCTTCCACCACGCGGTCATCGGGCCGGTGAACTGATCGAAGAAATGCTCGATGCCGCCTTGTCCGCCACCGAGATGAAACAGCAGGTTCGGACCCATCACGCCCCAGCGCAGGCCCGGCCCCCAGCACACGGCCGTATCGGCATCCTTGACGCTCACGACGTCTTCCGCGACCAGATGGACGATCTCGCGCCAGAGGGCCGCCTGCAGGCGGTTGGCGACATGGCCGGGCACTTCCTTGTTGAGCCGGATGGTCTTTTTCCCGAGGCGCGTATAGAACGCCGTCGCGCGTTCGATCGTTGCCTCCGATGTCCGGTTGCCGCCGACGATCTCGACGAGCGGAATGAGATGCGGCGGATTGAACGGGTGGCCGATCACGCACCGTTCGGGGTGGCGCTCGCACGCCGACTGGATGTCGCTCATGGTCAGGCCGGACGAACTCGACGCGATGATCGTGTCCGGCGCGAGAATCGCGTCGAGATGCTTGTATAGATCCTGCTTGAAGTCGATCCGCTCGGGGCCGTTCTCCTGGACGAAGTCGGCGCTGGTCACCGCTGCGTCGAGGTCGGTCGTGAACTGCAGCCGCGCGCGCGAAGCGCCCGGTGCGAGGCCCATGGCTTCGAGTGCGGGCCATGCCGCGTCGATGAATGCGTCGAGCTTTGCGCCGGCGTCCGGCGCGATGTCGGTCGCGACGACGTCCAGGCCTCTGGCGAGAAACAGCGCCGCCCAGCTTGCGCCGATGACGCCGGTGCCGATGATGGCGACACGGTTGATTGCCTTGCTCATGGCTTGCGATCCTTCGAATGGAGTGAGGTCAGACGAACGCGCTGAAACCGGTGATCGCCTTGCCGACGATCAGATGGTTCATTTCGCGCGTGCCTTCGTACGAATAGAGGGCTTCCGCGTCGGAAAAGAAGCGTGCGACGTTGTAGTCGAGCACGATGCCGTTGCCGCCGAAGATTTCGCGTGCCCAGGCGACGGTCTCGCGCATGCGGCTCGTGCAGAACGCCTTGGCCAGCGACGATTGCTGATCCAGCAGCTTGCCCTGGTCCTGCAGTTCGGCGAGCCGGACCACCATGCATTGCGACGCGGTGATGTTGCCGAGCATCTTCGCGAGGTGGTCCTGAATCATCTGGAACGATGCGATCGGCCTGCCGAACTGTTCGCGGGTCTGCGCGTAGCGCAGTGCATGCTCGTAGGCGCCCATGCTGCAGCCGACGGCCTCCCATGCGACGTATTGGCGGGTCAGGCGCAGCACGCGCGCCGTGTCGCGGAACGACATGTCGCCCTGGAGCCGGTTTTCTTCTGGCACGCGGCAGTTGTCGAGGGTGATCACGCCGTTCTGCACGACCCGCAGCGCGATCTTGTTCTCGATCTTTTCGACGGAAAAGCCCGGCGTGGTCTTGTTCTCGACGATGAAGCCCTTGACCTGGTTGTCGTCGACGTCGCGCGCCCAGATGATCGACAGGTCGCACCAGGGCGAATTCCCGATCCAGCGCTTCTGGCCGTTGAGCACCCACGTATCGCCTTCCCGCTTGGCGGTGGTCAGCAGGCCACCGCCGGAACCCGACCCGACCAGCGGCTCCGTCAGGCCGAAGCAGCCGATCTTCTCCAGGCGTGCCATCGGCGGCAGCCATTTCTGCTTCTGCTCTTCCGACCCGCCGAGATAGATCGATCCCATCGCCAGCCCGCTATGGACGCCGTAGAAGGTCGAAATGGACGAGTCGACGCGCGCCAGCTCCATCGCGATGAAGCCGTCGAGCAGCGTGCTGCCGCCGGGGCAACCGTAGCCTTCGAATCCGATGCCGGCGATATTCAGGTCCCGGATCTCGGGGATCAGCTCGAACGGGAACGCGTCGTCGGCCCAGTAGGTGTTGATGATCGGTGCGACGCGGCTCTCCATGAACGCACGTACCCGTTTCATCAGGGCGAGATCGGACTCGCTCAGGAATTCACGGATCAGGTAAAAGTCGCTGTCGGGGGCTGGAAGCGGGTGATTCGGCTTCGCGCTGGCTGTCATGATGATGTCCTTGTGAGGCGGAATTCAGGAGGCGTTCGACGGCGCATGCAGATAGTCGTGAACGACTTCCGCGCCGGCGATCGTCAGATCGGTCAGGAGATGGACGGCGGAAACGACTTCGAGCACCGGCAGCCTGGCGACCGGCGCGAAGCAGTGCGGATGCAGTTCCAGCGAGGCCGGGCCGGTCCATGCGCCTTTCACCGTGATGTCGGTCACGTAGTACCGGACCAGTTCGCAGACGCGGGCCGTTCCGTCGACGTGCGGCAGGATCTTCAGCAGGAAGCCGGGCGCTTCGAGCGTCTTGCGGACGGCGGCGAGATCCAGCGGCTCGTACTTGTAGGCCATGGTGGCGGTGGCGACGCGCACGCCGTTGTAGTCGAGCGTGCCGACCAGCGCGTCGTTTCGCACTTCGAGCTTCGGTTGCGCGAGCACCTTGGGAAAGCCGAGCAGTTCCCGGCCGGACGCGATGCCCGCTTCGCTGTCGAGGTACATGGCATGCGTGAAGCCGCCGGGCGCGCCGTTGAACGAGACGGGGACGACCTGGCCCGATTCGGTGTACGAACCGAGCCCGCTCGAGTCGGGCATCTTGATGAACTCGTACTTGACGAGCGGCTCGGTCGGCCGCAGCGGCTCAGGGACGATGCGCGCAAGCGCTTCCGGATCGGTGCGATAGGTCACGATGATGAATTCGCGATCCACGAACCGGAACGGTGGCTTGGGATAGGCCGGGCTGCCGAACGGCATCGCGTACGCGCTGGCACGGATTTCAGCTTCAGTCATGAAATGCTCCGAATGGGCGGCTGGCATGCGCCAGCCGGTGTGTTGGGTCGGAAGAGGGGCGGGCGACGGGGCGGGCGTGTGTCAGTTCGCGTCGTCGAAGCGGGCAACCGCGCCCGAATCGTGAAGGCGAGCGATATCGGCATCGTCAAAGCCGATCTCCGCCAGGATTTCGGCGCCGTGCTCGCCGAGTTGCGGTGCCGCGCCGGGCGCCACCTTCTTGCGCCCCTTGATTTGAATCGGATTGCTGACCGTTCGCGTGGCCGGTTTGCCGGGGATGTCGAGCGGCACGACGATTTCGTTGATCTCGAGCTGGGGATCGTGAATGATTTCGTCGGCGATCTGCACGACACCGAAAATCACGCGCTCGGCCGCGAGCGTCTGCTTCCAGAAGGACAGCGGCTGGCTCGCAAACAGCGGATCGAGTATCTCGACCAGCGCGGCCGCGTGCTCGACGCGCAGTCGCTCGTCGGCAAAGCGCGGATCGTCCAGCAGCGCAGGCAAGCCGGTCGCACGGACGAAACCCGGCCACTCCTTGCGTTGTGCCGCGACCAGCAGGATCCAGCGGCCGTCGCTCGTCCGATACGGGTTGAGCAGCGCATTCGGCGGATTCTTGCGGTCGTGCTGCGGAAAGAACCGGCCGCCGTTGAGGCCGCCTTCGACCCAGGCCGCCGCCGCCCAGATGCCGTTGGCGATCAGCGACGTCGTCACGTGGCTGCCCTTGCCGGTTCGGGTGCGCTCGTAGAGCGCGGTGACGATCGCGGCGTACAGGGTCGTCGCGGTGGCGTGGTCGCCGATTCCCGGAATGGGGAGGGTCGGCGGGCTGCCCGCATCGTGCGTGACTTCCATGAGGCCGGAGCGCGCCCAATAGGCGGTGACATCGAATCCCGGCGTGTCGGCATCGGGGCCGTCGGATCCGTAACCGGTAATGTCGGCGTAGATCAGCCGGGGATTCAGTGGCGCGAGATCGTCATAGGTCACGCCCAGGCTGGCCCGCACTCGCGGCGGGAAATTGACGACCACGACGTCGGCCCATTGAACGAGGCGTGCCAGCACGGGCCGCGCGTCGCCCGATTTGAGGTCGAGCGCGATGCTGCGCTTGTTGCGGTTCGTCAGTTGCCACGCATAGTTCGTCGCAGCAACCGGGTTCGGCGGAATGCTCGAAAAGAAGCGATAGACGTCACCGGTGCCCGGTGGTTCGATCTTGATGACGTCCGCGCCGAAGTCGGCGAGGATCGTCGTGGCGGCAGGGCCGGCAATGTAGCTCGCGAGGTCGAGCACCTTGAGGCCCGAGAAAACGTGTTGTCCGTCAGTCATGGAAGTGTTTCGAATTCGAGGTTGAGAGAGGGCGTGGCGTCGAGGGGAGCGGCCCCGGAGGCACGATGTCGTCGTGCATCAGCGCCCGTGGAATACCGGCGCGCGCTTCTCGAGAAAGGCCGCGGTGCCTTCCTTCTTGTCGTCGGTCGCCGCGCACAGCGCGAACAGCTTTCCTTCCAGTGCCAGTCCTTCCGGCAAGGCCGCGTTCAGGCCGAGATGGACGGCGTCCAGCGCATAGGCGACGGCCAGCGGCCCATTGGCGGCGATCTGCGCCAGAATCGCTTCCGCGCGGGCGATCAGCCGGTCGGCTTCGACGATTTCATTGACCAGCCCGATCCGGTGCGCTTCTTGCGCCGACACCATTTCGCCGGTCAGGATGAGTTGCAGCGCGATACCCTTGCCGACGAGACGGGGCAGTCGTTGCGTGCCACCGAAACCGGGGATGAGCCCGAGCCTGACTTCAGGCTGGCCGAACTTCGCGGCGGGGCTCGCGAGCCGGATCGTGCACGCGAGCGCGGTCTCGCATCCGCCGCCGAGGGCGAGGCCGTTGACGGCAGCGATCACGGGTTTGCCGAGATGCTCGATGAAGTCGAGCAGTGCCTGGCCGGCGCGCGTGCGCCGCTCCGCGTCGATCGGCGTCGCCGTGGCCAGTTCGCCGATATCCGCACCGGCAATGAACGCGCGCTGGCCTGCGCCGGTGAGGATGACGCCGCGAATCGATGGATCGTTGCGCGCATCGTCGAATGCCGCATGCAGTTCGTCGATCGCCTGCTGGTTCAGCGCGTTCATCACGTCGGGGCGGTTCAGCGTCACGTAGGCGATCGCGGCCCGCTTTTCATAGAGCAGGGTATCGAAGCGGGGGGATGACAAGCTGTTGGACATGCGGTCGGTTTCTCCGAAGAAGGGCGCTTGCTGATCCGGGACCAGGGGCGTCCGGATGGCGGGAACGAAGCGGCGTGGTGGTGTGTTGCAGCGCGAGAGGCAGGCGTCAGGCGTCGGGCATCCGGGTGTCCTCGACGGCGGCGGCGAGGATCATGAAATTCAGGTTGACGGGCTTCGATTGCAAGCGGATCCGGCTCGGCCGATAGACGAGGTCGCCGGCGTATATCGCGCCATGCGACAGCGCGCAGACGCCTGCGCGGCGAGCGATGCCGATCTTCCAGATCTGATCGCCGTAGTGGCAGGCGGTCGGGTCGAGCCATGACACGCAGATGGTCGATTCGCTTTGACGCCCGAGGACCCTGACCGTGGCGACCGACGAACCTGCGCCTGCGGGCGTCCTTTGCCCATCATCGCGGCCGCGCGCAGCGACCGGGGACGCGCGCCGATGCCCGCTGTCGAGCATGTCTACCAGGTGCGACCATATCGAACGATCCGGACTGCCACGCTCCATCCATGTGACTCCTCTTACCTTCACTTCATTCAAGTAAGTGGTACTGATTTGAAACAATCCTAAGGCGGCGCCGATCCTGCGTCTATGTGGGTTCCCACAAAGGCATTAGCTTTTTTTCCAAACGCGAATGCGCTCGACGCGCGGGGGCAGTCCCGGGAGACGGGTGAGGCGTGGGGAGGGGGCGCGATCACGCGACGGGCGCGGGAATACCCGGATCGCGAGAGGGTGCAAGAGGGTACGAGATGGCGCGCGGGACGCGAACACGCAGGCCATCTGCGGCATGGGGTCACGCACAATCCATGCGGCACGCGGTGAGCGTCAGTCGTCCGATACCGGCATGCCGCGCGGTATCAGACGTCGATCCGCTATCGGGAGGACGTGGGGCGATGCAGCGAGTGGGCGATCGCCGCGAAGTCGGCCTGAATGACCGCGAACAGGAAGGCGGTGGACATGCCGAACAGCAGCACGCCGTCGGATGACTCGATCGCGCCGAGCATGCGCCAGTTCGGGGTCAGCGAAAGGCCGGATGCGCCGCGTGTGGCCATCGTGTCGAGCGAGAAGAACAGTGCATCGCTGAACGAGCCGAGCGCCTTCAGATGAACCAGGACGACGGCCCACAGAGCCGCTTCGAGCGTATGCAGCGTGCCGAGCGTGATGCAGATGAAGGTGACGATGCCTACCAGCTTGCGCAGTTGCACGTGAATGGTGTTGTGCTGCATGTCGAGTGCGCGGCGTATTCGACGCGCGCCGACGGCCAGGAGGACCATCGCCGCCGCGTGAATCAGGATGTTGATCATGCTGAGAAGCGCACCGATCGTCCAGCTTTCCATGATGAATGGGTTTGTTCAGGAATGGGAAGGAAAATGGAACCGGGTCAGGCATCGGGCAGCGTGGGTACCGCAGCCTGATCGCCGGTTGCCGTCATGTGCGCGCGCTGCGCAGCTTGAGCGCGATGTCGAGCTTCGAGATCCAGCCGGCATCGTCCAGGCGCGCGCCGAGCATGTTCTCGATGCGCTCCAGGCGGTAGTTGAGCGTGTTGGGGTGGATGCCCAGGACGCTCGCAGTCGCCTTGAGTCGCTGGAACTGCGCGAAGTAGGTCTGGAGCGTCTCGAGCAATTCCGGTTCGATGGCCAGTCGTTCGATCAGGGACGTCAGGTAGCTCAGCGCACGCTGCGTGCCGCGGAGGCTTTCCTCGACGGCGATTTCGGCATACAGGCGGACGCGTCCGTCGTCGAGGTGGTGGCGGCCGAACCCGAGCGCCCGGCTCGCCTCGTTGGCGGACTGGGCCCAGCCCGATGCGCCTTCGCCCGGCAGGCCGACGCCGATCGCGGTGACTTCAGGCAGCGTATCCGCGATCGACGCGATCTGCTTCACCATCTGCGCGTCGTTCGTTCCCGCCGCGTCGCCAGGCCGGACGGGTATCCACATGAGCAAATGCCCGCGAAACCAGATGGCGAAAATGTCGTCGGCGGACAGTTTCAGGTGCCGGGCCGCCGCCGCGACGATGTGGTCGATCTCGCTCTTGAAGGTGATCGAATTGCTGTCGATCGACGCGATGTCGACGGCCAGCGCCACGCGCGGCACCGACACATCAAGACGCAGCGCCGCCGCCGTCTTGTTGAATTCGTCGGTGTCTTCGGGGAAGTTGAAGATGATGCCGTGCAACTGGTAGCGCAGCGAATCGCGCCAGCGCGCCTGCTTGTACTGCTCCTCCAGATAGGTCTGCGCCACTTCCTGCGACATGATGTCGAAGAATTCCATCAGATAGGGAGAAACGCGGAACAGGAGTTCGTCGCGCAGGCTGTCGTTGTCATCGGCGAGCCCGATATAGAAGCACCACAATTCGCGCGACCCGAGTCGGAACGCGCGGAGCAGCGCTTCCAGCGGAACGCCCTGGTAGACGCGCCGGCGCCCGTATTCGCGGAAACCCTCGAGAGCGTCCTCCGACGGCATCCGGCCCGATACGAGACTTTCGAGCCACAGCGTCGACGACAGGGTGATCGAATGACGAATATCGAGCCGCGTGGTCGAATCGAGATCCGCGTAGGGCTTGACGACCATCAGCGCCTTGTACACGCGATCGACGAAGACGGCGTTGTTCGCGGCGACGCTGGCGGTCCACTGGCGCAGGGCCGGCGAGATCTCGGGGATGGCGGTGGTCATACGAATTCGCTCCTGACGAATGCCTTGCACGATCGGACGGTGCGCCGGGAAGCCTGAATGGTACGTCCGCGAGCGGTCGTGCTGTTGAACGGATTGAACAAAGCTTGGCGGTACAGAGGATTGCCGCTTGCGTCGCTGCGGTTCGCCGCCCATGTGCCCCTTGCGGGACCCTGCGGCAACGCCGCGCAACGGCCGGTTCACGCTACCGTCGTAGCCGTGCCGGCACCGTTGCGCGACGCGCGCCGAAGCTCATTCCATTCAGCGCTTGTCCAGCCAGCCGTTGACGTAGCTGGCCACATCCTTCCAGTTCTGATCCACGATCAGCACATGACATTGCCCGTCGAACTGATGGAAATCCGCGACCGACGAAGCGTCGCTGTATTTCTGGAAGTTCTTGAGGTTGAGCGCGGCAGGGATGATGTGATCGTCTTCGCCGCCAATCATCAGCAGCGGCCCGTGCGGCTTCGTGAAATCGATCTCCGCCACCTTGCTGCTGGTACCGCGCCCGACCCGGCGCGACTCGGGCACCGCATAGTCACGGTAAAGCTGCTGCGCTTCGGCTTCCGGCACGCAATTGGCAAACGCATAGCGGAAATCGTCGAACGTCGGCGCAAAGGGCTCATCGACATTCGCGAACGGGCTGATCACGGGCCAGTTGCTCTTGATGAACGACCATTTCGCCACGATCAGGCCCGACGCCGGCGCCGAATCGATGGCCACGGCCTTGGCGGCCAATCCCTCCGACAACAGCTTCTGCGCGACCAGTCCACCCATCGAATGCCCGATCACGATCGGCTTTTCCGGGAGCTGGCGCAGCACCTGGCGATAGCGCTCGATCACTTCGTCCAGCGTCAGCTTGCCCAGTGCCGCCTGGGCCTCCGGCGAGCGTTGCTGCTCGAGCGTGCCGTCATGCAGCGGCCATGCGGGCGCGATGGTGTGATAACCGAGCTTCTGGAAATAGGCCTGCCAGTTGTCCCATGCCTTGGGCGTCATGAACATGCCGTGGATGAACACGATCGTCCGCGGATGAGCGGCCGGCTGACTGGCGGTCGTGGCCGACACGGCAGCGGTGGAGGGCGCGGTGGTCGCCGCCGGCGCGCCGGACTGGTCGGAACAGGCCGCGGTCGAGGCCAGCAAGCCGGCCAGCAGCACGGAGCCGCAAAAGATTCTTGAAATACCGGTTCGTTTTTTGATTGCTTCAAACATCGCCATTGCTCCCTTGAGTAAAACACGTCGGCATCGTTGCCGGTGCGGTATCGCGCGAACCCTTGCCGGATTGGCGGGATCCGCCAGCTCGATCGATCGTGGCCACGCACCATCGAGTGCGCCCCCGTGGACGCGAGCCGCACGGGGGCGAGCGCGGAGGATTTACAGCTTGCCGGCCTTCAGCGCGTCCAGTGCGGCCTTGACGCCGGCACCGTACGCAGGATCGGCCTGGGTGCAGTGCTCGATGTGCTTGTCGATGATGGGTTGCGATACGCCGTGGATGTTGCGCGCCGTATTCGCGAACAGCAGCTGCTGCTTTTCAGTCGTCATCAAGCGGAAGAGATCGCCCGGCTGCGTGAAGTAGTCGTCATCGTCTTCACGGAAATTCCAGTGATTGGCATCGCCGTAGAGCTTTTCGACGGGCTCGGCGAACGCCGGTTGCTCCTGCCATTCATTGCGGGTGTTGGGCTCGTAGCCGATGGTGCGGCCGTAGTTGCCGTCCACGCGCATCGCGCCGTCGCGATGGAACGCGTGATACGGGCACTTCGGTGCATTGACGGGGATCTGGTGATGGTTCACGCCCAGGCGGTAGCGCGCCGCGTCGGCATACGCGAACAGGCGCGACTGCAGCATGCGATCCGGCGACGGGCCGATGCCGGGCACGAGGTTGGACGGCGCGAACGACGCCTGTTCGACATCGGCGAAATAGTTGTCGGGGTTGCGGTTGAGCTCCATCACGCCGACCTCGATCAGCGGGAAGTCCTTCTTGCTCCACACCTTGGTCAGGTCGAACGGGTGGAAACGGTAGGTCTGCGCCTGTGCTTCGGTCATGATCTGCACGCACAGCGTCCACTTCGGGAAGTCGCCGCGATCGATGGCTTCGAGCAGGTCGCGCTGGCTGCTTTCGCGATCCTTCGCCACGACGGCCGCCGCCTCGTCGTCACTCAGGTTCTCGATGCCCTGCTGGCAGATCCAGTGGAACTTCACGTAATGACGCGCGCCTGCGGCATTGATGAGGCTGTACGTGTGCGAACCGAAGCCGTGCATGTGACGGTAGCCGCGCGGAATGCCGCGATCGCTCATGACGATGGTGATCTGGTGCAGGGCTTCCGGAAGCCCCGTCCAGAAATCCCAGTTGTTCTCGGCGCTGCGCAGGTTGGTGTACGGATCGCGCTTGACGGCGTGGTTCAGGTCGGGGAACTTGAGCGGGTCGCGGAAGAAGAACACGGGCGTGTTGTTGCCCACCAGGTCCCAGTTGCCTTCCTCGGTGTACATCTTCACCGCGAAGCCGCGGATGTCGCGCTCGGCGTCGGCCGCGCCGCGCTCGCCGGCCACGGTCGAGAAGCGGGCGAACAGGTCGGTCTTCTTGCCGATCTGCGAAAACACCTTGGCGCGGGTGTACTGCGTGATGTCGCCGGTCACGGTAAAGATCCCGAACGCACCCGAGCCTTTCGCGTGCATGCGGCGTTCCGGGATGACTTCACGATGGAAGTGCGCCAGTTTCTCCATGTGCCACAGGTCCCGCAGCAGCATGGGGCCGCGAGGGCCGGCGGTCTGCACGTCCTGGTTGTCGGCAACGGGTGCGCCGGCGGCGGTGGTGAGCTTACTCATCAATGAACTCCTTCCTGGGGGATGAAGCCGAACGGCGCGAACGCTGTTCAGCGGCTGGGTGTCGAACGTCGCCGCTCCGGACGAGCAACGTCGATTCGCTCTCTTATGCCGGGTGGGATAACCTGATCGTCAGGAATACGATACGTTGCGTTTGTTTCAGGAATTGGCTTCCCTGGCCTTGCCGCGCTCGGCCGGTGTCACGCCGAGCGCGCTCTGGACGGCCTCGAAGCGCGAGCCGACCTTGAGCTTCTCGAAGATGTTCTTCAAATGCCACTTGATGGTCTCGGGGGCGACGCACAGCGCCCGTCCGATTTCCTTGTTCGACATGCCGCGGGCAATGTGATTGAGGATCTCGATCTCGCGCGTGCTGAGCAGGTTCCGGGCGTCGCGCGCGTTGCCGTCGTCGGCCGGGGCGCGATGCGGATCGAACGCGGCGAGCAGCCGCTCCACGAAGGCCGGTTGAATGCCGCTGCGCTCGGACGTATCGCGGTTCCATGTCGTCAGCAGGCGCAGCACGGGTTCGCCTTCATCGACGAAGCTGCCGATCATGCCGTTCGGCTGCGCATAGCGCAGCGCGTCCGTCAGCGCGGCCGACGCCGCCTCATGCGCGTGTTCCTGCTGGAGCGCCACCGCGTACAACAGCGACATCCGTGCTTCCAGGTAGGTCATCCCGGCACGGGAGAGCGTGGTCCTCAACTCGCGCAGCCGTTCGGCCGCGCGGTCCGGCCGGCCTGTCGCGAGGTCGAGTCGTGCCTCGATCTCGCACCAGCTTGCCCACGTCTCGATGAAGCTGCCCATCGGCGTCGGGATCTGCTCCGGCATCAGCGCGTCCAGTGCGTCGGCGGCTTCCGTGGCGCGATCGACCCAGCCCTGCTGCAGACACAGCCGGACGATCTCCGCGTCGCACGACGCGCGCATGCGCAGCCAGTGCCGGGAGGCGGCGATTTCGCTCGCTTGTTGCAGGCACAGCAGCGCGGACGCGATGTCGTCGTTGCGCGCATGAAGCCGTGCCGCGGTGCGGCAGTAGCTCGACAGGGAGCCGAGCGGGCAGGCTTCCGCCGTGATGGCCGAGCGGTCGTTGATCAGTTGCCGCGCGCGGGACAGATCGTTCTGCTCGTAGCAGAGTGCCGCCAGGTAGCCCGCGGGAACCGCCGCCGCCGCCGAATGGCGGAACACGTTCGCCTCCGCATGCGCGATCGCCGATTCCAGCAGCGCGGCCGCTTCCGGCAGGCGGCCGTTCACCAGCAGGTTCAGCCCGAACATGCATTCGCGGTAGACGTTGGCGTAGATGAAGTCGTGATCGTCGGCCGGGACGGCGGCAGCGCCTTGCCTGAGCCGCTCGACTTCGTCGAAGCGGCTGTCGTAGATCAGGCCGAAGATGTGCGCCGTTTCCCCGAGCCGCCTGACCCATGCGGACGCGGGCAGCGACGAGAGGACGACTTCGCGCCCCAGCTCGAGCGACCGGTAGCTGTCGTCGTCGAAGCCGGAAATGGCCGCATCCACGGCAATCATCTCGATGGGCAGCGCCGTGTCGGGTTCGCCTTCCGTCCGTGTGCGATCGGCATGATGGCGCGCAAAGTCGGATTGCGCGTGCCGCAGCACGTCGCCGGCCTCCGGCATGCGCATCAGGAACGCAAGCGCCCATGCGTTCGCCAGTCGCAAGCGCAGCCGCGACTTCACCAGTTGACGCGGCAGCTTGCCGATCAGGCTCAACAACGTGTTGACGTCGCTGCGATCCATCAAGGCTGCCGCGCAGTTCTCGACCCAGATCGCGGCCTGCAGCGTGTCACCGGCGGCGAGCGCGTGACGCACGGCGTCCGGCCATTGCCGCGCGTTCGCGAACCACTGGCTGGCGCGCTGGTGAATTCGCGGCAATTCATCGGCCAGTTGCCGGGCGGCACGCCGCCGCAGCGCGTCGGACAGCAGCGCGTGATAGCGGAACCATTGCCGCTCGTCGTCGAGCGCGCGGATGAACAGGTTGTGACGCTCGAGCCAGTCGAGCTTTTCCCAACTGCGGGCGCCGGCGCCCATGATGGCGTCGCAGAGGCCTGGGCTCAGGTGATCGACGATCGATGTCCGCAGCAGGAACTGATACACGGGGCGCGGCAGGTGCGACAGGACGGCGTCGTCGAGATAGGCGTCGATGCCGAATCGATTGCCGGCGAGATCGCGCGCGACCTTGGTGGCGTCCGCTTCTTCCTTCAGCGACAACGACGCGAGCTGCAAGCCCGTGATCCATCCTTCGGTCGCGTCGGTCAGCATCTCGACGGCGCCGCGGTCGAGCGGCGCGGTGGCGGTACGCGCGAAGAACGCCTGCGCATCGTCCGCGGAGAAGCGCAGGTCCGATTCGTCGATCCGCAGAAGCTGGCCGTGAGTCCGGAGCTGGGCAAGCGCCAGCCTCGGCTCACCGCGCACGCCGAGCAGCACGTGGAAATTGGCCGGCGCGTAGCGCAACAGGCGCGACACCACCGCACATACCGGGGAAGACGTGAGCCGGTCGAAATCGTCGAGGATCAGAAAGACCTGCTTGCCGCACGCGGCGATCTCGTTGAGTAGCACGGAGATGACGGTCTTGCCGGGCGTCATCGGATCGTTGCGCAACAGCTTTTCGGCCTGCTGACCGATGCCGCCCGTGCCGTGGTTCAACGCAGCCACGAGGTAGGCGCCGAGCTGATCGGGATTGTCGTCGTCCTGGTCGAGACTCAGCCACGCGACGAGCTGATGGCGGGTGCGGAGCACTTCACACCATTCGGACAACGTCGTGGTCTTGCCGAACCCTGCCGGCGCGATCACCAGCGTGACTGCGTGCTCGGCCGCCGCGGCCAGTTTCTTCGACAGCGTCCGCCGCGCGACGCGGAACCGGGGCGGGCGCGGCGGCGCCATTTTTGTCTGTATCAGCGAGAGATTCCAACGAGGCTCATCGGATTCGGACGGCAAGTTCATGGGGGAGAGTCCGGAATGCACCACATCATGTTAATGATAGTCGCCACCACTGCGATGAGGGTTTTCCCACGGTAGGGGGGGAGTCGCATCGCGCCCCCCCGTCGCCACGCGCCGGCCTCCCCTTTGGAGGGGGGCACATCCACCGGGCCTGCTTTTAGTCTTGCATTCAGTTCACGTCGATCCGGCGCTGCGATACGGTCATCCTCGTTTCGCATGACGTCGTGACCGACGTGCTTCGTCGAATCGAGCCCTACCGGAAGTATGTCAAGGAGTCCTTTGTGCCTACCGCATCGCCGATCGGTCAGACGTCATCGACCTGTACCTGCCTGCTGCCGATCCCCCCTGCGGGCCCGACGAGGTTCGCCTCCTGACGCACGGGCGCCATCGTGCGCGGCGCCGCCCGTCGCGCGATGGCGCCCGCCTTTCCCTTCCTCAGCCGAGTGCGGCATCGGGCCGGATCGGCCTGCCATGGCCGCGGCCGCAACGTTGGCCCGCGCGGGTCGGCACGGGCGCCGACGGCTCGATCGCCTCGGTAGCGAATGCCGGATGGCCCGCGGCGATTGCCTGTCGTTCGACATGCAATGCCGTCGATGAAGGTCATGTGCGTCGTCGATCGCGTCGACGCATGTTCAGTTTCTGCCGGACGTGACGCGTCCGGATCGGGAAGCATCCGCGCGGCGCGAGAACCGGCCGTGACGGACCTGTTGTGACGTGTAGCGAAAGCGCCGATCGGCATCCAGCCGTGACGCGACATTGAAAATAACGATCTTGGGTTGGAGGATAGACATGAAATCGACATGGCGTCAGGGAACGCTCGGCCTGGCCATTGCTGCGTCGCTGGGCGCGACGTCCGGCATGGCGCATGCGCAAAGCAGCGTCACGCTCTACGGCGTGCTCGATGCCGCCGTGCTCTACACGAACAAGTCGCTGAATCCGGCGACCGGCGCGAACGCCGGCCACCAGTTCGCGATGGTCGACGGCGCCGCGTCGGCATCGCGATTCGGCTTGCGGGGCGTGGAGGATCTGGGCGGCGGGATGAAGGCCACGTTCGTCCTCGAAAGCGGCATCGACATCCCGAGCGGCGGGTTCGGCAATTCGAACGGCAACATGTTCGGCCGCCAGGCGTGGATCGCGTTGAGCGGCGGATTCGGGTCGGTCAAGGCCGGCCTGCAATACTCGCCGTTCGTGCTGTCGCTGATCGGCACCGATCCGCGCGACGTGGCGTATTTCGGCAGCGGTGCCGTCATCTATGTCGACAGCGTGCTGGTGACGGGGCTGTTCAACCAGAACGCGGTGTCGTACACGAGCCCGGACATCGCCGGCTTCCAGGGCAGCGTGATGTTCGGACTGGGCGGGAAGGCGGGCGATTTCCAGGCGGGGCGGCAGTATTCGGCGAGCCTCAAATACCAGCGAGGCGGATTCCTCGTCACGGCGGCGCTCTACAACGGCAACGCGGGCGGCACGGCGGGGACGCCGATTCCCAGCACCGTCCCGTTTACCGGCCGCACCATCGGCGCGGCATACAGTTTCGGCGACTTGACCGTCAAGGGTTCCTATGCGCTCTACAAGGTGAGCGGCGGGTTCGACAGCCGCGTGTACGGCGCCGGCGCAAGCTACACCATCACGCCTGCCGTCGAAGCCGATGCGGGCGCATGGGTGACGAGCGACGGCAACGATACCGGCAACCGCTCGGTGCTGACCGCGATCGGGCTGCGGTACTTCCTGTCGAAAGCGACGACGGTATACGGGCAGGTCGGCGTGGTTCACAACCACGGCCTGATGAATACCGGGCTCGCGATCAACGGTGCGCTGCACGAGGGGCCCGGTACGACCGTCGGTACGGTGGTCGGCCTGCGTCATACGTTCTAGGCCGGCACGCGCCGTCGGGGTGCCGAGGCCGCACCCCGGCGGCATGCTCGCGAGACTCGACCGGCGGCACGGCGCCGGCCGGCGAAGCCCGGCATTGGAGATTTTCACAGTGTCGTTGTGCGATTTCACGATTCTCCGGCCGTGCCCCGCCCTCTAACATCGGAGATCGAGCCGCGCGGTGCCCGATCCCGGCCCGACAGGTGTTCCGCCAGGCGGCGGAACCCGCGTCCGGCTGTCGCGGCCACCCGCCCGCGCGTTCTCGCGCCCTGTTCGTTCAATCCATGAAGCCATTCGCCGGCATCCCGTCATGCCGTCCCTGCCCGTTGTCGTGAGTACCTTGCAGATGCGTTCGTCCATCGCCCTGACCATCGTTTCGATTGCAGCAAGCCTGTTGCTCGAAGGATGCGCGCCCGCGCCGTCGGTTGCCGTATTCGGCGCGGCTTTTCCGGATTGGCTGTTCTGCATCGTCGGCGGCGTGCTGGGCACCGTGGTCGTCCACGTCGTGCTGGGCAAGTGCGGCAAGCGCGATCTGCTCGCGCCGGTGGCGATCGGCTACCCCGCACTGTCCGCGGTGTTCGCGATGGCGTTCTGGCTGCTCTTCTTTCCTCACTGATCACGCGTACCGTTATGTCCGACGCTTCCGGCGCATCGCGCAAAAAGTCCATCGTTACCTGGCTCATCGTGGTGACCGCGCTGGTGTTGCTCGGCGTCGTCCTGTGGCGTCTCGATCGTGCGCCGACGACCGACGACGCCTATGTCTATGCCGACACGATCAACGTCGTGCCGGAAGTGAACGGCAAGATCGTCGAGATGCCGGTACGCGACAACCAGCCGGTCAAGCGGGGCGACCTGCTGTTCCGGATCGACCCGCGGCCTTACCAGGACGCGCTGGATCAGGCGCGTGCCCGACGGGTCACGCTCGACAGGCAGATCGCCCTGACGCAGCGCTCGGTCAATGCGCAGCAGTACAACGCCGATTCCGTGAAGGCGGCGGTCGAGCGCTCGCGCGCGCAGGCCAACCAGGCGACGGATACGCTGCATCGCGTCGAGCCGCTGCTCGCGCACGGCTATACGTCGGCGGAAGAGGTCGATCGGGCGCGTACCGCGCAACGGGCGGCGCAGGCGGAGCTGAACGCGGCGATGCTGCAGGCGCAGCAGGCGGCCGCGGCCGTGAGCGGCGTGGATGCGCTGGTGGCGCAGCGCGCGGAAGTCGATGCGCAGATCGCCCTCGCGGAGCTGAACCTCGAGTTCACCGAAGTGCGCGCACCGTTCGACGGCCGGGTGGCTGCGTTGCGCACGACGGTCGGCCAGTTCGCATCCGCGCTCAAGCCGGTCTTCACGCTGATCGATACGCGTCACTGGTATGTGATCGCCAATTTTCGCGAGACCGACCTGAAAGACGTGCGCGCGGGCATGCCGGCCACCGTCTACCTGATGAGCGACACGGGCCGGCGCTTCGACGGCACGATCGATTCGATCAGCTACGGGGTGTTGCCCGACGACGGCGGCGTGGTGCTGGAGGGCTTGCCGCGCGTGGCGCGCAGCATCAACTGGGTGCACGTGTCGCAGCGTTTCCCGGTGAAGATCGCGGTGCGGAACCCGGACCCCGAGACGTTCCGGATCGGCACCTCGGCGGTGGCCACGCTGCGGCCGGGTGCCGCCGTGCACGATGCGGCACGGTGAGCGTGACATGAGCGCCGGGCATCCCGCCGCGAGCCGCCTGCAGCGCTTCGCCCGCTTCATCGGCGGCGAAATCCGGCCGTACCCGGGGCGCCTGAACGTGACACTGCGCTGCGTGCTCGCGAGCGCGCTCGTCATCGTCGCGTCGATGGCGTTGCAGGTGCCGCTGCTGGCGCTGTCGCTGATCGTCGTGTTTTATGTGACGCAGGCGAACGTGGTGGTGACGCGGCTGATCGGCGTGCTGTTCGTGATCGGCTCGACCGTGGCGGTCGGCAGCGCGATCCTGGTGCTCAAGTTCACCTACGACTATCCGTTGCTGCGGATTCTGCTCGCGAGCGCGCTGTTCCTGTTCAGCGTCTACATGATGCGGGTGGCGAAGATCGGGGTCGTGTTCTTCATCGTCGCGATCGTCGTCATTTACGTGCAGACGTTCGTCGATCGAACCGACCAGGCCGAGCTGCTGGTGCGCACCACGTTGTGGGTGTGGGTCGCGGTCAACTACGCGATCGCGGTGACGCTCGCGATCAATACGCTGTTCCTGCCCGCGGAACCGGTGCGTCAGCTCGAGGCGGCCATGCGCGGCCAGCTGGCGGCGATCGATGCGGCGCTGGCCCGGCTCGACCATCGCGCATCGGCGGCCGGCGGGCCGGGCGCGCGTGACATCCAGGCCGGTGTGCTGACGCTCCAGAAGCTGCTGCGCTTTGCGACGATGCGGGATGCGTCGTATCGCGCGAATCAGGCGCTGCATCTCGCACGGGTGGCGACGGTGTCCCGCCTGTACGCGGCGGCCGGCCATCTGCAGGACGCCGCGGCCGGCACGACGGCAGACGCGATACGCGCACTGCGCGACGCATGCCGCGGTCTCGGCGACGCGATCGAAACGGGCGCGCGATTCGTCGCGCCGCCGTCGCTGCTCGACTTGCCGACGGACGGCTTGCCCGGCGCGCTGGCGGAAATGCGCGACGCGTTGCTGGCGTTCGCGGATCGATCCGCCGCCCCGCCGGCCGCCCCGTCTCCGGCCGAGAAGGCGCGCCTGCTGGTTCCCGACGCGTTGACCAATCCCGCCTACGTGCAGTTCGCGTTGAAGACGCTGATGGCCGCGCTGCTCAGCTACGTCTTCTATGTCGCGACCGATTGGCCCGGCATTCACACGATGATGCTGAGCTGTCTGATCGTTGCTCAGCCGAGCCTCGGCGCCACGACCCAGCGGGCGGCGCTCCGGATCGGCGGCGCCGCGGTCGGCAGCGCACTGGCGCTCGCGATGGTCGTGTGGGTCGTGCCGCATCTCGACGATATCGTCGGCCTGTTGATGATGACGTTGCCGGTGGTGGCACTGGGCGCGTGGGTGTCCGCCGGGTCGGAACGCATCAGTTATGCCGGCACGCAGATCGTGTTTACGTTCGCGCTGGCCTTGCTGGAGAAATTCGGCCCGACCACCGATCTCACCGAAATCCGCGACCGGATGATCGGGATCCTGCTCGGTGTCGTCGTGTCGACGGTCGTCCATGCGTGCCTGTGGCCCGAGGCGGAAGGCGAAGCGCTGCGCCAGCGCGCCGCGCGGCTGCTGCGCCGGATCGGCGAGCATCTCCGTGCGGAGACGGTTCAGCCGGTGCCCGTCGGCCTCTGGAGCGAGCTGGGCGACAGCGAGGCGATGTCGGCGCGCGTCGCGCTCGAGCCGGGATGGCAGATGGCGGACGGCGAGCACGAAGGCCTGACCCTGCGCATGCAGGCGCTGCTGGCCCGGTCCCGGGAAATCCTGCTGGCGGTCGACGCGTTCGGCGCGGAGCGACGTGCGTCGTGGCCGGTGCGAACCGCGACCGCGGCAACCGCCTTCCAGCACGAGCTGGCCGCATGCATCGACGGCTACGCGGACGCGCTGGCCGCGCATCCGCTGACGGTGAGCGCGCCGCCGCGCGCGTCGCTCGATGCGCTGGCCGAATGCTGCGCGGCGGATCTTGCGGCCGGGCCGACCGATGCCCTGCGGGCCGCGTACGACCGGCTGACGACCCGGGCCGAAAGCCTGGCCGGCCAGATCTCGGGCTTGCCCGCCTGGGCGCCGGAACCCGCCGGTCCAGTATTGACTTCTCGAGCTTCGCAAGCATGACTGATTCGTTGATTCGTCCCTTCCGTTCATCGTTGCGCCGTATCTCCGTCGCGGTGTTGCTGTGCGGCCTGTCCGCCTGTGCGTTGATCCGTCATGACGTGAAGCCGGCGGCGACGCTCGACGCCGAGCGCATCCGCTTGGCCGACGACATCCATCTGGCGAAGGACGGCTGGCCGTCGGCGCGCTGGTGGACGCGCTACGGCGATCCGCAACTGGACGCGCTGGTCGGGCGTGCGCTGGCCGATTCGCCGACGATGGCGATCGCGCGGACGCGCGTGTCGCAGGCCAAGGCCGACGTCGACCTCGTGAAATCGGGCACCGGCCTGCAGGTGGGGGCACTGGCCTCGGTGGACCGCGAGCGCGTGTCGGGCAACGGCTTCCTGGGCGCCTATTCAGGAAATGAACCGCTCATTGGCGCAACCGGGCCCTGGTACACGGAAGGCATCGTCGGTCTCGGCGCGAGCCTCGACATCGATATCTGGGGCAAGGCGCGCGCACAGGTGGCGGCTGCGCTGGGGGTGCACAACGCGCGGGTGGTCGAGACATCGGCCGTCGAACTGGAGCTTTCCGCGGACGTGGTGCAGCTTTACTACGGTATCCAGACCACCTATCGGCTCATCGAGCTGCTGCAGCAGTTGCAGGACGTCGCGACGTTTTCTCTGAATGCGCACGCCGCGCGGGCGGCGCGGGGGCTCGAGCCACAGACGCAGACCGAGGTCGCCCGCGCGCAGCAGCTGGCCGCGGCACGGCAGATCGTGGCCGCCCGGGGGCGCATCACGCAGCAGCGCGAAGCCCTGCGCGCGCTGATCGGAGCGGGGCCGGACGATCTCGCCGAGATCCGGCCCGTGCCGTTGCCGGCGCCACCGTCCGCGTTGCCTGCGACGCTGTCGTACGAACTGCTGGCGCGCCGCCCGGATCTGCAGGCGATGCGCTGGTATGTCGAAGCGTCGTTCGACAAGATCGACGCGGCGAAGGCCGCGTTCTATCCGAGCTTCGACATCAAGGCATTCTTCGGCGTCAATGCGTTGCATCTGGCCGACCTGTTCACGCATGCCAGCCAGCAGATCAACCTGGTGCCTGGCCTGACCCTGCCGATCTTCGACGGGGGGCGGCTCAACGCGAACCTCGGCAACGCCCGCACCGCGAGCAACCTGCTGATCCTGCAGTACAACCAGTCGGTGCTGAACGCCGTGCGCGACGTGGCCACGAGCGGCAGCCGGCTGCAGGATCTCGACACCGAGGCGGCCCTGCAAACCGAGAAGATCCGCGCGGTGACGTTCACCGAGGACAGCGCCGAGGCCCACTACCAGCGCGGGCTGGCGAGCCAGTTGACTGCGGTCGAGGCGAGGCAGGCCGTCATTCAGGAACGGATTGCGCTGCTCGACATCGACGGCCGGCGAATCGGCCAGGACATCGCGTTGGCGAAGGCGCTCGGCGGCGGCTACCGGTCGGACGCGCCTGTTGTCCTGAACCCGCGGTAATGCAGTACGTGCCCGACCCGCTCGCACGCTCCGGCCTGGGTGACGCATCGCGCGAGGCGGATGGATTTCGCACGATGCTGGGCGCGCAGCTCGCGATCAAGCACGTGCTGGACCAGACCATGCTGGCGGCGTTCGGTATCCGCTCGTCGCAGGGGCGTGCGCTGGTTCAGCTCGCACGCGGCGGCGCGATGTCGTGCCAGCGGCTCGCGAGCGTGCTCGGGTGCGGCACCAGCCGCCTCACGCGTCTGGCGCAGGATCTCGAACGTCGCGCGCTGATCGTGCGGTGCCGGGATGACCGGGATCGCCGGGCACTGGTGCTGACGCTCACGCCGGCAGGCATGGCCATCGCGGAGCGTGTCCCTGCCATCATCGCGGAAGCAGAGGCCGTCGCCCTGGAGCCGTTGACGGTGGAGGAGCGGATGTTCCTCGCAAGGCTTCTTCAGCGGATACTCGGCGAGCGCGACGCGTGATGCGTCGTTGTCGCCATCGTCACCCTCTCTCAATGCAGTGAAATCGGCCCGCCTCGATGCGCGCGTCGTCGATGTCGGAAGGCGCGCATGCGCGGCATGCGCTCGATTGCGCCTGTTGCCTGCCTGCATCGTTCGCAGACCTCGCTTGCTTCGGTTGAGCAGCGGGAGGTCGATCAGCCGGAGGTCGATCAGCCAATCTCTTCAATGAGTCGAGTCGGGACACGCAGCCTGGCGTTCGTCCCCGGTCGCGCTCAAGCGGCGCGATGCGCGGAACAGCCGCTTTTGCCGGCGCCGCCCCTGCGTCGGCGCGGTGCCGGCGGGCGTCATGACTGTTCGGGTTCGGAAGGGCAGCGCATGGCCGGCGACGCCGTATCGACGTTTTTGGCGATGCGCTGCGCGGTCGCCATTGCGCGTACCGTGCCGGCGATCTCCGTCGCAAGCTGGCCGATCGCCTGACGGTGCCCGGTCACGAGCGCGTCGTAGCCCGCCGTCACCGGTACGGTCGCGTGGGTGTGACAGGTCGTGACGCGCTGGCTGGAGAGCGAGCGCACGCTCCACACGGCATCGAGCACGGCGCGCTGGCCCGGCCACGATTCGAACCGCTGTACGTCCACGCTGACCCGGTAGACGGGTACGCCCGGCGGGTAAGCCGAATGGGCGACGTCGATCGTATCGAGCTGACGCGCCAGCGCCGACGAAAGCGCACTGCGAATCTCGTCGGCCGGCGCCGACGCCCAGCGTTCCTGCTCGAGTACATCGACTTGCCCGATGCTTTTCTGCACGACGAACTGATTCTTCGCAACCTGCTCGGGGACGCCGACGGCAGGTACCTAGATCAGGAAGGCCGGATTGGCCGACGCGGTGGGCGTGGCGGCCGATCCGTCGGCGGCGAGCGTGTAGAAGCGGGCCGGCGGCGACGCGCAGCCGGCGAGCGTCGCGGCCACGGCAAGGGTCGCGCCGGCCCGCGCGAGAAGCTGGCCGAGGCGTGGCGTGCGTGCGTTCATTGCTTGTCTCCGGGTTTGCCTTGCAGCAGCGATTCGGGGTGGCGTTCGAGATAGTCGGCGAGCATGTTCAGCGAACGGAGCGTTTGCGTCAGTTCCTTCAGTGCGCCGCGTACGTCCGATTGCAACGGGGAATCCTGCTGCAGCGTGGCTTCGGCGGTCGTGAACGTCTGCTTCGCGGCCGACAACGTATCGCGTGCCGCGGGCGCGACCTGCGTGTCGAGCTGCTTGAACAGCTTGTCGGCATTGGCGAGCGTGCTGTTCAGGTTGGCGCCGATCTGGTCGAACGGCACCTTGTCGAGTTTCTTCGCGATGTCGGCGACCTGCAGTTGCAATTCGTCGAGCGTGTTCGGCACGGTCGGCAACTCGATCGTCTCCTGATTGACATCGAGTTTCACGGCCGAGGCGGCGGGGAAGAAGTCGAGCGCGACGTACAACTGGCTCGTCAGCAGGTTGCCCGTGCGCAACTGGCCGCGCAGGCCGTGCTCGACGAGTCGCTGAAGAATTTCGCGGCGCGCGGGTTCGCCCTTGCTGCGGATCGTATCGCGGAAGCGCTTGCCGAGGCGCTCGGGGTAGATGTTCATCGTCACCGGCATCGTGAAGCCCTTGGTTTTCGGGTCGTAGTCGATGCCGATATTCGTGACCTCGCCGAGCACGATGCCGCGGAAGTCGACCGGTGCGCCGACGCTCAGCCCGCGCAGCGACTGGTTGAAGTTCATCACGACCGGCACGCGTTCGCCGTCCGGATCGCGCATCGCCTGCGTCTCGTCCGCGCCGAGCGCGAAGACCGTATCGTGCGTGGCAACGGCGCCGGCTGGCTGGTCGACCGGTGCCTGGAACGCGATGCCGCCGAGAATCACGGTCGCGAGCGATTGCGTGTTGAGCTTGAGGCCGCTCGAATCGAGCCGCAGATCGACGCCGCTCGCCTGCCACCAGCGCGAGTTCGTGTGGACATACTGGTCGTACGGCGCATTGACGAACACGGTGAACGTGACGCCCGTGCCGAGCGGGTCGAGCGAGAAGCCGACGACTTGCCCGACCTGCACGCGCCGGTAGTAGACGGGGGAGCCGATATCGATCGAGCCGAGCGAATCGCCGCGCAGCGTGTATTGCGTGCCGCGCTGGTCGCCGGTGACGGCTGGCGGTGTCTCGAGTCCGCTGAACGCGGTGGCGTCGATTTTCGAGCGCCCGGCATCGACGCCGATGTACGCGCCGGACAGCAGCGTGCCGAGGCCCGACACGCCGCTTGCGCCGACCCGCGGCCGCACGACCCAGAACCGCGAATCCTTCACGGCGAAGGTGTCGGCGTCCTTGGTGAGCTGGACGTCGACCAGCACGTGCGACAAGTCCTTGGCAAGCTTGATCGCCTTGACGGTGCCGATTTCGACATCCTTGTATTTCACCCGGGTCTTGCCGGGTTCGAGGCCATCGGCGTTGCGGAAGCTGATCGTGATCTCGGGCCCGCGTTCGAGCACCGACTTGACGACCAGCCCGATGCCGATCAGCGCGGCGACGAGCGGCACCAGCCAGACGAGCGACGGCAGCCATCCGGCGCGTGTCGCGATGACGGGATCGGGGACGGACGGGAACGGTTGGCCGTTCCCGGGGCGTTCCGCGTGCGAATCGTGTTGCGGGCCTTGCGGACTATTCATGGTGTTTCCCAGAAGTTTCGACTGGATCCCAGATCAGGCGGGGATCGAACTGCATCGATGCGAGCATCGTGAGGATCACGACGGAACCGAACGCGAGCGCGCCGGGGCCGGCCGTGATCGTCGCCAGCGAGCGGAAATGGACGAGCGCGGCGGTGAGCGTCACGACGAAGATGTCGAGCATCGACCAGCGGCCGATCCGTTCGACCATCCGGTAAAGCCGGGTGCGCTGCATCGGCCGCCAGGCGGAGCGGCGCTGTGCGGTGAAAGCGAGGATGAAGAGCACGCCGAGCTTGAGCATCGGCACGAGGATGCTCGCGACGAACACGACGACGGCGAGCGGCCATTCGCCCGACACCCAGAAATAGACGACGCCGCTCATGATCGTGTCGTCCTGCGAACCGACGATCGAGGTCGTGTGCATCATCGGCAGCAGGTTGGCCGGGATATAGAGGATCACGGCGGCGATCAGCAGTGCCCACGTGCGCGCGAGGCCATTCGGGATGCGCGCGTGCAGCGCCGTGCCGCAGCGCGTGCAGCGGGCCGGGGTGGCATGCGGGTGCCCGGCGTCCGGCTGCGCATGCCGCTGTACGCGGCCGCACGCGTGGCAGCCCGTCACACCCGCGCGGCGAGCGGTCACGATCTTCATCGTGCGGTCGCGCGACGTGCCGGGCCGCCCGCCGCGCGCTCGCGCAGCGCATCGGCCACGTCCCACAGCGCGCGGGGGTCGAACGCCGCGGCCACGGCGAGCAGCAGCGTGAGCGTCGCGAACGCGAACAGCGCCGCCTCGGGCACGACTTGCGCGAGGCTCACCATCTTCACGATCGTGACGAGAATGCCGAGCATGAACACCTCGATCATGCCCCACGGGCGGACGAGCTGGATCGCCCGCAACACGATGTCGAAGGCCGGCGGGATCCGGCCGGCGCGAAGCGGGGCCAGCAGGTAGAGGAGCGCGGCCAGCTCGACCAGCGGAAACAGCAGCGCGGAACAGAACACCATGACCGCGACGATCCGCATGTCCTGGCGCCACAGCGCATCGAGTGCACCGGTCAGCGTGGTCTGCACGTGCATGCCGCTGACGTTCATTTCGAGGATCGGAAAACATTGGGCGATCGCGAACGCGATCAGGGCCGCGAGCGTGAGCGCGCAGATCCGGTCGAGCTGCGCGGCATGGCCGCGGTAGAGCCGTTCGTTGCAGCGCGGGCAGCGGGCGGTTGCTTTGCCTGCGAGGCGCGGCTTGTTCAGCACCGCATCGCAGGTATGGCAAACAATCAAGGCAGGTTGGGACACGTGACGTGATTCGTTTCGGTTCTATCGAAAAATTCGGAAAAGCGCGGCGTCTCGATGGCGGCATGAACGGGCCGCACCGAGGCCTGCGCGGGTCAACGGCGAGGCTTCCGGACTTCGTCGAGCATGCGGGCCAGCGAGGCGCCGAGCACGCGTCGTTCCTCGGCGGACAAGCGGCCGAGTACGGCCTGCCCGGCCTGGGCGAGCACCGACGGGATCTGCCGCGCGAGCGCGAGGCCGGCGGGCGTCAGCGACAGGTTCCGCGTGCGGCGGTCGTCGCTGCCCGGACGGCAGACGACCCATTCGCGGTTGGGGAGATCGTGCAGCAGGCGCGAGATCCGGCTCGTACCGCAGCCGAGTGCCTTCGCGAGATCCTGTTGCGAGACGGTTTCGCCCCCCGCGAGCTGGACGAGCACGCTGCCCTGGGAGAAGGAGATCCCGAGTGTCGTCAGCATGCGCTGGTCGAGCATGCGCTCGATCGAGACACGGACGTCCAGCAGCAACCGGAAGCTGTCGACGTGGCGCGGTGTGCCACCTCGGCTGAAGGACAAAAGGTTCTCGAACATATTCGGCATCACCCTGCATTCGACGCGACACGCGCATCCGGTCGATATCCACCACCGTGCGCGCTGGGCAAGGTGCGGTTTCGATGGTAAGCGTGCGGGGCCGGCGGGAAAATTGGAAAATCCGACAACGCAATTGTCGATATTCACAACGCGACCGGCCTTGGCCATGCCACCGCCGGGCAATTCCGCGATACTTTCGCCTACGCAGTCACAGCGCCGCGCCGTGCCTGTCCATTCCATTGCGACCCAAGCCGACCATGCCAGTCATCGTTCCCCCCCTCAGCTCGCGCCTGCGCGACAAGCTTGCCGAGCTCGCGGACGACCGCGCCGTGATCGTCGAGAGCGCGTATGCAATCCTGATGAAGCTCGAGGGCTACCGGGACCTCGCACCGACCGTCAGAAACGACATCTTCGAAGCGATGTCGCTGCAGACGGATCTGTGCCTCCGGTCGTTACTGACGGGGAAGCCCTGTTCGGCGGAGGTCATCGACGCGTTGCAGGAATCGGCGCGGCGCCGCGTGCACCAGAATGTGCCGCTGCAGTCGATCCTGCGTGCGTATCAGCTTGGCGCGCGCGAGATCTGGCGGGTGAGTGCCGAGCTTGGCCGGGCCGACCCGGCACTCGCGGAGGAATTGCTGTTCGACGTGTCGCCGTATCTGTTCGACTTCTTCGACGAGCAGGCGCAGATCACCGCGCAAGCCTATATGGCCGAGCAGCACCAGCAGGCCTGGTGGCGTGAATCGCTGCTGCATCAGTTCCGCGACGTGATCTTCCATGCATCCGGCGATGCCGCGATGTTTGCGGAGCTGGCCGCCGCGCTCGGACTGGATGCCACGTCACCGCGCGTCGCACTCGCGATCGACGCCGACCTCCGGGATCTTCCGCCGGTTGTCCGGTACGACGAACTCGAACGGCTCGTCCTGATTGCGGCACGGCATCTGGAAGTGGCGCGGGAGGCGCTCGTGCATGCGTGGCATCGCGAACGGCTGGTGATCTGGGTGCCGTGCACGCGCGGCGATACGCTCAGCCGCTGCGACCAGCTCGTCGCCGAGCGGGCGGCGCGCCTCGTCGGTGCGGAACCGCGCATGCGCAACATCGGGATCGGCCTAATGAATCATGGTGCGGACGGCTGGGCCGCGTCGGTCACCGAGGCGCTGAAGGCCGTCGACTTCGCGCCGCGCGACGGGCAGTCCCGCAGGATCCACCGGTACTCGTCGATCGCGATCGAGGAAAGCGTGCGCGGCACGCCCAACGTGCTGCGCTACCTGGTTTCGCTGATCGAGCAGTTGTCGGGCGAGGCGGATCTGATCGCGACGCTCGCCGCCTATTTCGAGAGCGGGCAGCGGCGCAGGGTGACGGCCGAGCGCCTGAACATTCATCCCAATACGCTGATCCATCGGCTGGAGCGCATCGAAACCCTGCTGGGCGCGTCGCTCGACGATCCCGGGTGGATCGCGCAACTCGACATCGCGCTCAAACTGAGACACGCCCCGTCCGGGAGCGTGGCGACCGAGCCGGTCGAACCCGAACCGAAACCGAAACCGAGGCGAGGGCGCGCAAGCGCGAAATGACCGGCCGGGGCGGCGCGTCGGGCCGCGTCACGCGTTGTCGCGTACCGCCATCGCAAGCGGCATCATCGCCGGCCCGATAGCGGCGAGCAGGCGCTCTTTCGATACCCCGTCGCGGGATTGCACGGAAATGCCGTGCAGCTGCGTCGCATAGAAATCGGCCAGCGCCTTGATGTCGGTGCCCGGCGCGAGCTGCCCCTGCGCGGCGGCAAGCTGCAGGCGCTCGGCGATCGATTGCGTGCGTGCGCGCCGATGGGCGGCCAGCCATTCCATGACACCTTCGTTTTCGGCCGAGTAGTTGGTCGCGGCGGAGACCACCATGCAGCCGTGCGGCTGGCCACGCTTCGTATAAGCGGCGACGGCGTCGCGCAGCATCCGCTCGACGGCCGCGCGGACGTCGGTTTCCTCGCCGAGCGCACGATCGGCGAAGCCGCCTTCGCTTTGTTCGTAGAGCGCCACGGCTTCATGGAACAGGGCTTCCTTGCTGCCGAAGGCGGCATAGATGCGCGCCGACGCAATGCCCATCGCTTCGACCAGGTCGGACATCGACGTGCCTTCGTAGCCGCGTCGCCAGAACGCGAGCATCGCGCGTTTCAGCGCCATGTCGCGATCGAATTCTCTCGGTCGTCCCGCCATATCCCTTTCGTCCGTCGTCACATCGTGCGCCGATTTTATCGCGCGCCGTGTTGACACGCACCGTTCCGGCATTCTATTCTTTGTCGATCAACAAACAATAGGAGTTGATCATGCGTACTCTCAAGGGCCCCAGTCTCCATCTCGCGCAGTTCGCCGACGATGCGATGCCGTTCAACAGCTTGCCGAATATCGCGCAATGGGCGGCCGGCGTCGGCTTCAAGGCGCTGCAGATTCCCGCGTGGGACGGCCGGCTGTTCGACGTGGAGACCGCTGCAGAAAGCCAGGCCTATTGCGATGACGTGAAGGGCATGCTGGCCGAACACGGGCTGGAGATCAGCGAACTGACCACGCATATCTTCGGGCAACTGGTCGCCGTGCATCCGGCATACGACGCCATGTGCGACAACTTCGCGCCCGAGGCCGTGCGCGGCAATCCGGCCGCGCGCACCGCATGGGCGCTGGATCGGCTCGAGCTGGCGGCGCGGGCGTCACGCCGCCTGGGGCTGACCGACATGGGCACTTTTTCGGGCTCGTTCGCGTGGCCGTACCTGTTTCCGTTCCCGCAACGGCCCGCCGGCCTGATCGAGACGGCCTTCGACGAACTGGCGCGCCGCTGGCGGCCGATTCTCGACGTCTGCGATGAAAACGGCGTCAACCTCTGCTACGAGATCCACCCCAGCGAAGACCTGCACGACGGCGTCAGTTTCGAGCGCTTCCATGCGCTGGTCGGCCAGCACGCGCGCTGCAAGATGCTGTTCGATCCCAGCCATTTCGTGCTGCAGCAACTCGACTATCTGGCCTACATCGATATCTATCGCGAACACATCCGCATGTTCCATGTGAAGGATGCCGAGTTTCTGCCTTCGGGCCGTCAGGGCATCTACGGCGGCTACAGCTCGTGGCTGGAGCGTGCCGGCCGTTTCCGCTCGCTCGGCGACGGTCAGGTCGACTTCAAGGCGATTTTTTCGAAATTTGCTCAGTACGACTACACAGGATGGGCAACCCTCGAGTGGGAATGCTGCCTCAAGGATCAGGAGGACGGCGCGCGCGAAGGCGTCGCGTTCATCAACGACCACATCATCCGGGTGACGGAGCGCGTCTTCGACGACTTCGCCGGTGCCGCGGTCAATCAACAGCAAATCCACGACATGCTCGGCATCGCCTGAGCCGGCCCCCCATTGCGAGGAACCATCGATATGTCCGCTCAACTTCAGTCGTCGTTCGCCGACGCTCAACGCTTTGCCCATCAATACGTCCGCATCGACGGCCAGCGCATTCATTGCGTCACGGCCGGCGTCGGCACCCCGGTCCTGCTGATTCCGGGATGGCCGCAAACCTGGTACGCATGGCGTCATGTGATGCAGGCGCTCGCCGCGCGCGGCTTCATGGCCATCGCGGTCGATCCGCCAGGCACCGGCTACTCCGACCGGCCGGATGCGGGTTACGACACGGGGCACACGGCGGCCACGTTGCATCGCGTGATGGTGCAGCTCGGCTTCGATGTGTACCAGGTGGCCGGCCACGACGTCGGCATGTGGGTGGCCTATGCGCTGGCGAGCGATCGGCCCGAGGCCGTGAAGTCGCTGGCGCTCACGGAGGCCGTGATTCCGGGGCTGGCGCCCGCGCCGTCGATCTTCGCTCCGCCGGAAGAGAACATCTTCCTGTGGCATTTCATGTTCAACCAGCTGGCCGATCTGCCCGAGACGCTGATTGCCGGACGTGAGCGGGCCTATCTGGAGTTCATGTTCAACCGCTGGTCGTTCCGGCGCGATTGCGTGGCCGTCGATGTGTATATCGACGCCTATGCGGCGCCGGGCGGCTTGCGTGGCGGCTTCTCGTATTACCGCGCGATTCCGGAGACGATCCGGCAGAACCGCGAGCGGGCGCAGCACAAGCTGGCGATGCCGGTGCTCGCCATCGGTGCCGAACATGCGACCAACGATGCGCCGCTGGTCACGATGCGCGACAACGCGACGGATCTGCAGGGCGCGGTCGTCCCCGATTGCGGCCACTTCATCATGGAAGAGGCGCCGGACGCGTTCATCGGCCATCTGCTGCCGTTCCTGGAACGGAGCCGCTGACCATGCCGATCGACGCGAACATCGCCGCGCTGCTGGAGCGATTGGCCGGGGGCGAGCCGCCTGCGTCGCTGGACGCGTTGCGGCAAGCCACCGATACGGCACTGCGGGGCTGGCATGGACCGCTGGAAGCGGTCGACCGTACGGAAACCTTCGCGGTGCCCACGCGCGACGGGCGGCAGATTCGCGTGCGGGCCTATTGGCCGGCGGTGACATCGGCGCGCGTGGCAGGCCAGCCGGCGATCGTCTATGCGCACGGCGGCGGGTGGTGCCTCGGCACGCTCGAGCTTTACGACAATCCTTGCCGCGCGCTGGCCAACGCGACGCAATGCGTCGTGCTGTCGGTCGATTACCGGCTTGCGCCGGAGCACCCGTTTCCGGTGCCGCTGGAGGATTTCTGCGATGCGCTGGACTGGGTATTCCGCGAGGCGGGCGCCCTGGGGCTGGACCCGGCGCGCATCGCCGTCGGCGGCGACAGTGCCGGAGGCAACCTGGCGGCGGCTGCCTGCCTGGTCGCACGGGAGCGGAGCGGCCCGGCGATCGCGCATCAGCTGTTGCTGTATCCGCCGCTGGATGCGTCGATGAGCGCGACGTCCTATCGGACTTGCGGGCAGGGCTACTACCTGACGCAAGAGATCATGCGGGTTTGCTTCGACCTGTACCTGGCCGATGCGGACGACGGCAGCTCACCCGGTGTGTCGCCGCTGCGGGCGGCTTCGTTCGAGGGTTTGCCACCGGCCACGTTGCTGGCGTGCGAGTACGACCCGGTGCGCGATGACGCGCAGGCGTATGCCGAGCGATTGCGGGAAGCCGGCGTGCCGGCCGATTGCGTCGTGCTGCCGGGGATGATCCATGCGTGCATCCACATGGTCGGCGTGACGCCGGCCGCCCGCCAGGTGTTCGACGTGGCCGGCGCGCAGATGCGCCGGGCGTTCCGGCGGTGAGCGCATGGCCGAAGGGTGCGTGCGCGAAATCGGGAAGACCGGCGCGTTTTCCGTGGTTTCGGCGAGCTTCGTCTCTGACAGGCCACACGGTGGACGTATTGACGTCCGGCAGCAGGTTGACTAGATTCGTCACATGAACGCACGTTTCGTCACGACCACGACTACCACCACGACCGCCAATGGCGGGCCGGGAGGAGGTTGCGCGTCGTAGGCCAGTGTGTCGAACCCACCCCAAGCCCCGCCGGAAACGGACGGGGCTTTTTTCATGCTCCGTCTGGCCGGCATCGAACGTCAGCGGAGAACATGATGGATGATTGCGATCGCCGGGTGTCCGGCGACAGAGTCGACCCGTTTCGCCAGAAGGACAACAAGCCGGCTGCCTGGCTCACGGGAATCGCGGAAGGCGTGCCGGCGTCGACGCGGGTCCTGCTGATCTTCCAGTTCCTCGTGAATCTGTCGGTGTTCGGGTCGCTGCCGCTGCTTGCCGCGTTCCTGGACATGGAGCGTCATCTGGACGCGAGTAGCGTCGCCAGCGTGCTGACGGTGAATCTGCTGGCGAGCCGGCTGCTGCCGCTGGTGCTGGGTGCCTCGACGGATCGCTTCAGCAGTCGCGTGCTGACCACGCTCGGCCTGCTTTGCCGTGCGGTGGGGTTCGTCGGATTCGCGTTGGCGCGGTCGCTGCCGGGCCTGTTGATGTGGGCGTGCCTGTCCGGGCTGGGGGCGGCGCTTTACGAAACGACCGCGTATTCGATCTTCGGCTCGCTCGATGGCGCGGTGCGCCCCAAGGTGTTCGCACTGAACAATCTGGCGCTCAATCTCGGCGCGTTGATCGGCCCGGCGCTACTGATCGTCGTGCCGAACACGAACGGGGCACTGCCGTTTCTGGTGAGCGGCGCGGTGTTCACGGCGCTCGCGCTGATTGCTCCGTGGATCGCGGGGCGAAGCCGGCGCCCCGCGGCCGCAGCGCACCCGCTGCGCGGTGTGCTGGCCGCGTTTGGCGACAGGCGGTTCCGCCGGCTCTGCTGGGCGCTTGTTCCGTTCTGGACCGTGTATACGCAGATTTACGTCTTCATCCCGTTGACCTTTTCGCATGGCGCACACGGCTTTAACGGCGTGAGACCGTTCTACATCACGAACGCGCTGATCGGAATCGCCACCGCCTGGCTCGGCATGGGCTGGTTTCAGCGCACGAACTGGCGCGCGATGATGGTGATCGGGCATGCCGCGTTGTGCGGCTGCTTTGCGATTGCGGCACTGTTGTTCACTCGCGATCGGGGCGCGGAGGCGTCGCTCGTGATCCTGGTCGTGATTGCGATCGTCTTCACGTTTGGCGAGAGCCTGATTCTTCCCGCATCGAACATTGCGCTCGCCGACCTGACGACGGACGGCAATGCCGGCCGCTATTTCGGCGCGTCGGCGATTTCGTGGGCGATCGGCGGGATGCTCGGCAACTTCATCGGCAGCATCGCCGCAGGCTGGACGGTGCTCGCGCCGGGATGGATCCTGTTTATGGGAATCGCGTTGGCCGGTCTGCTCGCATTCGGCAGGCAGCGGCCGGAATAGCCAGGGCGACGGTCGATGTCACGCAAGCGACCGGCGCCGCCGAATCCGCGCCTTTGCGCACTTGAACCACAGCCGCAGCGCACCGACACCGCCCGCGACCGGAATCCGCGGCAACAGGAACCGATCGTCGTCCGCATCGGCGCAGCCGCGCCGCGTCGTCGTCGCGTGGTGGTAACCCGCGGCGACGACCTGGTCGCGCACACGCGGGTCCAGATCGCCGTACGGGTAGCAGAACGATTCGATGGTCTGGCCGCTGAACGCTTCGAGCCGCCGCTTCGATTCGGTGATTTGCACGTCCGACACGTGCGCCGGTACGTGCGACAGCGCGACGTGATCGAGCGTATGCGAGCCGATTTCATGGCCGTGATCGCGCCAGGCGAGCATGTCCGCGCACGTCATGAGCGGCGAGCGTGCGGTATCGGCGCCCGCATCCCAGTCGTTCTCGCTGCCGAACCGGCCCGCGACGAAGTAGCAGGTCGCGGTGAAGCCGAGCGCGTCCAGCACGGGCATCGCATGCGTCAGCACGTTGAGAAAGCCGTCGTCGAACGTAATGCCGAACACTTTCCCGCTGCGCTCGCCGCGCAGGTACGGCTGCAGTTCGCGCACGCTCAGGCCGCGATAGCCGAGCCGCCTGAACAGCGTCATCTGGCGGCGGAACGCATCGGGCGCGACGCTCAGGCTGCGCAGGCGGTCGGTCGGCGGCGGCAGCGTGCGGATCTGGTGATACATCAGGATCGGGTAGCGTGGGGCGGGCAGCAGCATGAGCGGGTCGCGAGAACGGGGAATTACGCGGCCTTGCGGAAAATCCGCAGGGTCTTGAAGTCGCCGATTTCGACGAAATCGGCATTCGCGGCCCATTGCTCGATGATCGGCTCGGCCTGCCGGTACGCCGACGAGCCCTTGTAGAACAGCAGGTGGCCTTCGCGCGCGGTATGGCGGGCGAACAGGTCGAGCACTTCGGCGTCGGTCTTCGCGCCGTAGCGGCTGTTCGTCTCGTCGCGGAATTCGCACAGATGGAACAGCGTGACGACGTCGAACGCGGGCAGCAGGTCCGAGTTGCTCGTATAGATGTCGCCGAAATAGGCCAGATAGGTCTTGCTCACCTCCGGTTGCCGCGTGACGAGATCGACGTACGACTTGTATTCCTTCGGCGACGCGGTCACGCCGAAGACGGTGTTGTTCAGGTGCGGCCGCGCGCATTCGAGGCCGACATGATGGTGGCCGCCGGTGCCGAAGTGATAGATGCGGATGCCGTTCAGGCGAACGGATTCCAGCCATTCGATGAAGTGCACGTCGCACGGGCACTCCTGCGTGCGCAGATCCCAGTATTTCTTCCAGATGTTCATTGCCATTAAACGGACCTCAAGGATGTCACCCGACGATTGGGGTTGTGTCGAATCGATTTCTGATAGACGGACAGCGTCGCGTCGACGAATCGTTCGAACGAGAACTCGCGCTTGCCCTTCAGCCGCGCGCTGCGACCCATCTCGCGCACGCACCCGGGCTCGCGCACGATCGCGCGCAGGATTGCCTCGATTGCTTCCGGCTCGCGCGGCGGAACCACCCAGCCGTCCACGCCCGGCTCGACGTTCTCGGGCAGCCCGCCCACGCGCGTCACGATCGCGGGGCAGCCGAACGACATCGCTTCGCGGCACGCATACGACAGGCTCTCTTGGTACGACAGCACGAACGACACGTCGATGATCGAGAACGGCGCGCGCACGTCGTCGAGGCGGCCGGTGAAAGCGGTGCGCGCCGCCATGCGGTGGTGCGCGATCTGTTCACGTTGCTCGGCGGTCGGCTCAGCGCCGATCAGCAGCACGCGAAACCGTTCGCGCTCGTGTTCGGGCAGGCGGCCCAGCGCCGCGATCAGGTCCATCCAGCCTTTTTCCGGCGTGGTGCCGGCGCTGCTGCCCAGCACGATCGCGTCCGCGCTGGCCGGCCCGAACAACGCGATCTTGCGATGGCGGATTTCGTCACTCGCCAGTCGTTCCGCGGCCTGCCGGCGCACGCCGTGCTTGACGACCGTGACGTTGCCATAGGGCGACTGGCGCGCGAGCATGCCCGCCACGTAGTCGCTGACCGCGATCGTGTGGTCGGTGGCGAGGCGTGCGCGCAGCACGTTGCCGAAGCTGTCGGCACGATAGGTGTTGTGCTTGGTGAGCACCACCGCAGGCCGATACCGGCAGCCGAGCAGCGCGAGCATCACCTGCCGGTGATCGGCGGCGCCGTTGACATGGATGACGTCGAAGCGCTCGGCGACGATCCGCTGGCGCAGCCGGACGATTTCCTGGCACAGCCGGTTCCAGCGCGGCTTGAATTCCATGTCGAAGATGGCCACGTCGGGACTGTCCTTCAACAGTCGCGACAGGCGGCTGCCTTCCGGCGACGCGACGGTCACGCGATGATGCCGGCTCATCGCGGCAGCGAGATCGCGGACGTAGGTGTCCTGGCCGCCGCCGTAGTCGCCGTGGAAGTTGGTATACAGAATGTTCATCACGATGCCGCCTTTCCTCGCTCCTTCATTGAGCAGGACTGCTTAAAAAATGAATGCCTCAACCCGTTGAAAGCCATGACCCGAACCCGGTTCCGTGTTGCCGATGCGGGCGTGCGCATCGACGCCCGGGCGTGGCGGCAATGCGAATCGTTTCAAAATATTACAGAAGCATTACGTATCGTAGTGTCAAGGTCTGCGCATCTTTGTGAGGATGTGTCGCGAACGCTTGCGGAGTCGTCACGCGGTGCGATGCCGGCGGGGAGGAGGGGGAATCCCGGTGACGCGGTTCCTGCCGCCGGCGCGTGAATCGTGGTGGCCCCGGCGCGAACGGTGATGTGGCCCGATTACCTGCCTGATCGCGCAGGATGCGGGCTGGATCGCGACAAAACCGGCTTTTTGGACGGCATCCGGACGCAGATCAACCCGATCGACTTTCAAATTTGAAAGCCAGGGGGGCATTTGCGTTAGAATGCCCCCCCTTGTCCGCCATGGCGACCGCCAACGGCGGACTTGTCGCACCCAGAGAGACGTGGGTTTCGATTCGTAGCCGGGCGCGAAAGATGTGCCAGCCGTTAGCAACATAAGCTTTGTGATTTGGATTACTAATGAAGAAGAAGCACAACATCACCAAGTACATCGTTGTCGCGATGATTCTTGGTATCGCAGTGGGTTACGCCTGTCATAGCGCGTTTCCCGACCCGAACATGGCGAAGGAGGTCGCCGGCTACGTGTCGTTGCTGTCCGACGTGTTCCTGCGCCTGATCAAGATGATCATCGCGCCGCTGGTATTCGCGACGCTGACCGTCGGCATTGCGCAGATGGGCGACGGCAGCGCGGTGGGCCGCGTCGGCGTCAAGGCGTTCGGCTGGTTTTTCATCGCATCGTTTACGTCGTTGCTGCTCGGCCTGCTGACCGCAACGATCCTGCAACCGGGCAGCCATCTGAGCCTGCCGCTGCCGGCGTCCGATGCGGCCCTCGGCCTGAAGACGGGCGCCTTCACGCTGAAGGACTTCGTGGTCCACCTGGTGCCGAAGTCGATCGCGGAAGCGATGGCGAACAACGAAATCCTGCAGATCGTCGTCTTCTCGATCTTCTTCGGTACCGCGCTGTCCGCGCTCGGCGAATCGGGCAAGCGCCTGACCGGCGTGATCGACGATCTCGCGCAGGTGATGCTGAAGGTGACGGGCGCCGTGATGTGGTTCGCGCCGGTCGCGGTGTTCGCGGCGCTGGCGTCGACGATCACGACCCAGGGGCTCGGCATCCTGCTCACGTTCGCGAAGTTCATGGCGAGCTTCTATCTGGCCCTGGCGCTGCTGTGGGGCGTGCTGACGCTCGCCGGCGTGGTGTTCCTCGGCAAGCGGGCATTCACGCTGATCCGGCTGATCCGCGAGCCGTTCCTGCTGTCGTTCGCGACGGCGAGCTCGGAGGCCGCCTATCCGAAGCTGCTGGACGCGCTCGACCGCTTCGGCGTGAACCGCAAGATCTCGAGCTTCGTGCTGCCGATCGGCTATTCGTTCAACCTCGACGGCTCGATGATGTACTGCACGTTCGCGGTGCTGTTCATCGCGCAGGTGTATGGCATTCATCTGCCGCTGGGCACGCAGATCACGATGCTGCTGATGCTGATGGTCACGTCGAAGGGGATGGCCGGCGTGCCGCGCGCGTCGCTCGTCGTGATCGCGGCGACGCTCAACCAGTTCAACATGCCTGAAGCCGGGTTGCTGCTGATCATGGGCGTCGACATGTTCCTCGACATGGGGCGCTCGGCCACCAACGCGGTCGGCAACTCGATCGCGGCGGCCGTGGTCGCGAAGTGGGAAGGGCAGCTCGACGATCCGCGCGACGACGACGATCCGGACAACGGACGCGTCATGAAGGTGAAGGTGCCGGAAACCTCGGCATCGGCATGATGCGCGGCAGGGCGGCAGCGCAGCGATAGTGGCGCGTTGCCTGCCCCTTGCTCATGGACGATCGCCGGCCTGGATTCGCAACGGATTCAGGCCGGCGATTTGTTTTTGGGGCAATGATTCCGTATTGAACGCGACGATTTTCCGCTCGATTCCCTGATTGATACCGGCGCTCGCCGATTCAATCCGTCGTCGCTGAACCCGCGGCGATATTCCCGCAGGCACACGCCTGATTTTTCCGATCCCCGATTCGACGTGTAAGTGACCATTCACTGTCGCGCCGTCGCGCGCCCCGTCAGCGTGGATGGGCGCGACCGGCAATGCAATCGAACCCGAACCGGCGGAAAGCGCAGCGGCACGAGCGATTCGCAATTTTTTTCGATTTATATAACGCTATTCTCGCGCTGCGCATTATCGAACGCATGCTGCACGTAATACCGACTGCGCCGGATGATTCAGGGGAAGAATTTACGCATCGCGGTTTTCAAGCCATCCGGCCGGCCCTTCAGGTGAAAGTTCTCACCATCCAGGAGAGCATCCGTCATGGTCGCCAGACAACGATTTCAGGCTGCGCTGCTCGCCGCAGCGATCGCCGCGATTACCCCTTCCGTTCACGCACGCAACACCACCGACTGGCTCGCGAACACGTATGGCACGCTTGCGGCCCATGTCGGCAACGTCGCGCGCGCGATGTGGGTCGCGCCCGAAGGCGTGATCTATACGGCGTCGATGTGGGACGAGGATGAAGGCGGCGTCGCGATTTACCAGAACGGCAAGAGCCTCGGCTCGATCGGCACGCACGCGGAGTTCCAGGGCAGCGCGATCACGGGCAACGCAACCTCGCTGTTCGTCGCGCTGCAGCCCGGCAAGACCTACGGCAGCGGCGCCGTGGGGCGCTACAACCGCGCGACGAAGTATCGCGACCGCGTCATCCAGGTCAGCGCGGCGACCAACCAGCCGCGCATCGACGTCGTCACCGGGCTTGCGACGGCCGGCTCGCTGCTCTATGCGAGCGACTTCTACGGCAATCGCGTGCGCGTGTTCACCACCGACGGCGTGTGGCAGCGCGACATCAACGTATCGGGGCCGGGCGCGCTCGCGGTGGACGCAGCGGGTAACGTGTGGGTCGCGCAGAAGAGCGTGGGCTCGATCGTCGGCTTCAGCCCGGCCGGTGCGCTGCTGAACACGATCCGGATGCCGGCCGGGTCGCAGCCGTCGGCGCTGTATGTCGATGCGGCGGCCGGGCAGCTGCTGGTGGGGGACGAAGGCCCCGACCAGAACATCAAGCGCTATACGGTGGCGGGCCGGCCCGCGCTGGCCGGCACGTTCGGCGTGCGCGGCGGCTATCTCGACACGACGACGGGCATCAAGGGGCAGGTCGGTGCGCAGCGCTTCACGCGCATCGTCGGGATCGGCAAGGACACCGGCGGCAATCTCTATGTGCTCAACAATCCGTGGGGTGGCAGCTGGGATCTCGGCCGCAACGGCGCGACCGACATTCATGCGTACAGCAGCACCGGCAGCCTGCGGTGGACACTCCAGTCGCTGAACTTCGAAGGGATCGCCGCGCCGGACCCGGTCACCGATGGCGCGCTGTTCTACGGCGCCACGCACGTGTACGGCGGCAGCGCGGGCGGCACGTTCGTCGCGAACACGGTCGATCCGTTCGCGTATCCGGCCGATCCGCGCATCAACATGAGCGACACGCAGCGCGACGAGCATTTCGGGCTGCTCACGTCGGTGGGCGCGAACCGGATCCTCGTCGCGGCGGGCCAGAATCCGCCGGTCTTCTACTTCTTCCACTTCAATGCGGCGAACGGCTACATCGCGATCCCGGACGGCTCGATCCCGGGCCCGGCGTTCAACACGACGCGGCGCGTGACGAGCGGTTTCAGCATCGACAGCAAGGGCGGCGTGTGGGCCGGCCTCGACAAGACCGGCGCGATTACCCACTACCCGCTGACCGGCTTCGACGCGAGCGGCAAGCCGTCGTGGGGGCCGGGCGTCGCGACCCGCGTGCCCGACAGCATCCAGCCGCTCACGCGCATCGTCTATCTCGCGGACAGCGACACGATGGTGCTCGCGCAGGGGGCCATCGGAAGCAACGACTGGACGTCGATCGGCACGCGCATCGAGGTGTATCACGGCTGGAGCGCGGGCAACACGACGAAGCCGGACCCGGTGATCACGCTGCCGCACAGCGGCGCGAAATCGATCGACGCGGTGGGCAACCATCTGTTCGTCGGCTACTGGTTCAGCAGCAGCGGGCCGCTGTGGCCGAACGTCGACGCGTTCAACCTCACCACCGGCAATCTCGACACCACGCTGGTCAACGCGAGCCCCGCGACCGTCGATACCAGCAGCGCGATCGATGCGATGTACAGCATTCGTGCATACCGCCGATCGAACGGCGAGTACGTGGTGATGAAGAACAACGTGAAAGGGAACAGCATCACCGTGTACCGGTGGACGCCCTGACTTCGATGAGGCGCGCGCGGCCGCCTCGACCTCGGTCGGCGGCCGGGCTCGCGAAGCCATGATGTGATTCATCGCGATTTCGCGGGATTTCCACGGCGTTTCCACAGAATTTCCACATCGCGCGTTCGTAATGACCGGCGTGCGCAACGCGCGCCTCACCGCCCGCCAGGCGGCTGTCCCCAACCACACGACGCGAAAAATCGCTTCCGGGCACAATGACAGCGGCATCGGCAGGCACTGCGCGTGCCTACGACGATGAACCGAATCGACTGAATGGTTGCACCGGCGCTTTGCCGCGCCGGTGAATGTGCGCGGCAGCCCCATGCCGCGTTTTTTGAGCCGAAGTGACGAAAAGATGAAGACGAAAACGACACCGAACCGCCTGTTGCTGATCGCTGCGCTGGCCGGCGCGCTGAGCGGTACTGTCCACGCAGAGACGGCGGCCGCCACGGCGACCGTTGCGACGGTCAACGGCACGCCGATCACGCAGGCCGACGTCGATACGCTGCTGCGCGCGTCCGGGCAACCCGACTCGCCGCAGATCCGCCAGGCGATCAAGAATCAGCTGATCACGCGCGTGCTGATTCAGCAGGCCGCCGAGAAGGCGAACTATGCCGACAAGCCCGAGGTCAAGGCGGCGGTGCAGCAGGCGAAAACGAATGCCGAAGTGCAGCTTTACCTGCGCGACAACGTGAAGCCCGAGCCGGTGACCGACGAGCAGGTCAAGGCGCGCTACGACGAGCTCGTGGCCGCGCTCGGCAAGAACGAATACAAGCCGCGCGTGATCGTCGTCCAGGATCCGATGACGGCCGCGACGGTGCTGAGCGAACTGAAGGCGGGCAAGTCGTTCGACGGGCTGGCGCGCCAGTACAGCATGGCGCCGAGCCGTGATACCGGCGGCGAGTTGCCGTGGGTCAGCTTCAACACGCCGGCGACGGAAGGCAAGACGTCCGGCTTGCCGTTGCCGGTCGCGCAGGCACTCGAGAAACTGAAGGTCGGTGCCGCGACGAACGATTCGATTCCGGTCGATGGCGTGCGGGCGATCGTGAAGCTGGATGCGAAGCGGCCGACGCAGGTGCCGGGCTTCGCGACCGCGAAGCCGGGGCTTCAGCAGCAATTGCAGGCGGCCGCCGTGGAGAAGGCGAGTGCGCAGATGATCGGCAACTTGCTGAAGGACGCGAAGATCACGCAGTAATGCCGCGGCGTCGACACGCCGGGCGTCACGCGCGCCAGATCATGCTCGCGCTCGTGTCGGTTTCCGATTCGTTGCGGAAGCCGAGCCGTTCGTAGAGCCGCCGCGCCGGGTTGCCATGCAGCACGCTGAGCGACACGGGCACGTGCGCGTGTGCCGCGTCGTCCAGTAGTGCGTTGAGCACGGCCTCGCCGATGCCCCGGCCCTGGTGTGCAGGGAGGATCTGGATCTGGTGCACGTGCCACTCGTCGGTGGAGCGTGTCACCTTCAGCAAGCCGATGGCGTCATCGCCTTCGCAGACGATCATCGCATCGTCGAAGTGCGCGCGGATGCGCCGGTCGTGCGCGTCGTCGTCGGTCGGTGCGCCAACGCGTTGCAGGTGCTCGGTCATCGTGAGGCGACGCAGGTTCAACAGGAACGGCAGGTCGGTGGCAGACGCCGGGCGCAGGCGGATTGCGGGTGTCATCGTGCAGGCTCGTTAGTTCGGGAATGCGGGATCGTCGACGAGAAGGTCGCCCCCCGCAGCGAATCATTCCCGATGGTGGGCAGCCGGTCAAAGGGCGCGGCGCCGCATCGGGCGCGCATGCGTGGCCGATCATCCCGTGTGCCGGCCGGATGCCTTTTGCGCATCGACGAGATTGGCGATCAGCGTGTCGACCACCACGCGTTTCAGGCTCACGAGCGCGGCACGCGCATCGCCTCCGCCCGCATGGAGGCACACGTCTACAGACGGCAGCGGCGGCAGGCCGTCGCGCTCACCGAGTTGCCGCAGCGTCGGCGGCACACCCACCATCGTTCTCGCCGTAATGCCCAGTCCGCCCGCGACGCCGGCCCACAGGCTTTGCAGGCTGCCGGTCGTGTAAGCGAGCCGCCACGGGATGCCGGCCGTGTCGAGCGCATCGGTGCCGGCCTTGCGGAACAGGCACGGCGGTTTGTACAGCGCGAGATCCAGCGGCGCGCCGGCTTGCGGACGCACGTCGATGCCATGCGGCCCGATCCACGCCATCGGCAGCGTGACCAGGTGTTCCGCGTCGGCGCGATGCCCGCGGCCCATCGCGAGCACGAGGTCGAGTTCGCCGCCATCGAGCCGGTCGAGCAGCGCGCCGTTGCCGTCGACGACGATGTCGACGCGCACGCCCGGATGGGTGCGCTTGAACTGGCCGAGCGCGACGGGCAGCCACGATTCGGCGAAGTCGCCGGGCAGCCCGAAGCGCACGGCCCCGTCGATCGCCGCGCCGCGAATCGCGCCGACCGCCTCGTCGTTCAGTTCGAGAATGCGGCGGGCATAGGACAGCATCAGTTCGCCGGCTTCGGTCGGCACGAGGCCGCGCCCCTGTCGGCGAAACAGCGGTTGGCCGATCTGCGTTTCGAGCTTGCGCATCTGCTGGCTGACCGCCGATTGCGATCGGCCGATCCGGTCGGCGGCGCGGTTGAGGCTGCCGAGCCGATCCGCGGCGATTAGCGTGCGCAGCGCATCCATGTCGAGATTCGGAAGCGTCATGATTCGGTTTTTCTTATAAGTCGATTTCGAATTATCGTATTTATTGCACATTCCCGTCGCTACCATCAAGTGAACCGGTCGTTCCGGTTCACGGGGATGCGCGCGATACGCGGCTGCGGATGTCCGTGAGGTTTTTTCCCTTCTTTCCTACAAGGACCGTGAATGAACATCCGCTCGATATTCCGCCAGGGCTTTCCCGGCATGCTGCTGGCCGCATCGATGATTCCCGGCGACGCATCGGCCGCGCCGTCGCTCGCGGGGACGTGGACGCTGGTCGCGGCGGACGTACGACATCCCGACGGCACGGTCGGCCGCGACTATGGTGCCGATCCGAAGGGGCTGCTGCTGATCGACGTGCACGGGAACTATTCGCTGCAGATCTTCAGGTCGGAGCGCCCGCGCTTCGCGTCGAACGACAAGGCGACCGGCACGCCGGACGAATTCCGTGACGCCGTGCTCGGCTCGAGTACCCACTACGGCACGCTGACCGTCGATCCCGCGAAACACACGCTCGCGTTTCACATCAGCAATGCGTCGTACCCGAACTGGATCGGGCAAACGCAGACGCGAAGCTATCAATTGAAGGACGGCGAACTGAGCTACAGCGTGCCGCCGCGTGCCAACGGCGACATACCGATCTCGGTGTGGCGGCGGGCGGATTGAATCGGGAGGGCGTTCGACGCGGGTGGCGTACGGGTGCGATCGCAGCCGGCCCGCCAGGTGGCGGGTAGCCGGCATTGACCGATGACCGGCGCCGGCCGCAGTTGATTGCCGTGCTGGCCGGCGCGCGCCCGATTACCACGCCGTCGTGATCGCTGCCGGCCCGTCGTGCGACGGGAAGTGCGGCAGTACCTCCTCGGCCAGTTCCTGGATGATCTCCGCCGCGGGCCGTTGCGAGAACTGGATCCCCAGCGCGACATGGTTCACGCCTGCTTCGCGCCATTCGTTCAGCAGTGCGATGAGTCCGTGGCGGCCGGTCCGCAGGATGAACCCGCCGTGCAGCGGCGTGCGCGGGTAATCGGGATCGTCGACGAGGTCGATCCATTCGTTGGTCATGTGCGGCCGGAATCCACCGTCGGGAATCAGTGCGCGCCACGCGCGGATTTTTTCTGCGAGTCGCTGCGGGCCGGCGCGGGTGTGCGAATCGCCGGGATAGGTCAGCCAGCCGTCCGCGTGCTCGGCGATCCACGTGAGCGGCTGGCCCGATGCGCCGGTGACGATCAGCGGTACCGCGCCGATGGTGGCCTTCGGAAGCAGCTCCGCACCGTTGAAGCGGCCCAGTGGGGATTCGATCGTCAGGTTTCCTGCCCGCATCAGTTTGCGGAAATAGGCGACTGTGTGCGCGAACCGTTCGCCGCGCGACGCATGCGCGAGACCGTAGGCTGGAAACTCGATGGGCCGGTCGCCGGACGCGATGCCCATGACGAGACGGCCGCCGGACAACCGGTCGATGGTGGCCGCGCTCTTGGCCAGATCGATCGGATGGCGCAGCGAAAAGATCGCGCTGCCGGTGGCGAGCGCAATGCGCGTGGTTCGGGCAGCGAGGAAGGACAGGTAGGTGAACGGGTCGAAGACCTGCCCCGCATCGCCGAACGACGGGTCGAACAGCGGCACGTCGCGGACCCATACGGCAGCAAAGCCGCGGCGGTCGATGTCCGCGACGAGGCCGGCCTGCCCGGTCAGTACGCGCATGTCGCCTTGGTAGGCGCGCAGCGGCAGGAAGATGCCGAGGGTCAACTGGTCCGCGGCGAACATGCGCCGATAGCCGGGGTGGGCGGAAAAAGCCGGATTCGACGCTCCGCTAGGCGCTTGCGAGTCATTCATGGCATGCAGGGTCAGTGACGGTGTGGCGGTTCGGGAAGAGCGAGTCCTTGCGCGTGGTCGCTGCGTTGAAGCTGTCGGGCGACCTGCCGGCGCCGGGATCGATCATTGCGGTTTTGATGTAGGCGGACTAAATCTGATGGTGTGTGTGATTCGTGTGCGCTTTCAGAATGGTCGGCTACATGTCGCGATGGAAAAAGCGATAATTTCTGCCCGATGAGTTTAGGTAAGCTAAATACAATGAGCGCCGCTCCGCCGTTGCAGGCGCTGCGTACCTTTGTCGAAGTCGGCCAGCGCGGCAGCATCAAGGCTGCCGCCGAGGCGCTTCATGTCACGCCGGGCACGATCAGACAGCCTGAAATATCCGCTGCTGCATGACGCCGACCGGGCCGACTGGCCATTCTGGTTTACCGCGCATGGTGTGGCCCACGACACGCGGGCCGCGCGCGGCTCGGCCTTCGAGGACGACTTTCTGCTGATTCGCACCGCGGAAGCCGGGCAGGGCAAAACGCTGGTGCCGGAGCAATACGCCCGTGACGAAATCGCCGTGGGGCGGCCCGAGCGGGTGCTGGGTCTCCGTGGCCCGCGCGGTTCGCCTGCTACGCGGTCATGCGCCCGGTTTCGAGCGCGGGCCCGTCGTAGGTGACGCGGAAGCGGCTCATGGCGTGCGGTCATGTGGAAAGTTGGCTGATGACGCGGACGATACCTGAAGCACATGCTTTCGGACGCCTTTCATGCCAGGTGCGAACCACCGGCCGCGGGCGATTTTGGCCGTCCGGCCAAGACGACGCTCGGACGTATCCCGGCCGTACCCGGCACACACCGAACTTTTCCGATACTTGCCCGGTCACAACCGCCAGCTTGCGGGCGCGCGGGCGCCCGGAACGCGCTTCCGGCCCCGGTATTCCCCGGCCCGCCCCGTGCGCATATCATTCGCACATCGCGCACCTGCCGACCGCAGGCGCAGCACACAGGGATTCTCGATGGACACCAAACGATCGCGGCCGGGCCTCGTCGCCGCGCTGCTCTGGGCGGCGCTGTATCTCGCGACCGGCTACATCTCGCACCAGTTCAACGGCCCCGTCCGGCTGACGGGCTACATCTGGCTGCCGGCCGGCGTGACGGTCGGCGCGTTCATGCTGCGGCCGATGCGCGAATGGCTGACGCTGGCCGGCGCGTTCCTGGTCGGGCAGCTCGCGCTGACCGGCATCGAACACGGCAGCCTGGTCAACGCGGTGCTGTTCACGGTCGACGAGGTCGGTGCGGCCGCGCTTGCGGTGTGGCTCGTCCAGCGTGTGCGCTTCTCGCTCGAAGGGCTGTATTTCCTCCGCTCGGTGATTCTTGCCGGCTTGATCGCGGGCGTGGTCGGCGCGATCGGCGGCGCGGCGTGGTACACGGTGGTCAAGGGCGCGCCGTTCTTCGACGTGTGGTCGGTGTGGGCCGCGTCCGACTTCGTCGGCGTGCTGCTGGTCACGCCGGTGCTCGCGTCATGGTCGCGCTTTCGCGCGCACCGCTCGGGCGACCACGAGCGCTTCGACCTGGTGCTCGGCATGGTTTCGTTCGTGCTGGTCGTGGGCGCCGCGCTCGTGATCTTCGACGGCGACACGTCGCAGAAATTCGGCACGGGCGCCGGCTTCGCGCTCACGTATATCCCGTTGTTCCTCACCGTCGCGGTGACGCTGCTGCTCGGCGGCCGCGCGGGCTCGTCGTCGGTGCTGGTGCTCGCACTGATCGTGATCGAGCAGACCGCGCAGGGCGACGGCCCGTTCGCGTCGTTTCACGAGCACTACGGCAGTGCGCTGCTCGAGGCGCAGCTTTATCTGGCGGTCGCGTCGCTGCTGGTGCTGACGGTGAGCACGCTGAAGACGACGCGCGAACGCGTGCACGAGCATGCGGCGGTCCTGCAGAACAACATGGAGCTCGCGCTCGCGAGCGCCGGCCAGATCGCGTACGTGCTCGATCCGGAGTCGGAGCGGATCGAGTGGAGCGGCGACGTCGAGCGCGTGTTCGGCGTCGGCGTCGCTGCGGCAGAGATCGCGAGCGTGCCGCTCGTGCTCGAACGCGTGCAGCCGGGCGATCGCGCTGCGTTGCGCGACTACTGGAATGCGGAGATCGCCGGCGAGGATCGCGCGTCGCTGTCGCTGCGTATCGTGCAGCGCGACGGCGGCACGCAGACGATCACCGATCACGGCGCGCCGCTGCTCGATTCGAATGTCGACGTGACGGTGGTGGCGGGCGTCTGGCAGATCGAGCGCGTGTGGCCGGCGGACGAATGAGCGGAGACGCGTCATGACGGGCCGCACGGGCGTCCTGCTGATCCACGGGCTCGGCGGCACGCAGTACGATCTCGGTTCGCTGCACAAGGCGATGCGGCGTGCGGGCGGCGATACGCACATGATCACGCTGCCCGGGCACGGTACGCGCCCCGAGGATCTGGTCGGCGTGCGCGCGGAAGCCTGGCTCGACGCGGTGACCGAGCAGTATCGCGCGCTGGAAAACGATTACGACACGCTGCATGTCGCGGGCATGTGCATGGGCGCGCTGGTTGCGCTGCTGCTGTGCCATCGCGTGCAGCATGCGCGCGGCCGGCTCGCGCTGCTGGCCACGCCGGTGTTCATCGACGGCTGGTCGACGCCGTGGTACCGGGCGTTGCGGCATGTGCTGTATCGCGTGCCGGGTGTCGCGGAGCGGATGCGCGTCGAGGAAGGCGATCCGTTCGGCATCAAGAACGCGACGATCCGCGCGATCGTGAAGAAGAAGTTCGAGCGCGAGGACAGTTTCCACTATGCGTGGGTGCCGCTCGCATGCGTGCGCCAGGTCGACCGGATGCGCGACTGGGCACTGGAGGCCGCGGCCGGCACGCCGTGCCCGACGCTCGTGCTGCATGCGCGCGAGGACGAACTGACGAGCCTGCGCTCGGCCGATTTCCTGCTGGAAAAGATGCCCGATGCGCGCGGGATCGTGCTGGAGAACAGCTACCACATGATCTGCGCGGACAACGACCGCGACGACGTCGCGCGCCACGTGCTCGAATTCTTCGGGTTCGATCCGGTGCATGCGGTCAGCCCGGCGATGGCGCGCAGGATGGGGCGGCTGGAGACGTGATCTCCTGACGGCGCCTCACGCCGCTTCCGGCCGGCGGGCGAGCCGTTCGCGGATCTCGGGCGGTGCAAGACAGGTGGCCACGGCTTCGTAGCCGGGCGCACCGGGGTAAGGCGCCACCCGTGAAGGCGGGCTGTGATTGGCCGGGCACAGCAGGATGGTTTCGTCGGGGCCGACCGCCGACAGATCGAGGATCGCCGACGAGCGCGTCAAGAGGAACAGCGGCCGCATGCCCGCGGCGGCGCGTTCGCGCAGATGGGCAATCAGTGCCTGTTGCGTGGGCCGGTCGAGATCCTGTTCGATCATGTCGACGACGAGCGCGCGCGGGCCTTCGGCTTCGAGACTGGCGAGCAGCGCGGTGAGTGCCGCCGACGGTGTCGCGCCCAGGTCGGAGAGCGATGCCGATGCGTGGGCGACGCGCGACTTCAGCGCCGGATCGGTGCGCAGCGCGTCGCGAGCCGCCACACCGTCGTGGTCCAGCCGATCGAGGCCGACGAACAAGGCGCCGGGCAGTGCGTCGGCGAGCCGGAGCGCCAGCCGCGTCTTGCCGCTGCCCAGCGAACCGATGATGTAGTTCAACGGACGGATATCCCGCAACTCGAACCATTCGCCGCCCCACGGCCAGGGGAGACTGAATGCAACGCCGGTGGCCGCCGGGTCGAGCAGGCGAGTCAATACGCCGCCGTCGGGCATCCGGCCGCGCGCCAGATCGGCGCGGATCGCGCGAACCCTGTCGACCTTGCCGACCAGATCCTGAATGCCGCGCTCGAGCGCCGTTTCATGGGCCGCCAATGCGTCGCTCAGGCTGCTGGCGTCGCCATTCAGCACGCTCGCCACCTGGGCGAGCGTCAAGCCGAGCGCACGCAGCGCCGCGATTTCGGCCGCACGCGCCAGATCGTCCGGGCCGTAGGCCCGGTATCCGGCCATCGTCCGCCCGGGCGCGATCAGTCCTTGCCGTTCGTACAGCCGCAGTGCCTTGACCGATACGCCGAGCCGCGTAGCGGCTTCCGATGCGCTCAGGCCGCGCGTGACATCGCTCATGGGTCACCTTCGGGTCGTCGATTCGTTGCGATCAGCATAAAGGCGATCCCAGGGGCCGGGTCAATCGGGTGCCGGCATGTTTTGGCCGGCCGCGATGCGGGAACGCGCGCGTCGAACCGCCGATGAACGACGCCGCATATCTGGGAGAATGCGGTTGCGCCGGTTCACGGCCGTCGCGGCAATGGCAAGGGATTCAACAGGTGAAGAATTGACCGACAACGAAGAACTTTCGCTCCACCGGGAGAGCCGCTTCTGGCGGCTGCCGCTCGTGAGAGCGTGGATCCAGGGGCATGGCCGCGACGGCTATTCGTTCCGCCTGCTGCTGTGGCCGCCGGTGATCGTGTTCGTGCTCGAATTCGTCTGCATGATCTTCGATGCGCTGTACACCAGCATCGCGATCAGCGCCGTCGCGACGCTGTTCCTCGGCTTCGCCGGGTACCACGGCGCGCAGCGCGAATGGCTGGTGCCCTCCGCGACCACGCGCGCGCTCGTGAAGGCACGCATGAAGAAGGCGGCCGAGCGGTTCTCGTCGCTCGGCGTGGGCGCGACCGTGCTCGCGATCTTCGTCGCGGCGACGTCGCTGTCGCTCGTGATGTCGGGTCAGCCGGTGCTCGACAGCGTCTCGAAGGAGGCGGTGTCGATCTTCATCGCGCTGGTGTTCCTGCCGGTGTACGTGTCCGGCGCGGTGCGCAAGCTGGCGATCGCGCGGATCGAGGAAGTGGAGGCGCTGCGCAACTCAACCCTTGGCACCCGCCTGAAATTCGACCGGGCCGGCGCCGTGCGTGCGGTCGTCGTGCAGGGCGCGGCCGGGAAAGGGACGGTGTCCGTGCTGGAGTACACGGTGCTCGGGTTCAACCCGCCGCTCGAACAGGTCGGGCGCGAACCGCGGGCGTGACGGTGTAAAGGCGGGTGGCGTCTCAGTCCGGAAAGCGCTCGTATTCCGGCGCCGGCACGAGGTTGTCGGGCCACTGCACTTCGAACCGCGTGCCGCCCGCGCCGGTCGGCACGCACACCGCTTCGCCGTGATGCGCATGCGCGATCGCCGCGACGACGGCGAGCCCGAGGCCGCTGCCGCCGGGCTGCGTGTCGTCCGCGCGCCGGAAGGCCTTGAACACGTGCGGCGCGAAATCGGCCGCGATGCCGGGGCCGTCGTCCTCGACACGCAGCCGGCACATTCCTGCTTCGATGCGCGTCTGGATCCGGATCGCGCCGGGCACCGCGTGGCGGCGCGCGTTTTCCAGCAGCGCCAGCAGCGCCTGACGGATACGCACCGGGTCGCAGCGCATGCGCCGCGTGTCGAGATCGAGCACCGGATGCTGGCCGGCGGCCTGCAATGCGTGCGCAAACACGTCGACCACGGTGCGCACCTCGGCGGCGAGATCGGCGTCGCGGATCTCGATGCTCAGGTGGCCGCCATCCGCGAGGCTGACCACGCGCAGATCCTCGATCAGCCGCGTCAGCCCTTCGACCTGCGTGAGCAGGCTGCGGAACTGCGCTTCGTCGGGCTTGAACACCCCTTCGGCGAGCCCCTGCAGGCGCCCGCGCAGCACCGTGACGGGCGTGCGCAGCTCGTGCGCGATCGCGGCGTTCCAGATCGCCTGCTCGTTGGTCACGCGCTGCAACTCGTCGGCGAGCGCGTTGAAGTTGTCGGCGAGCAGCGCAGCTTCGTGCAGCGAGCGGTCGCCCGTGACGGCGCGCGCGCCGAGATCGCCGCGCGCGACGCGGCGAATGCTGTCCGTGACCGAGTTGAGCGGCACGAGGATGCGGCGCGCGAGATTGACGGCGACCGTGACCGACAGCGCGAGGCCGACCGACGTGGTCGCGATCAGCCATAGCCATTCCGGCGCGGTCGGCAGCCAGTTCTTCGTGTTGAAATGCGCGGGCCAGTAATTGAACGCGACGTAGTAGAAGACGGTGGCGGTGAGCACCATCAGCAGTGTCACGCCGAACACCATCCCGGCCATGGTCAGCGCGATCTGCCGGCTCAGGCCATCGAGCTTCACGTTCAGCTCCAGAGCTTGTAGCCGACGCCGCGCACGCTGACCGGCACGCCCTGCACGCCGAGATCGTCCAGCTTCTTGCGCAGCTTGCTGACGTGGCTGTCCACCGTGCGTTCCAGCGCGTCGCCTTCCGGCAGGCAGGTGGCCATCAGCTCGGCACGGCTGAACACGCGCCGCGGCGCGCGCGCGAGTTGCGCGAGCAGCTTGAATTCGGTGAGTGTCAGCACGAGCGTGTGCCGTTCGCCGTCCACGTCGAGCGTGGCTTCGTGGTGTTCGAGATCGATCTCGAACGGTGCGACCCGCAGCACGCGCTGTTCTTCCTGGCGGGAGCTGGCCATCGAACGGCGCAACACAGCCTGCGCGCGCGCGACGACTTCGGCGGGATTGAACGGCTTCACCACGTAGTCGTCGGCGCCGATGCGCAGGCCGGTGAGCTTGTCGATGTCCTGGTCGAGCGCGGTCAGCATGATGACGGGCGTGTCGCCGCGATGACGGATTTCGGCGAGCACCTTCCAGCCGTCCACATGCGGCATCTGCACGTCGAGCAGCACGAGGTCGGGCTTGAGCTGCAGGTGCAGTTCGAGTGCGCGGCGGCCGTCGGCCGCGTGCACGGTGCGCAGGCCGCCGCGCGCGAGATAGGCGGTCAGGATCTCGGCGATCTCGGGTTCGTCCTCGGCGATGAGGACGAGCGCCTGGGCGTCCTGGCCGGCACTGGCAGGGGGCGGGAGATCAGGCTGGGCCATACGTGTGAGTCCATTGGGGTTTCCATCGAGTCGCCATACTACCGCATGGGAAACGCCGTCGAGCAGAGGTCGGGCGGCGTTGCGCGCCGGCCCGTGCCGGCGCGTTCACGAACGATATGGCGCTGATGGCCGGCCCGCGCTCGCGGCGGCGGGCAGGCCCCCTGTCGGCTACGTGACGGTGCGCGAAGCGCATCGCGCACGCGGTGCCGACGGACCGCGGTGCGCCGTGTCAGTGGCCGACTTCCTTCAGCAGCGCGGCGGCCGCGAGCTTGCCGATGCCGTTCGACGCGAGCGGGCTGTCGCCCGTGATCAGCTTGCGGTCCTGGTGGCAGCGGCCGGTCATGTCCTTGTTGAGCACCTTCGCGCCGAGCTTTTCCAGGCTTTGCGCGACGAGCCACGGCAGCGGGCCCGGCATGTAGCCGATCTCGAGGTTCGGGCCGGTGTCGAGCGCATCCGGGAACACGCACATCTCGTAGCCCTTGAACGGGAAGTCCTGCGGATCTTCGTCCACGGCAGCGGACAACAGGCTCGCGGGCCCGTGGCACAGCGTGATGATGTGCCGGTCGTAGTCGAGCGCCCAGTGCAGCGCGCGCTTCACGTCCTTGCTGTACGGAATGCCGGCGAGCACGCCATGGCCGCCGGGGATGAACACGGCGATGTACGGCGATTTGGCGCCAGGGTCGGCGTCGAGCACGTCGGACAGCTTCAGCGGCGCCTTGAGCTTCGGCAGGTACTTCCGGTACGTGCTCTGCACCGCGGCGTCGTCGCCCGGCATCGCCCAGAGTTCGAGTTTCGCGGGGTTGCCCGACAGCGTCGCGATATCGATCTCGAAGCCGGCCTGGTCCATGTGATGCATCGGCAGCAGCATTTCGACCGGATGATTGCCGGTCGAGAACATCTTGCCGTTCGTCATCAGGATGTAGCGCTCGTCGGTCGCGATCATCAGCACCTTCCACTTGCCGCCCGTGTACGGATTCGGGTAATCCGCGCCGGTGAAGTCGGTCTTCGACGACGTGTACTGCGACAGCGAATACGGGGACGGAAAGTACGCGTTGTTTTCGGCCGGATCGGGCGTGGGCGTTCGGTCCATCTGCGGCTGTTCGGAAGTCATGGCTGCTCCTTTCTCGGGGGGACGGATTGAGGATTCGGCATGGAAAACGGCCAAAACACGTGCATTGCGCATGCGCGGTTTCGAATCGGCGGCGTGGGCCTCCGTTCATGCCCGGGGCGAGGGGATGCGCGCCCCGAACGACCGGTTGCGCGCCGTCATGAATCGTACAGCGGCACCCGTCGCGCTACGCCCCCCCGATCAGGTGGGTCGTGACATCGCGCCGCGCACCTGGCGCACACCGTCGTGGATACGCCCGGCACGTGACGCGCGGATGTCCGCCGGGCCGGCGCGCAACCGCCGACTCCCCCTGACAGGGGGGGCGCCGAAGCCGGTGCGTCGGGTATCGTGGCCGCACTCGCGAAGACCGGCCCCGGCGCACGCACGGGCCGAGCCGCACGCGGGCGCGCATTTTTGCCCGGCCGGCATCGTGCCTGACCGGTCGCTTCTGGAGCCATTCATGAATCCGTCACAGCCGCATTTGCACGATGCGCCGACTTCGTCCGCGCATGCGTATCCGCTGCTGATCAAGCAGCTGCTTCACACGCCGCTCGCCACGCGGCCCGAACAGGAGATCGTGTACGGCGATCACGTTCGGCACGATTACTGGACGTTCCGGCATCGCATCGGACAACTGGCGAGCGGGCTGGCGTCGCTCGGCGTCGGCGCGGGCGATACGGTCGCCGTGATGGACTGGGACAGCCATCGCTACCTGGAGTGCTATTACGCGATCCCGATGATGGGTGCGGTGCTGATGACCGCGAACGTCAGGCTGTCGCCCGACCAGCTGCTGTATACGCTGAACCATTGCGGCGCGCGTGTCGTGCTGGTGCATCGCGACTTCCTGCCGTTGCTGGACGGTATCCGCGACCGGCTCGATGCGGCGCAGCACTTCGTGCTGATCGCGGACGGCGCCGAGACCGAACTGCCCGACGGTTTCGCCGACGAATACGAACGGCTCGTCGCGGCCAGCTCGCCCGATTTCGCGTTCGGCGATTTTGACGAGAACACCCGCGCGACGACGTTCTATACGACCGGCACGACCGGGCTGCCGAAAGGCGTCGCGTTCAGCCACCGCCAGCTCGTGCTGCACACGCTGGCGGGGATGGCCGCGCTGTCGAGCGCGCGCGATCGCGGGCGCCTGCATCGCGACGATGTCTACATGCCGATCACGCCGATGTTCCACGTGCACGCGTGGGGGCTGCCCTACATCGCGACCACGCTCGGGCTCAAGCAGGTCTATCCGGGGCGCTACTCGCCCGACGGGCTGCTGGCGCTGATCGCGCGCGAGTCGGTGACGTTCTCGCACTGCGTGCCGACCCTGCTCGGCATGATCCTCGACTGCCCCGCATCGGCGTCGGTCGATCTCTCGTCGTGGAAGGTGGTCGTCGGCGGCTCGCCGTTGCCGGAAGGGCTCGCACGGGCGGCGCTTGCGCGCGGTATCGACGTGTACACCGGCTACGGGATGTCGGAGACCTGCCCGCTGATGACGATCGCCCAGGTCGATGCATCGCCGATGGCGAACGGCACGGCCGACGACGACCTCGCGCGCCGGACCAGGGCGGGGCTGCCGCTACCGCTCGTCGACCTGCGCATCGTCGATGCGCAGTTTCGCGACGTGCCGCATGACGGCCGTGCGGCCGGCGAGGTCGTCGTGCGCATGCCGTGGGCGACGGCCGGCTATCTCGGCGACGCGCCGGCGTCGGCGTCGTTGTGGGCCGGCGGTTATCTCCATACGAACGACATCGGCGTGATCGATCCGGAGGGCCGGCTGCAGATCACCGACCGGATCAAGGACGTGATCAAGACGGGCGGCGAATGGGTGTCGTCGCTGGAACTCGAGGACATCCTGTCGCGCCATCCCGCCGTACGCGAATCGGCCGTCATCGGCGTGAAGGACGCGCGCTGGGGCGAGCGGCCGCTCGCGCTCGTCGTGCTGGCCGACGACCAGGTGGGGCGAGTCAGTCCGGCCGAGTTGCAGGCGCACGTGAAGCAGGTGGCCGATCGCGGGCTGATTTCGCGATACGCGGTGCCGGAGCGGCTGCTGATCGTCGACGCGATCGAGAAGACGAGCGTCGGGAAGATCAACAAGCGGGCGCTGCGGGAGCGCTACCAGCCCGCGTGACGATGCGGCCGGCCGGGCGCCGGCCGCATCCGTTCATCCGAGTGTCGTCTTGCCGAGATCCTCGAAGAGCCGGACGTTGTCCCAGTAGGCGGCCAGCCGCGCAATGCGGCCGTCGGCATCGAACTCGAACACGAACGCGTGCCGCAGCGTGAACGACCGGCCGCGATTCCGGATGCCGAGAAAGTCCCGCGCCTGCGTGCCGCGGATCGTGACCTCGGCGGTGGCGTGGCGGCCGGCATCATCCGCATGAATGGCGTCGATCCCGTTCGACAGGTCCGGGAATGCGTCCAGCAGCGCGCCCCAGGTCATCCTGCCGTGCGTGGCGACCGGCGCAGCCGCGCCGGCCGGCACGTAGTCGAGGCTGGCAGCGGGGGAAAAAAGCGCCAGCATGCCTTCGATGTCGTGCTGGCGATACCGGTCGAAAAAGGTGGCGACGACGTCGCGACGGTTCATGCGGACTCCTGGTGGAAAGGCTGGGCAACGGCCCCGACGGGCGGCGCGAGCCGGCCGTGCAGGACACCTTCCGGTCAGGATGGGGCGACTTTCCCGGCGCGGTAGCCCCCCGAATGGGGGGCTGAACAGCATGCGCGCGATCGAGAACAATGCGAGTCCTTCCGTTCGACCGACGCGCGCCGCGGTACGGACATCACCTACTTTTGACGGCCGCCGCCGTGTCGCTATGCTGTTTCGGCGCGCGGCGGCTCCGCGCCGCGCACCGGGCCGCATGGCGGCCCGGCCTTCCAGGCGGACGTACGCGCGCAGCGCAAGGAGAACAGGAACAGCATGACGTCCAGCGACAGCAGACAGGCAGCAGGGCCTGCGGACGCCGACGGGATCGAAGTGCTGGTGCGCACCAAGCTCGCACCGGCATCGGCCCGTGGAATCGTGTCGCGCATCGCGCGCTTCGGCCGGCTCGCGCGCGGCCTCGATCGCCGGCTGACGCTCGTGTGCGCACCGGCCGGGTACGGCAAGACGACCGTGCTGGCGGAGTGGCGCCACGCGCTCGTGGCGACGAACGTGAAGGTCGCCTGGGTGAGCCTCGACCAGGACGACGACAACGCGTCGATCTTCTCGTCGTACGTGGTGGCGGCGATCGTCGATGCGACGGGCGGTGTCGGCGGCCGCGCGCAGCGGCTGCTGCGCGATCGCGCGCTGATTCCGCTGAAGATCGTGTTCGATGAACTGCTCAACGAGCTGGAGGTCGCGGGCACCGAACTGGTCCTGATGCTCGACGACTACGACCGCCTCGCGTCGCCCGTCATCCACGACGCGATGTTCGAGTTGCTGCGCTATGCGCCATCGAACCTGCACGTGGTGCTGTCGTGCCGCTCGGCGCCCGCGTTGCCGCTCAGCTATTTCGAATCGCGCGACGAACTCGTCCGGGTCGACGAAGAGGATCTGCGCTTCGACGATGCGGAGACGCGCGCGTTCTTCGAGCGCGTCGCCGGCAAGCCGCTCAGCGCGGAAAACGTCGGGCGGCTGCGCGCGGCCACCGAAGGTTGGGTGTCGGGCCTGCAGCTCGCGGCGCTCGCGTTGCGCGACGACAACGATGCGGCGCGCGTTGCCGAACAGGTCGGCCACGCGCGGGCCGGCATTGCCGCGTACCTGAACGAGAACGTGATGACGCAGGTGCCGGACGCGATCCGTCATTTCCTGCTCTGTACGGCCGTGCTGGACCGGATGACGCCCTCACTGTGCGATGCGCTGACTGGCCGCGACGATGCCGTCGCGTGTCTGGAATGGCTGAGCGCGCACAACCTGTTCATCCGCTCGGTCGATGGCGGCCGTCAGAGCTACCGCTATCACGCGCTGTTCCTGCAGTACCTGCGCGAGGAGCTTACGTTACGCCGGCCGGATGAGGTCGCCGTGCTGCAGCGCCGCGCGAGCGCGTGGTATGCGGCCGAGCGGCAATGGCCGGACGCGGTCCGGCATGCGCTCGCGGCCGGCGATTTCGACGCGGCCGCCGGCTGGGTCGAGGCGTGCGCGATGAAGCTGATCGCAGCCAGCGACGTCCGCACCGTGCTCGACTGGGTGTCCCGCCTGCCGGAGCAGGCGCTGGCGGGCCGCCTGCGCCTGCGCATCGCCCACGTGTGGGCGCTCGCTTTGTCGATGCAGATAGTCGACGCGCGCCGCGCGCTGGAGGCGATCGAAGCCGATATCGATGCACGGCGCGTCGGCACGGACGCGGTCACCGCGACCGAGCTGCTCGGCGTCCGCTCGCTCATCGCGGGGCTGTCGGACCGGAGCATCGAGTCGCTCGAGCTCGGCGAGCGCGTGCTGGCGGCCGGCCCGCCGGCCGGCTCGTGGGTCGAGCAGATCGGGCAGACGACGCTCCTCTTCGGGCTCGGCTACGCGGGCCGCCTCGACGACGCGCTCGACCTGCGTGCACGGGCGGAACGTGCGGCGTCGGGCCACGAGCCGCTGTTTGCGCATGTCTACCGGCAGAACATGTCCGGCCTCGCCGAATTCGTCGCGGGCCGCCTGCACGATGCGTCGAAGACGTTCGAGACCGCGCTACGCGGCGCGGAACGCTCGGCCGGGCGGCTGTCGGCGGCGACGGCGCTGTCGGCCGGCTACCTGTCCGCGATCTATTACGAATGGAACGACTGGCCGAAGGTGCGCGAAGCACAGCGCGACCGTTTCGACATCGCGATGCAGGCGTGTTCGCTCGGGCCGCTGCTGCGGTTCATGCAGACGGCCGCGGTGCTGCAGTTCCGGTCGGGCAACGAGGCCCGCGCGCACGAGATGCTCGACGAAGCCGATCACATCGCCTGCAGCCGGCAATGGTTGCGGCTGCGCGTCGCCTGCATGGCGACCGGTGTTCGGCTGCATGTGAGCGCGGGGAAGCTGACACAGGCTCATCGTGTCGGGCGGGCGCTGGCGGCGCTGGTGTCGGCTGAACCACCGGAAGCCGCGTCGAGCTACGTCGAGACGTGGCAGATGGCGCAGTCCGCGCGGGCGCGGCTGCTGCTTGCCGATGCGCGTGCGAACGAGGCGGCCGAGGTCATGGCCACAGTGCACGACGTGCTGGCCGCGCGCGGCTTCGACTGGTTCGCCGCGCAGGCCGCCGTGCTGCGTGCGGTCGCGCTCGAACAGGCCGGGCAGGAGGACGACGCACTGGCCGTGCTTGCCCCTGCGCTCGAATATGGGCAAGGCAACGGGCTCGTGCGCACGTTCGTCGACGAAGGCGCCGTAGCCGAACGCCTGACGGCGCGCGTGCTGAAGCGGGCCGACCGGTTTCCGGCGGTCGGTGCGTGGTATCTGCGCGAACTCGCGCGCGCGTTCGACGCGGACCGGGCGTCGAATGCCGCGCCGACCGCACGGCCCGGCACGACCGGCAACCTGAGCGCGCGCGAGGTGGAGATCCTCGATTACGTCGCGCGCGGCCTGTCGAACAAGGAGATCGCCCGCGCGCTGCGCGTTGCGCCGGAGACGATCAAGTGGCACCTGAAGAACATCTTCGAGAAGCTCAACGTCACGTCGCGCATCCAGGCCGTGCGCAGCGGGCTGGCGCTCGATGCGTCGGCCCGCACGCGCGTCGGCGACGAATAGGCGGGGGCGCTCGGCGCGCCGACGTTGCCACAGGGCGACGGGCTCATCGATGTGAGTCGAACGCGGACACGATCTCGTCGATCGTCGCGCGGATGCGCGCGGTGTGGCGCAGGTCGCGATGCGTGACGAGCCAGACCTCGTAGGGCGCTTCCCGAGTCTGCGCGGGCCAGATGCGGGCAAGGCCGTCGCGTTCGCCCATGTGCACCGGCACTTCGCCGATGCCGAGGCCCGAGCGCAGCGCGGCGCGCATCATCAGGCTCGAATTCATCCGCCCGACGATGCGCCCTGCAGCGATCGGCTCGCCGGCGATCGCCGGCTTCCGGCTCGCGTCGACATACGGCTGGTAGACGACCAGGTCGTGCCCCGCGAACGCGCTGCCGCGCACGGGCTCGCCATGCCGTTGCAGGTAGTCGTGCGACGCGAACAGGCCCATGTCCCAGCACGCAAGGCGGCGCGCGACGAGATCGGGGTTGTCGGGCCGCACGGTGCGCACCGCGATGTCGGCCTCCCGTTTCGCCAGGTTCAGCACTTGAGTCGACGTGTTCAGCGAAACACATACGTCGGGATGTTTCGCATGCAGCCGCGCGATCGACGGCATCACGAATTCGAGCGCGAGCGCATCGGTCGTCGTGATCTTGACCTCGCCGGCGAGCCGCCGGTCGACGCCCTGCGTCAGCCGGACGAGCTCGTGCGCATGCAGCTCCATCGCCTCGGCGGCGCGCAGCGCCAGCTCGCCGACCGGCGTGGTCAGGTAGCCCTTCGACGAGCGCAGGAACAGCGTGGCGCCGAGCATGTGCTCGAGCTGCGCGAGCCGGCGCCCGACCGTCGCCTGGTCGACCCCGAGCGTTTGTGCCGCGCGGCGCAACGTGCGTTCGCGATGAATCGCGAGGAACACGCGTGCGTCGTCCCAGTTCATCGCTTGTGCTGACTGATGCATTTTTGCATTCCTCGTTCGGCAATTCACTGCGTGCCCGCGAGCGGCACCGTCCCTAGACTGTCTTCACACCCATTGCGATGCCGCGATTCGAGGATGATCCGCGAATCGGCCGCGCATCGACGAACGTTGAGGATCATATCGTGACTGATGACGTGAAACCCCTGCCCGCCAACATGACGGCGATCGAAATCGTGCGTCCCGGCGGCCCCGACGTGCTTGTGCCGACCACGCGTCCCGTGCCGTCGCCGGGCCGCGACGAAGTGCTGATCCGCATTCACGCGGCCGGCGTGAACGGCCCCGACGTATTCCAGCGCAAGGGGCTGTACGATCCGCCGCCCGGCGCGTCCGACATTCCCGGCCTCGAAGTTGCCGGCGAAGTCGTCGCGGTCGGCCGCGACGTCACGCGCTTCGCGATCGGCGACGAAGTCTGCGCGCTGATTCCGGGCGGCGGTTACGCGGAATACGCGGTGGCGAACGAGAGCAATACGCTCGCGATTCCCGAAGGCCTCGACATGACGGAGGCGGCGGCGCTGCCCGAAACCTTCATGACGGTCTGGCTGAACCTGTTCCAGCGCGGCCAGTTCGCGGCCGGCGACAGCGTGCTGATTCACGGCGGCGCGTCGGGCATCGGCACGACCGCGACGATGCTGGCGAAGGCGTTCGGCGCGTCGACCATCATCACGACGGTGGGGTCGGAAGCGCAGCGCGACGCGAGCCTGCGGCTCGGTGCGGACCTCGCGGTCGAGTACCGCAACGAGGATTTCGTCGATGCCGTGAAGCGCTTCACCGACGGCAAGGGCGTGGACGTGATCGTCGACATCATCGCCGGCGACTACGTCGCGCGCAATTTCGCGGCAGCCGCGATGAACGGCCGCATCGTCCAGATCGGCGTGATCAACGGGCCCGCGAAGGAGCTCGACCTGTTCCCGATGCTCACCAAGCGTCTCACGCACATCGGCTCGACGCTGCGCTCGCGCACCTACGAGGAGAAGGCACAGCTCATCCGTGAACTGGAGGAAGCCGTGTGGCCTCTGATCCGGCAGGGCACGGTGAAGCCGCAGGTCTACCAGACCTTCGATCTCCGCGATGCGAGCGCCGCGCACGCGCTGATGGATTCCGGCCGCCATATCGGCAAGATCGTGCTGCGCACGCCGGCTTCCGCCGCAGACGGCAAGCATTCCACATGATCGGGCCGCGCTTCAGCCCCCCGGACGGGGGGCTGAAGCCAACGCGACGAATGGCGACAATCGGTACCACTGAACATGACGGCGCGCAGCGCGATCGACGGCCCCGGTGCGGTTCGATGCGTGGCGAGCCGTGGTTCGAAACCGAGGCTGCGTCGTGCGGCCGGGTGCGGGCTGGCCCGATCGTGCGCGCGGCGAATGGCGCGACGGCCGTGATGGGCGATGAATCGAAATGGACATGCTTGAAAACATGCGGACGTTCGTGCGTGTCGTGCAGGCCGGCAGTTTCACAGCCGTCGCGAGGCAGGGCGACATGGCGACCGCGCAGGTGTCGCGGGCCGTCGCCAGCCTGGAGGACTATGCGCAGATCCGGCTGCTGAACCGGACGACCCGCAAGATCGCGCTGACCGACAGCGGGCGGCGCTATTTCGAGCGCCTGCTGGCGATCCTCGGCGATGTCGACCAGGCGAACGCCGAAGCGCGCAATGCCCTGGTCCGACCGTACGGGCGGCTGCGCGTGCATACGATGCCGGGGCTCGGGCAGAGCCACGTGACCGCGTCGGCCGTCGCGTATCAGGCAATCTTTCCCGAGGTGTCCGTCGAAATGACGTACTCGCAGCGGCTGCCGAATCTCGTCGAAGAGGGGTACGACGTGTCGGTCGTCACCGCGTCGAGCCTGCCCGATTCCGGCTACATCGCGCACTCGTGCGGCCGAAGCTACAGCGTGCTGGTCGCGTCGCCGGCCTATCTCGCACGGCACGGCACGCCGAGCACGCCGGCGGAACTCGCGGGCCATACGTGCCTCTGCCTCGATACGCCTGCCGACGCGAATGGCGAATGGCAGTTGCACGGTGCCGGCGGGGACGTCGCGGCGCACACCGTGACCGCCGCGTCGTTTCACGCCAATGCGCCAGAGGCGCTGTCGATCGCGCTGCGCGCCGGGCTGGGCATCGGTCCGCTTGCGATCTATTCGGTCATCGACGATTTGCGCAGCGGGCGGCTCGTCCGCGTGCTGCCCGATTATCGGCTGACGATGCTCGACGTCTACGCGATGTTCGCGTCCCGGCGATTCGTGGACGCGAAGATCCGCACCTTTCTGGATCACCTGCGCGCGACGCTGTCGCCCGCGCTGGCGGCCGACGAACACGCGCTCGAATCGATCGCCGCGCCGCGCGGCCGGGCGCGCACCCGCGCGATGTCGGGTGCGGTGGCCTGACCGCTTTCCCCCGCAGTTTCCCCCCCGCAGTCATGTTCGATCCTTGAGGAGAATTCGATGAAGATCCGTCTTGCCGTCGTTGCAGGTTGTGTCGCGCTGTCGCCGATTCTGGTTCATGCGCAGTCCGGCGCGCCCAATGCGGATGTGTCCGGCCCGCAACGGGTCACCACGTCGCCGGCCGCGTCGTCCGTCGCGTCGCCGTCCCCGTCTGCGGCGGCGCGGTCGGCGAAGAAGGCCGATCGCGCCGCCGATCGCGCGTTCGCGAAGAAGGTCCGCCAGGCGATCACGAAGGCGCCCGGCATCGGCGGCGCGCAGGTCACCGTGTTTGCGAAGGCGAAGACGGGCGACGTGACGCTGGCCGGGCAGATCACGGACCAGGCGCAGGATCAGGTCGCGGTGGATGCGGCCCGTCAGGTGCCGGGTGTCACGTCCGTGAAAAGCCGGTTGCAGTTGCGTCTGGAAGGCTCGCAGTAACGGGCATGTGCCCCCGGGCGGCCACGTCCGGGGCATTCGTTGGATGAATGACGCACCAGGGCGCGCGCAGGCGCCGCCCCATCACGCGCGATCGCTCTTGCCGTGCATCACCATGATGGTCTGCTGCATGACCGCGCACAGCGTTTCCTTGTTGCCGGTGACGGCGAAGACGTCCGCCTTCGTGACGATCAGCGTGCGTCCCGGCCGGATCACCTCGCCACGCGCGATCAGCTTGTCGCCCGCGGCAGGCGCGACGAGGTTGATCTTGTATTCGACGGTCAGCACCGACGCATCGGCCGCCACCGTGGTCATCGCCGCGTAGCCGGCGGCCGAATCGGCGATCATGCCGACCACGCCGCCGTGGATGAAGCCGTGCTGCTGTTCGATGCCCTGCCAGTGCGATACGTGAATCTCGGTTCGTCCGATGTCGATCAGCGGCATGCTGGCCTGGATCAGACGCATCGCGTGCTGCTTGTCGAAACTCGCGGCGACGGATTCGAAGTAGTTCGGGTTGAGGGCGTCGGTCATGGCGTGTCGAGCGAGGTGGGCAGCGGCGGGCGCGGAGGCTGCGCGCAAGCGCGCTTGCGGGATTGTCCGGAAGCGTAACGCAAAAGGAATGCCGTTCGCCCTAGAATCGGCTCTCCTGTCTCCGACACCCATTCGATGCTGATGCTCACAATCCACACGCTTTCCGGCGAGTCGGCCAGCGACCGTGCCGACGTCTGGCGGGTCTTCGCCGAAGCGCCTTCGTACACGCAATGCGTCGAAGGCCGTTTGCCGACCGAGGAAGACGTCGACGATTTTTTCGTCGGCAAGCCTGCAGCCAAGGCGGCGGCCGACAAATCGGTGTTCGGGTTGTGGGTCGACCAGCACATGATCGGCTGTGCGGATGTCATCCGTGCCTATCCGGACGACGATTGCCTATGGATCGGCCTGCTGTTGCTCTCGGAAGCGCATCAGCGGCGCGGTTACGGCAAGGCTGCATTGGGGTTGCTCCTCGACATGGCGAGGGAATGGGGCTACCGCGTGGCACAGCTGGCCGTCATTTCGACCAATCCTCGCGCCCAGGCCTTCTGGCAGCGCGAAGGCTTCGACGAGATTCGGCGCACGGTGAATCCGAGGTTTACCGGCGACGTGATCGTCATGCAGCGCCCGATCCGGTAGCGGGCACGCCAGCCGACCCGGAGCGACCAAAAGCCGTTGGTCCGTTCGTCCCACCGCGGATCACCGCACCCCAAGGCCCTCCCGACTTCGGGTGCCCTGTAATTCACCCAATGAATACCCCCGGATTCAGAAAATAAAGTTTAAAAATGCGTGCCTGCCCCCTATGCTGAATCCTTCTGATCTGGCGGGCATGCGATGGCTGAACTTTTTCTGGTACGGCACGGGCAGGCGTCCTTCGGCACGGACGACTACGACCGGTTGTCCGCGGCGGGCGAGCAGCAGAGCGTCTGGCTTGGCGAATACTTCGCGCAGCAAGCGCTCACATTCGACCGCGTGATCTGCGGCACGCTGAACCGCCACGCGCAGACGGTCGACGCGATCCTGCGCGGGATGGGCCGGGAAGGCACGCCGGTCGACCGCCACCCGGGCCTGAACGAATACGACTTCCACGGCCTGTTCGCCGCCGCCGCACACGACTACCCGGAACTCGCCCGCCTCGCGGCCGGCTCGATGAAAGAACATTTCCGCGCGCTCCGGCAGGTGCTGCAGCTCTGGTCGGAAGACAAGCTCGGCGATGCGGCCCCCGAGACCTGGGCGCACTTCCAGCAGCGCGTTTCCGATGCCCGCGCGGCGATCCGCCACGGCGGCGGCCAGCGCGTGCTGGCGGTGAGCTCCGGCGGCCCGATTGCGGTCACCGTGCAGCAGGTGCTGGCTGCCCCGCCGTCGAGCGCGATCGCGCTGAACCTGCAGATCCGCAACAGCAGTCTTTCGCAGTTTTTCTTCAACGCCGATGCGTTCCACCTCGCGTCGTTCAACGGCATCCCGCATCTGGAGGATCCCGAACGACACGCGCTGCGAACCTATGGCTGACCCACGAACGATCGCGACAATGACGAACCCTACCCAGCAACTCGACGTAGCCCGCCTCACGCGCTATCTGGAAGCGCACGTACCGGGCTTCGAAGGCCCGGTCGACACGGAGAAGTTTGCCGGCGGCCAGTCGAATCCGACTTTCCTGCTGCATGCGAAGAGCGGCCGCTACGTGCTGCGCCGCCAGCCGCCGGGCGAACTGCTGAAGTCCGCGCATGCGGTCGACCGCGAATTCCGCGTGCTGAGCGCGCTGTCGGGCACCGCGGTGCCGGTCGCGCGTCCGTATCACCTCTGCGAAGACCGCGACGTGATCGGCAGCATGTTCTACGTGATGAGCTACGAGGACGGCCGGATCTTCTGGGATCCCGCGCTGCCGGAATTGCCGAAGGCCGATCGCGCGGCGTGCTACGACGCGTTGCTGCAGACGATGGCCGCGTTGCACGACATCGATGTCGATGCGGTGGGCCTCACCGACTACGGCCGCCCCGGCAACTACTTCGAGCGCCAGATCGGCGTGTGGACGAAGCAGTACCGCGCGGCGGAAACGGAGCGCCTCGACGCGATGGAAACGCTGATCGACTGGCTGCCGAAGGCGTGCCCCGCCGACACGGGCCGGCCGACGCTGGTGCATGGCGATTTCCGGATCGACAACCTGATGTTCGCGCGCGACAGCTATCGCGTGCAGGCCGTGCTCGACTGGGAACTGTCGACGCTCGGCAACCCGCTCGCCGATCTCGCGTATCTCTGCATGTGCCTGCGGCTGCCGTCCGGCGGGCAGGTGCGCGGGCTCGCGGGCCAGGATCGCGCCGAACTCGGCGTGCCGGACGAAGCGGCGATCGTCGCGCGCTATTGCGAACTGCGCGGCATCGAGCCGATCCGCGACTGGCACTTCTACCTCGCATTCAGTTTCTTCCGGCTCGCGTCGATCGCGCAGGGCGTGAAGGCGCGCGCGCTGCAGGGCAACGCGTCGAGCGAGCAGGCGCTGCGCGTCGGCGAGATGGCCGGGCGGCTGGCCGAACTGGCCGTCGGCGTGATCGACGCGCATCGCTGACATCGCGGGTTTCACCGCGCGGCGGCACGACAACACATCAATGGAGGAGCACAGCAACATGGCAACGAATCTGTTCGACCTGACGGGCAAGATCGCCCTGGTGACGGGCGCGAGCCGCGGCATCGGCGAGGAAATCGCGAAACTGCTCGCGGAGCAGGGTGCGCACGTGATCGTGTCGAGCCGCAAGCTCGACGACTGCCAGGCCGTGGCCGACGAGATCGTCGCGGCAGGCGGCCGCGCCGAGGCGCTGGCCTGCCACGTCGGGCGGCTCGAGGACATCGCCGCGACGTTCGAGCACATCCGCGGCAAGCACGGCCGCCTCGACATTCTCGTGAACAACGCGGCCGCGAACCCGTATTTCGGGCACATCCTCGATACCGACCTCGCCGCGTACGACAAGACGGTCGACGTGAACATCCGCGGCTACTTCTTCATGTCGGTCGAGGCCGGCAAGCTGATGAAGACGCACGGCGGCGGCGCGATCGTCAACACCGCGTCGGTGAACGCGCTGCAGCCGGGCGACCGGCAGGGCATCTACTCGATCACGAAGGCCGCGGTCGTCAACATGACGAAGGCGTTCGCGAAGGAATGCGGGCCGCTCGGCATCCGCGTGAACGCGCTGCTGCCGGGCCTCACGAAGACGAAGTTCGCGGGCGCGCTGTTCGCGGACAAGGAGATCTACGAGACCTGGATGGGGAAGATCCCGCTGCGCCGCCATGCGGAGCCGCGCGAAATGGCCGGCACGGTGCTGTATCTCGTGTCGGACGCGGCGAGCTACACGAACGGCGAATGCATCGTCGTCGACGGCGGCCTGACGATCTGAGCGCGCGATGAAGATCGACAGCTACGCCGGGCAAGCCGTGATGATCACCGGCGCCGCGAGCGGCTTCGGCGCGTTGCTCGCGAGCGAGCTGGCCGCGATGGGCGCGCGTCTCGCGCTCGGCGACCTGAACGGCGACGCGCTCGAACGCGTGGCCGCGCCGCTGCGCGCGGCCGGCGCCGACGTGATCGCGCAGCGCTGCGACGTGCGCGTCGAGGCTGAGGTGGCATCGCTGGTGCACGCGGCCGCCGAGCGTTTCGGCCGGCTCGACGTCGGCATCAACAACGCGGGCATCGCACCGCCGATGAAGGCGCTGATCGACACCGACGAAGCCGATCTCGACCTGAGCTTCGCGGTGAACACGAAGGGCGTGTTCTTCGGGATGAAGCACCAGATCCGCCAGATGCTCGCGCAGCGTGAAGGCGTGATCCTGAACGTCGCGTCGATGGCCGGGCTCGGCGGCGCGCCGAAGCTGGCGGCCTACGCGGCGTCGAAGCATGCGGTGGTCGGGCTCACGAAGACGGCGGCCATCGAATACGCGCGCCACGGCATTCGCGTGAATGCGGTGTGCCCGTTCTACAGCACGACGCCGATGGTCACCGACAGCGATCTCGGCGACCGCCAGGACTTTCTCGCGCAGGGCTCGCCGATGAAGCGGCTCGGCCGGCCCGAGGAAATCGTCGCGACGATGCTGACGCTGTGCGCGAAGGAAAACACTTATCTGACCGGGCAGGCCGTCGCCGTCGACGGCGGTGTCTCGGCCTTCTGACGGAACCGGACGAACGGAATCGAGGAGTCGATCATGGACTTTGGCTACACCCCGAAAGTGGAAGAACTGCGCAGCCGTGTGCGCGCATTCATGGACGCGCACATTGTGCCGCGCATCCGCCAGTGGAACGAGGAAGTGCACGCGGGCCAGTATCCCGTGTCGTTCATGGAGGAACTGAAGGAACGCGCGAAGGCGGAAGGGCTGTGGAACCTGTTCCTGCCGCACCTGAAGGACGACGAGCCCGGCATGGGCCTGACGAACCTTGAATACGCACCGCTCGCCGAGATCATGGGGCGGGTGGGCTGGGCGTCGGAAGTGTTCAACTGCAACGCGCCGGACACCGGCAACATGGAGCTGCTGCACATGTTCGCGTCGCCCGAGCAGCGCGAACAGTGGCTCAAGCCGCTGCTGCGCGGCGAGATCCGCTCGGCGTTCGCGATGACGGAGCCCGACGTCGCGTCGTCGGATGCGACGAACATCACGACGCGCATCGAGCGCGTGGGCAACGAGTACGTGATCAACGGCCGCAAGTGGTTCATCACGAACGCCGCGCATCCGAACTGCAAGATCTTCATCGTGATGGGCAAGACCGATCCCGAGGCCGCGTCGCACCAGCAGCAGAGCATGATCCTCGTGCCGCGCGACACGCCGGGCGTGACGATCGTGCGCAACATCACGGTGGTCAATCACTACGCGCCGGAAGGGCACTGCGAGATCACGTTCGACAACGTGCGCGTGCCGGCGAGCAACCTGCTCGGCGAGGAAGGCAGCGGCTTCGCGCTCGCGCAGGCCCGCCTCGGGCCGGGCCGCATCCACCACTGCATGCGCTCGATCGGCGCGGCCGAGCTTGCGCTGGAGCTGATGGTCGACCGTGCGCAGTCGCGCGTCGCGTTCGGCAAGCCGCTGAACAAGCACGGCACGGTCGGCGAATGGATCGCGCGCTCGCGCATCGAGATCGAGCAGGCGCGCCTGCTGGTGCTGAAGGCCGCGTGGATGATCGACAAGGTCGGCGCGAAGGCCGCGCGCAAGGAAATCGCGATGATCAAGGCGCTGGTGCCGACCGTCTATACGGACGTGTGCGACCGCGCGATGCAGGTGTTCGGCGCGGCGGGGTTGAGCCCCGATACGCCGCTCGCCGACCTGTGGACCTGGGGCCGCGCGCTGCGCTTCGCCGACGGCCCGGACGAGGTGCACCTGCAGGCGATCGCGCGGATGGAAATCAAGGATGGCGAGCCCGGTTCGACGGCCGCGTACCTGACGCCGCCGCTGCGCGGCTGAGCGTTGCGCCACGATGCGCAGGGCCGTGGACGAACGGGAGGCGCACGCCGTAAGATGCCGGCAAGGAGATCCGGCGATGCGCCTTTCGAAGATTGACCTGAACCTGTTCGTCGTATTCGACGCGATCTACACCAAGCGCAACCTGACGCGGGCGGCCGAGGTGCTGAATCTCACGCAGCCGGCCGTCAGCAACGCGCTGGCGCGGCTGCGCAAGACCCTGAACGATCCGCTGTTCGTCAGCACGCCGGCCGGGATGATGCCCACACCGCTGGCCGAGAACATCGTCGGCCGCGTGCGCGAGGCGATGCAGCTGCTCGATTCGAGCGCGCACGAAGGCGACGTGTTCGATCCGGCATCGTCGACGCGTGTGTTCCGGATGAGCATGAGCGACCTGACCGAAGCGCTGCTGCTGCCCGCGCTCGGCGAACTGCTGCAGACGCATGCGCCCGGCATGCATGTGCGCAGCTACACGATGGATCGCCGCGAAGTCGCGACCGCGCTCGCGAACGGCTCCGTCGACATCGCGATCGACGCACCGCTGATCGGCGATCCGCATCTGCACCAGGCGCTGCTCGTGCGCGACCGCTATGCGTGCATGATCCGCGACGATCACCCGTTCAAGGGCGACACGCTCACCATGGACGACTACCTTGCGATGGGACACATCCACGTGTCGAGCCGCCGCAAGGGCAGCGGGCACGTCGACGCGGAACTGACGCGCCTCGGGCTGCGCCGCACCATCCAGATGCGCGTGCAGCACTACATGGTCGCGCCGCTGATCGCGATGCGAGGCGATCTCGCGCTGACGGCGCCGCTGCGGCTGCTGCAGCGCTATCCGGCGCGCATTCTCGAACTGCCGTTCGAGATGCCGGGCCTCGAATACTTCTGCTACTGGCATCGCAGCGCCGATCAGGATCAGGGTAGCCGATGGTTGCGCGAGCAACTGATGACGCTGATGGGCGGGATCGGCGAGTCGCAGTGATGCGCGCGTGGTGGCCGTCGGCTGCTTCGACGTCAGCCAGACTCCAAACCGCGTGGATGGCGTGATGACACGGATACCGGCCGGCCCGCGCTGACCGCGCATCAACGACGTGCCTGCGCGGCCGCTTCGACCGCATCGCGAAATCGCTGCAGCGCGGGCAGGCCGGCCATCGTCGCGAGGTGAATCAGCGCGATTTCCCCCACCGGCATGACCGGAAAACCACCGACCCTGTGGATCACGCCCATGCGCGCATAGTGCAGCACGGCCGACTGCGGCGCGACGGTCAGCGCACCGAGCGCGTCGGCCATCTGCAGGTTCGTGTGAAACGACATCGATTCGACGAGCGGGCGCGGCGGCATCAGGCCGTGATCGACGAACAGCGCGTCGAAGGCGCGGCGGGTATCGGTGCCGGCATGCGGGACGATCCACTGTTCGCGCTGCAACTGCTCCGTCGAGACGCGTCGCGCATCGGCGAACGGATGCGCGAGCGGGCACGCGATCGCCAGCGGTTCTTCGTACACGGGGAGGATCGTGACGTCGAGCCCGTCGAGCTTCGACAACGCTTCCGCGTCGGGACGGCTGATGATGCAGTCGATCCTTCCGGTCGACAGCGCGTCCAGCAGCCCCGAGACATTCGATTCCATGACCGTGAACCGTGGCGCGGGGGCGTCCCGCGTCAGGTTCCGCATGATCTGCGGCAACAGCGCGACGCTGACCACCGGCAGCATGCCGATGCGCAGCAGCGGCCGGCCTTCGTCGTTGTCGTCGCCGGCCAGCGCGACGTCGAATTGCGCGAGCGCGATCCGCAAGCGCTGCAGGACGGCTTCGCCCTCGGCGGTCAGCCGTCCGCCGCGCGCGCCGCGCGTCACGAGCACCGTGCCGAACACCGCCTCCATCTCCTGCAGCATCTTCGTGATCGCCGGCTGGGACAGGTGCAGCACGCGTGCGGCCGCGGCGAGCGAGCCGCCGTCCGCGACCAGCTCAAGCATGCGCAAGTGTCGCAGCCGCAGGAAATTGCCCGCGTTGCGTCGCCCGGAAATCAGGTCGGGATTCATGTTTTCGGAATGCTGGTTCATGAATCTTCAATTTTCATGAAAGCGCAACCTGCCCACAATAGCGACTCGACCTAATGGAGAGAGACATGCGCAAGGGGTTGGGGCAAGCAGGGGACCGGCAACGGCAGCCGACCGGGGCGCCGACGCGTCGGGCGGCAGCGAAAGGAGCGCGGACATGACGGCATTCAAACCGCTCGCCGGGATTCGCGTGCTGGATTTCACGCACGTCATCGCGGGCCCGCTGGCGACGTTCCATCTGGCACAACTCGGTGCCGAAGTCGTCAAGATCGAGAATCGCAACGGCGGCGACGTGATGCGCCGCGGCAACGGGCGGATGGGCTTCGTCGCGCTGAACGCCGGCAAGCGCTCCATCGAGCTGGACCTGAGCGACGCAGGCGACCGCGACCAGGCGCTCGAACTCGCCCGCGAAGCCGACGTGCTGGTCGACAGCCTGCGGCCGGGCGTGCTCGACCGGTTCGGTCTGGGCGACGGCGCGCTGCGGGCGCGGAATCCCGGGCTCGTCTACTGTGCGATCAGCGGCTGGGGCAACACCGGGGCGTGGCAGGGCCGGCCGGCCTACGACCATGTCGTTCAGGCGGCGACGGGCATGACGCTGATGGCCGGCCGTGAAGGCGAGCCGCCGGTCAAGACGGGCTTCCCGGTGGTCGATGCCGGCACGGGGCTCGTCGCTGCGATGGCGATCCTGGCCGCGCTGCGCGAGCGGGATGCATCCGGTCTGGGGCGGTATCTCGACGTGTCGATGACCGGCGCCGCGTTGCAGTTGATGTATCCGTTCGCGTGCCAGGCGCTCACGGCCCGCGTTGCGCCGCCACGGGTCGGCAACCAGGGATACTCGGGGAGTCCGGCGGCGGACCTGTTCGCCACCCAGGACGGCTGGGTCGCGCTTGGCGCCAATACGCCGAGGCAACTGGCGGCCGCACTCGGCATACTCGGGCGCGCCGACCTCGCACGCGATCCGCGCTATTTCGATCCGCCGCTCGATGCCGGCGGGCCGGCCGCGTTCCTGCGCGCCAGCGACCCGGTGGCGTTGCGCGCCGCGCTGGCCGCCGCGATCCGTGAATGGCGCGCGGCCGACCTCGAGGAGGCGTGCGCCGGCGTGGGCGTTGCATGCGCGAAGGTGCGCACGATCGTCGAGTTCGTGGACGACGCGATGAACCACGACGCGCTTGAAACCGTCATGTTGTCCGACGGCGACTGCAGCGTGCTGTCCCCGGGCCTGGGCTATCGCGTGCATGCGTCGCGCGCTGACGGAGGGGCGTCGGCATGAACACCGGAATGGAATGCTCGATGGACGGCGGCGGCACGGCCGCGCGCAGCGAAGCGGACCGGGTGTTCGCGCGCATCACGAGGCGTCTCGTGCCGCTGTTGTTCCTGTGTTATCTGACCGCGTTCGTCAATCGCAACAATATTGGCCTCGCGAAGCTGCAGATGCAGGGGGCGCTCGGATTCACCGACTCGGCATACGGCCTGGCGGCCTCGGCGTTCTTCGTCGGGATCCTGATATTCGAACTGCCGAGCAACCTGATGCTGCAGCGGGTCGGCGTGCGCCGCACCCTGCTGCGGATCATGGTGCTGTGGGGCATGGTCGCGGCCGCGACGATGTTCGTCAGGACGCCGGGCCAGTTCTACACGCTGCGCTTCCTGCTCGGCGCGTTCGAGGCGGGATTCTTCCCCGGCGTCGTGGTGTATCTCACGTTCTGGTTTCCGCCCGAGCGCCGCGCGAAGGTCATTGCGCTGTTCATGACGGCCGCTGCCGCAGCCGGGCTCGTGACCGGGCCGGTGTCGGGCTGGGTGCTGAACGCGATGAATCGGGTGGCGGGGCTCGACGGCTGGCAATGGCTGATGCTGCTGGAAGGCGTGCCGAGCATCGTGCTCGGCGTGATCGCGTTCCGGGTGCTGCCCGAAGGCCCCGAACAGGCGCGCTGGCTGTCGCCCGACGAGCGTCGCGTCGTGCAGCAGGCGCTCGGTGTGCCCGAGGGCCGGCATGCCGTCCGCCATCCGTTGCGCGTCGCGCTGCGGGAACCGTGCGTCTATCTGCTGGGCTTCACGACGTTCTCGCTGGGGTGCGCGACCAACCTGCTGATTTTCTGGCTGCCGTCCATCATCGAGGCGACCGGCGTCACGAACCTGCAGCACGTCGGGCTGTATGTCGTGATCCCCAACCTGATCGGCACGATCGCGATGGTCTGGTACGGCCGCCGTTCGGACCGACGCCGCGAGCGTCACCTGCATTTCATCGTCGCGGTCGGTGCGGGCATTGCCGGACTGTGCACGATGGCCGTCGCGCACGGTGCGTTGCCCGGCGTCCTGGCCGGCGCCATCTTGGCAACCAGCGGCATCGCGTCCGCGTACCCGGTGCTCTGGGCGATCGCGACCCGCCTGTTGCCGCGCGATGCGGCGGCCGCCGGCGTGGCGCTGATCTCGAGCATGGGCGCGGTATCCGGCGTGAGTTCCGCGCTGTTCGGCGCGATTCGCGTGCGGGCGGGCAGCCTCGACCCGGCGCTCTATCTCGTCGCGCTCGCGCTCGTCGCCGTGGTGCTGCTGTTCGCCTGCGTCATTCGTCCCAAGGCCGCCGAAGCGGCACTCATCAACCAGGAACTCCGCTCATGAATCAGACGTTCACGGACACGAAGCCGGCGCTGGGGCCGGCACCCTTTTTCGACACGGCAGAGCTGCTCGATGAATCGACGCTGAAGCCGGATGTCGTCTCGGATTGCGTGCGCGAGAGCCGGCATCGCGCCGGGCGCCGGGTTCGCGTCATCGAGCTGACCTTCACCAGCCAGCAATGGCACGGGCTCGTGTGGCGGCATCCGGCCCGCATCTACGTGCCCGACGGCTATGACGGCGACGGCGCCGCCGGGATCATCGGCACGGAGCGCCAGGCCTTCGAGCCCGGGGAATGGGCCCGACGCGTCATTCCGGGCACGACGCTCGATACCGAGGGCGAATACGCGGAAGGCACGGCGCTCGACCTCGGGATGCCGATCATGATCTTCGCGAACCCGGCCGATTGCCCGTTCGGCCTCGACGAATCGGATTTCACCGGCTATGCGCTGAAGAAGATGCTGGAAACCGGCGACCTGACCTGGAACGGGTATTACCCGATCGCGAAGGCGTATCTGCGCGCCATCACGCTGCTGCATTCGCTCGCGGGCATCGGGACGAAGCGGGCCGTCCTGCTCGGCAATTCGAAGCGCGGGGTCGGCGTGGCCATCGCGTCGGGCGCGGACCCGGACCGGGTGGCAGGCGTGATGGTGTGCGGCTACCACGGCGGGAACAACCTGTATCACCTTGCAACGAAATTCGCCGAGTTCGGGCCGCACGTCGCCGGGCCGTCGGAGTCGCGTGCCGGCCCGGGCTTTCAGGGCGCGGAGACGATGCTGCGCGCACTCAACAACCCGGTCGGTTTTCGCATGCTGATGCATTTCGATCCGTATCTGTGGCGTGACCAGATCAAGGCCGCCTATCTCGTCGCGCTCGGCACGAACGACGAGTTCTTCGCGCTCGGTGCGCCCAACAGCATGATGACCGAGATGCCGGGCGACAAGGCCTATCTCGCCGTCGACAACGTGCGTCATTCGTGGGTCTCCACGAAGCATCTCGCGGCGTGGCGGATGTGGCTTGCCCGCACCTTCGCCGGCCGTCGCGTGCCGCGCATGCCGGTGGTCCGGCACGAGACGGCCGGCGACCGGCTGGCCGTGGCTGCAAGCGTCGAGGCGGAGCACGTGTCGGGCGTCAGGCTGTTCCACGCGTATCACCCGGTCTCGCAGGACTGGCGCAGCGCAACGTGGCAATCGACGCCGATGGCGGTGCGTGACGGCGAGTGGCACGCCGCGCTGAACCTTCGGGCGGGTCACAACCTCGCGTGGTACGTCGAGGTCGAGCACGACGGCGCCGGCGGGCCGGGATACGTCAGCTCGCTCGTGCAGAACGTCGGGCAGCCGGCCGAGTAATCCTGGAACACCGGGATCGGCGCACGCGGGCACGCGGAGCGCCGATCCCGACAGCAACCGTAAAAATCCGCAGTGAGTTTAGCTCATTTATTTCGGTATGCGAATCATGAAGTGAGGCGGTGACGAATACATAAAGCCAGGCACTGGCAGGAGGAGACGGATGAGGAAATTCGCATGGGTGGCATTGCTCGGCGCGTTGCCGGGCATCAGTGTGGCGCAGTCGAGCGTGACCCTCTACGGGCAGATCGGCGGCGGGGTTCGATGGACCAACGGCATGCAGGGCGGGAGCGCCGTGGGGTTCAACAACAACATGATCTCGGGCAACGACTTCGGCATTCGCGGAAAAGAGGATCTGGGCGGCGGATTCAAGGCGCTGTTCGTGCTCGATGGCGCCTTCAGCAGCGGAACCGGCGCAGTGAAGACGGCCGGCACGCTGTTTTCGCAGGCGGCGTATGTGGGCGTGACGGGCGGCTTCGGGCGCCTGACGTTCGGGCGCCAGTTCAATGCGGCGACCGACTTCGGGATCATCGTGGATCCGGCGGGCGGGCGCGGCCAGTCGCTTGCCATCGAGCCCGGTGTGCTGTGGGTCGGCAACCCCTTCACGCTCGATTCCCGCTTCAACAACACGATCAAGTACATCGGCGAACTGGGCGGCCTGCGTATCGCGGCGAGCTATTCGCCCGGCGGCATCGCCGGCAATACGCGCGCCGGAACCAATTTTTCGGCTGCGGCAATGTATCAGTACCAGACGGTGCTCGGCGGTGCGTCCTATGCGAAGACGTACAGCGCGGACGCGTCGCAGTCCGCGCAGACCTGGATGGCGGGCGGGACCTGGCAGATCGGTGCGGGCCGGCTCTATGCGAGCTACTCGGCCCTGGACATATCGAGCGCGAACCCGAGCCGGCCGCACCGTCGCGACAAGATCCCGTCGGTGGGTGCCGTCTATCAGGCCACGCCGTTCCTGCAGTTCACGGCCGGCATGTACGACGACATCGGCCGCAATCTCGGCAACCGGCGCGATGCGGACGGGCACAAGCTCACGACGTATGCGGTCGTTGAATACTTCCTGTCGAAGCGCACCGAGATTTATGCGGAGTTCGATCGAAACGGATTCTCCGGCGCATACCGCACCGATCCGACCAATATCGCGGCCATCGGACTGCGGCCGGGCGGCAGTGGCGTGACGGGCGCATCGATCGGCCTGATGACGAAATTCTGAGTGTCGGGCCGACGTCATTTTCCGTGTGTGAAGGGAGACTCAATGAAAGCATTGCAACGTGTATTGATCGCGACCGCCGTGGCATGCGGCATCGTGACCGTCGCCGGCACCGCGCGAGCCGCATCGGACCCGGGGGTGCCAATCCTTGCCAGCGGGGCGCCGGCGGACAACGCGCGCCGGGCCGACGACCGGCGCCTGGTGCGTCGTGTCAGCGCCGCACTTGCGCGCACGCGCGGGCTGAACGCGACGCGCATCGTGGTGCGCGCCCGGAGCGGCATCGTGACGCTGCGCGGTGGGGTGAGCGACGGTCAGCAGGCCGCGATGGCCGTGGAGGCGGCCCGGCAGGTCGACGGGGTGACGCAGGTGACGAATCAGCTTCGCCTGGGCGAGCAGATGCCGTGATCGGCCCGGGCTCGCGTGACGCTCACGCGGGCGTGCGTTGCCCCTCTCTCGGCCCGTGCCCCGTCCACCGCTTGAACGCGCGCCGGAAGTTGTGCGCATCGCTGAACCCCACTTCATGCGCGACGTCCTCGATCGACAGCCGCGGGTTGCTCAGCAGCGTGAAGGCGCGCTTGCGGCGGATCGTGTCGATCACCGTCTGGTACGACACGCCCTGGTCGGCCAGCCGCCGCCGCAGCGTGCGCTCGCTCATGCACAGTTGCGCGGCGATCGCCGCGAGCGACGGCGCATGGCGCAGGTCGCGCCGCATGATCCGTTCGATCGATTCGAGAAATTCGGTGCCTTCGGGTTCGGGCGGCAGTGCGTCCTGCAGGAATTCGAGCGCCTGGCGATGCGCGAGCGGATCGTGGGTCGCGATCGGGCGGTTGCCGAGCGCGGCGTCGCATGAGAACAGGTTCTGCTCCTGTTCGAACCGCACCGGGCACGGGAACACGCGTGTGTATTGCTCCGCATACGCCGGCGGCGGGTAGCTGAGGTCGACGACCTTCGGCTGGAACGCGGGGCCGACGAGCGAGCGCCCGATCTTCATGAAGCTGCCGAACGCTTCCTCGACGAGGAACGCCTCGATATCCGGTTCGAGAAAGACGTTGGTCGCGCGGATCGACAGCGTGCGCGCATCCGAGATCACTTCGAAGCGCATCAGCGGCCCGGTGTGGCGCTGCAGTTCCATCCCAACCGCGATTGCGTCCTTCAGCGTCGGGCTTGTCAGCATCGCATAGCCGACCAGCCCGATCGACGCGATCGTCTCGCTCGTGCCGAGTTCGAGGCCGAGCGCCCGCCCCGGCGCCATGTCGAGCGCGCGGCGGATCATCGTGCTCGCCTGGCGCAAGGAAATCCGGCACGACGGATTCGACAGGTCCGCGACGTCGAAGCCGAGCCCGAGGCACAGCCGCGTGGGGTCGATGCCCAGCTCCTTGCTTGTCTCCGCGAGGCACCGCAACAGATGGACCGGCAGATTCGCCGTCGTATAACGGTCGGGTTCGTCCATGGATGCTCCGTATTTTTTTCCATGGATTGTACTCGTCCCGCCCGGCCGGAGACCCGGTGCCTCCCCGGCCGCGATCGCCCACATCCTGTGCGGCCCCGCTTCAGAAGTAGTGGCGCAGGCCGACCGTCGCGCCGAGCTGCGTGGTGCTCGTGCTCGGCGACTGCCCATTTATGCCGACCAGCTGCGCGCCGACCAGGCCGCCGCGATAGATCGCGTAGTCGACTTCCGCATAGAGCATGCTGCGCTTCGACAGGCTGTAGCCGGCGATCACCTGGAACTGGCGCGCGCGGCCGTCGAAGTCCGGCGTGTAGCCCGACTGCGTGGTCCACCATGCGTTGACGGCGGCCGTGAACGCCGACGTGAACTTGTAGGTCAGCCCCGCGAGCGCCATCTTGCGGCGCCGGAACCCGCCGGGCGTCGACGGGTCGACCACCTGCGCGGGCGAGATGATGCCGAGCGCGGCGAGATCGGTCGAGCTGAACGGGCCGTTCTCGAACGACGTGAAGTCGTTGTCGCGCGCGTTCTCGATATAGCCGGCGTTGACGGTCGCGTTGCCGAGCGTGACGGAGCCGCCGCCGCCATAGATGTCGAATTTCGCGTGCGTGACGTCGTCCCAGGTGCGCATGAACGACGCGCCGACCGTAAACGGCCCCTTGTCCGGCGCATACGCGATCGCCGCGCCGGCCTGGCTGCCGAGCACACCGCCGCCCGCATGGCCGCCCGGCGCGTACTGCGCGAGCAGGTACAGGCTGCCGAGCTGCGCGCCGTACTGGATCATGTTGCTGGTGCGCGCGCCCGCGAGCATCGTCTGCTCCGGCTTGAACAGGTTGAAGTACGGATCCTGCGGGCCGGCCCACAGGTTCGAGCCGTAGGTCAGCGACACCATCTCGAACGGCACGTTGTACTGGCGGCCGAGCGCGAGCTGGCCGAGCGACGTCGACGTCAGCCCCACGTACGCGACCTGGAAGAAGTTCGGCGAGCCGGCCGGCACGATCGCGCCGCTGTTCGGGCCGAAGTGGCTTTCCACGTTGAACTGCGCGGACAGCCCGCCACCGAGATCCTCCTGCCCCTTGAGGCCCCAGTAGCTTTCCGTCAGACCGCCACCGTCGGCCATCGAGATCTTGCGGCCCGTCGACACCGGCGTGCCGTCGGCGCCGTAGGACACGCCGTGCGTTTCATAGCGGATGCCCGCATCGATCACGCCGTACAGCGTCACGTTGCTTTGCGCGTGCGCACCGGTACCGGCCAGGACCAACATCGCGCAGCACGCGGCGCGAACGCTATCGTGACGATTCATTATTCTGGACTCCGCATCGAACAGGGGGCGGACGGCTCGCACCGTCGGGAACGAATGTAGAAAGCCAAATTTGTGCGGGCCAAGGCCGCGGCGGCCATTCTCGTGGTGCGTCGCGGCCACGGCATGGCGCACTGCGGTCAGGGCGACGGTGACGCGCTGGCCACCGCACCGGGCGCCGCTCGGCGCAGCGCGAGCCGCACGAACGGGGCGGCGGCCAGCACGGCCACGCACAGCACGTGGGCGACGCGCGTACCGCCGAAGCGGCCGAGCAGCGCGCCCGACAGTGCGGTGCCGATGCCGGCCGCGAAGAACGTGACGACGAGCGTGCGCGCGACGAGCGAGCCGTCCGGGTCGACGTCGGACAGCATCCCGGTGAGGAACGGCACGATCACGAAGAACGCGCTGTTCAGCACGAACTGGCTCAGGAAGTACGCGCTGCCGCTGCGTGCGCTGAAGAACCATTCGATCGACGCGATCATCGCGAGCTGCGCGGCCCAGATCAGCGCGAGGCGGTGCTTGTGGCTGGCCGGATGCGACGGAATCGCCGCGCCGACGAAGCCGAGCAGCGACGACACCGACAGCAGCACGCCGATCGTCGTCGGCGACAGCCCGGCACGCTCGCCGACGAAGCCGGCAATCGCCCATTGCGACGCTTGCACGCCGTAGACGAGCGCCGTTACGACCCAGATCGCGATCACTGGCCGCCACGGCAGCGCGCCGGCGCGCACGTGGGTCTGCGCGGGTGCGCTCGCGAACGCGTCGATGCCGCGGATCGCGGGCGCCAGCACGGCGACGACGGCCGCCAGCAGCGCGAACACCCAGTGCCCGAGCCAGCCGGCCGGCAATGCGGAAATCAGCACGAGGATGCCGCCGTTGATGATGCCCGCGAGCAGGTTGATTTGCCCCCACAGGCGGTCGGTCGACGCACGCTGCGACACGCCGGACGCGACGACGACGAACAGCATCCCTTCGAACAGCCCCGTCATCCCGCGCGCGAATGCCGCGGACACGATGCCGGGCGCGACCGCGCTGAGCGCCTGGCCGGCGATCGTGCCGACCAGGCCGGCCAGCGTGAACGGCCGCGCGGCGCGCGCGATCCGGTGCGACAGCAGCGCGCAACTGATCGCGATGCCGAGGATTTCGGCGCTGACGAGCGCAGTCGCCGTGCCTTCGTCGAGCCGGAAGCGCGTCATCACGGCCGCGACGAGGAACGGCGACAGGATCAGGCCGTTGGTGGCCGCCGCGAACGCGAGCGCGAGACGGACGACGGCGCCGGTCGACGGATCGGGACGCGACTGCGCGGCGGCATGCAGGGTGGCTGTGCTCATGAGGCCTCCTGGTTGGATCGCGGCCGATCTTGTGCGAGGCCGGCTGTTTCGTGCATCGGGTGTGTCCCTCGGCGGGCCGGCGTGGCGCGCGCGGTTGCGGCGGCGCTGGTACTTGCGCTTGCGTGTTGCGGCAGGCCGAACAGCGTGCGCAGGTACGGCGTCAGGAAGCGGCCGTGCGGGTCCATCCGTTCGCGCAGCGCGAGGAAATCGTCCCAGTGCGGATAGCACGTCGCCAGCTCGGCGGCCTTCATCGCATGCACCTTGCCCCAGTGCGGCCGCCCGCCGTGATTGCGGCAGATCGCCTGCACGCCCGCGAAGTACGCGTCGAACGGCATCCCGCGATACTGGTGCACCGAGATGCGCACGCTGTCGCGGCCGTAGTCGGGGCTCAGCCAGATGTCGTCGCCGCGCACCCAGCGGTATTCGAGCGGGAACATCAGCGGGAAGCTGCGGCGCGCGATGAACGCGCGGATCTCGCGCAGCGCGTCGGCGCCGCGTTCGGCCGGCACCGACCATTCCATTTCGTTGAAGCGCACGCGCCGCACTGTCGACAGCATCGCGTAGCTCGCATCCACGTGCCGGCCCGCCGACACGGTCGATGCGCACAGCCGGCTCAGCGCCGGGCACAGCGACGGCACGTGCTTGCCGAGCCCGCACAGCGCGCCGAACACCGTGTTCTCGAGGAACGACTCGGATGCACGGCTCGCCCAGTGCACCGAGTTGGCCGGTTCGTCGGTCATGTCCCACGCCTTGGTCAGCACGGCGTCCGTATGCGGGAACCAGTAGAACTCGAACGAGCGGTGCTTTGCGATCAATGCGTCCGCTTGCGCGAGGCAGTCGTCGAGCTGCATGCCGCCGCGCTCGAGGCGCAGCTTGAACGCGGGCACGAGACGCAGGCCGATCTCGGTCAGCACGCCGAGCGCGCCGAGCCCGATCCGGCCGCCCGCGAACAGCTCGGGATGCGTGTCGGCGCTCGCGCGGATCTCGCTGCCGTCCGCGCACATGAAGGTCAGGCTGTCGATCTGCGTCGCCAGGTTGCCGAGCGTGATGCCGGTGCCGTGTGTGCCGGTGCTGGTCGCGCCGGCGATCGACTGCACGTTGATGTCGCCGAGGTTCTCCATCGCGAGGCCGTGCGCGGCGAGCGCCGGGCCCAGCGCCCACAGCCGCGTGCCGGCATGCACGCGCGCGACGCGCCGGTCGCGGTCGACGTCGATCACGCCCTGCATCGCATCGAGCGACAGGATCACGTCGTCGGTCTGCACGAGCGGCGAGAACGAATGACCGGCGCCGGCCGCGCGCACGGTGGCGCCGGTTGCCGCCGCGTCGCGCAGCACGGCCGCGAGCCCGGCGTGCGACGCAGGCGTCGACACGGTTGCATCAGGACTGCAGACATATCCCGACCAGTTGCGCCACATGGCTTTGTCTCCGTGGTTGTCGTTTGAATGGATTGAACGGGTTGAACGGTTTGAACGGCGGGCCGTGCGGCCTGCTAGAAAAAGATCTTGCCTTCGCCGCGATAGGTGGGCGCTTCGCCGACCACGCGGCCGCCGCGGATCAGCAGCAGCGTGTTGAAGCGCTCGCACAGTTCGCCGGCCTTCGCGTGGCGGAACAGGATCGGCTCGCCGATCGCTGGCGCGACGCCGCGCGGCACGCGCACGGGCGTCTGCACCTCGCCCGCGCCTTCGTTGTCGATCAGCGTGCAGCCGGCCGGCAGCCACGGCCGAGGCAGGCGGCTTTTGCCGGCCGGGCCCGATGCGATATAGCCGCCGCCCGAGCAGGTCACGATGCCCGGCTGCGGAATCCGCACGACCGGCAGTGCGAAGCCGGCGGCCGGCTGCGCATGAAACGCCGCGTAGTGATCGAACAGCGCCGGCGCGTAGAGACCGGAGCCGGCCGCGAGTTCGGTGACCGATGCGTCACCGAGCGTGCTTTCGAAGCTGCCGGTGCCGCCGCCGTTCACGAAGCGCAACGTATGGCCCGCCGTCGCGAGCGCCTGCACGGCCGCCTGGCGGCGCGCATTGATCTCGCGCGCCGAGCGGCGCTTCAGGTGACGCACCAGTGCGTTGCGCGCGCCGCTGCCCGGCTCGGTGTCGGCCACGCCGGCGATCTGCCCTTCGTAGCCCATCAGCCCGTCGAGACGCACGTGCTGCCGTTCGCCGATGCGGTTCGCGAGCGCGAGTGCGCCGGCCGCGTCGCGCACCGGCGAGCGGTACATGCCGAAATACAGGCCCGGATACGCGGACGACATGTCGAGATCGATCGCGAGCGGGATCGTCACGCGCTCCTCGAGTGCGACGCGGTCGATCGCGTCGACCTGTGCGGCGTCGTCGACCATCAGCGTGATCGAGCGGCCCCGCCTGAGCTGTGCGGCCACCGCGCGCAGGTCGTCGGGCTCGACGGTCGGATACGCGACGACGATGTCGTCGAACCCGCCGTCCGCGAGCCACGCGGCTTCCGCAGCCGAATAGCACAGCAGCCCCTGCATGAACGGGCCGGCGGCGAGCACCGCGCCGATCAGGTCGCGCGAGCGCACCGACTTCGTCGCGAGCCGGATCGGCAGGCCGCGTGCGCGGCGCTTCAGGTCGGCGAGATTCGCGTCGAGGCAGTCGAGATCGACGAAGGCGGCGGGCAGCCGGTGGCCCGCGAGCGCGTCGCGATAGGTCGGATAGTCGTGAACGGCGGCGGGTGCGCGATGCGGCAGGTCTGCACGGCTCATGGAACGGGCTCGGCTGGGTGGGGTGTGCGTCGCGCCGACCGTTCGGCGCGTGTCGGAAATCAGCATAGGGCCGGTCAAAATGACGACCAAGCGCTCAGCGGGTCGTTCGACGGGTCTGATCCGGCCATCCGTATCGGCCACGCGCATGCACGGCGATCGTGTGCCGCGCCGCTGGATCGCTGCTTGCTTGGCATCGCGGTACCCACGCGACGTACAGGCCCGAACCGCCGCCGGACGGGCGTGGCGCGCGACATGGCGCGCCTGGCCGTGCGGCAACGAAATGCGTTTCAAACGTTTTGCCGGACGTGGCCGATGCGAGCAGGTTTAGTGCCTGCGTTCTAGCGCCGCTTTTGACTGCATGCCGGATTCGACCTAGAACCTACTCGCGGATGCACCGGCGAAGAACGGCATGACGTGACGAGGAGGCGACGTGAAGAACAACTGGGCACGTTGGCGGCGCACGGGCGCGATCGCGGCGATCGGCGTGGCCGTCGTTGCAATCTGGCGATATGAAGCGGCGACACCGGCGCAAGCGGCGTCGTCCGGCACAACGACCACGATGGCGAGCACGCAGCCAGGCGTGGCCGATACGTTCGGCAACGGCTCCGCGACACCCGGCCCGGAGGAGCGGCGGCTCGACGTCGACGCGCTGCGCCGCAGCCTCGCGGGGCGCCCCGACGCGGATGCCGAAGTGAAACGCATCGTCGCGTTCGCGCGCTTTCGCGATGAGGTTGCCGCGTATGGGGATCGCCGCAACAGCATGCCGCAAGCCGAGCGTGCCGCACTCGCGCGCCGGATTCTCGACGAACTGCCCGACCATGTCGCGCGCAACGAGATCGTGCCCGTGCAGGCCGAAGCGCTCAGCGCGGCGCTGCTGACCGATACCGAGGCCGACCCGGCGACACGCAGTGCGGCGATCCGGTCGATGCGCGCGCAATGGGACACCTATTCGCAGCAGACGGTCGGCCCGTCGCCGGCGCAGGACCCGCGCTACCTCTCGTACGAACAACAGAGCCGCGACGTCGTCCGGCAGGTTCAGGCGAGCATTCCCGATCCCGACCAGCAACAGGCCGTCATCGCGCAGCGCCTGCAGGCGCTGCGCGTCCAGTTGTTCGACGGCGCGTCACCGTCCGGCGTGCACTGAGCGCCGAATCCGCGACGCCGGGACGGAGCCCGGCGGCCGCGTCATGTCCATCGACAAGGAGGGGAGATGTCCACAGCACGAAGCCTGCTGCGCGCGGCCGTTGCCACGCTGCTCGGTTGCGCGGCACTGAACGGTCACGCCGCCGATACGACGATGCCGGATCCGTCGATTCCATATTATTCGTGGTACGAAGTGACGCTGCCGGAGAGCACCGGTGCTTCGTGCGGTAACGGCACGCCGATGCGCTTCTACATCAATCGCGCGCAATCGGACAACCTGCTGTACATGATGGAGCCGGGCGGCGCGTGCTGGGACTACGGCACCTGCACGCAGACGTCGACCGGTGCCGAGGCCGGCCTCGGCGGCTTCAACCCGGACGGCATCCCGCACAACTACATGAACGGCACCGCGAACGAGAGCCTGCTGTCGTCGTTCCTGTCGCCGCTGCTCACGCGGATGGATCTCGCGCACATCCTCGTTGGCGAACCGAAGGTCGAGACGCAGCAGTGGACACAGGTTTTCGTGCCCTACTGCACCGGAGATATCCACATGGGCAGCGCGGTGCGTAACTACACGTCGCCGAGCGGCGACTGGCGGCTGCAGCACTACAGCGGATTGAAGAACATCCAGGCCGTCGCGCAGTGGCTGACGTCGCACGGCTTCGGCAAGCCGAACCGGCTGCTCGTGTACGGGATGAGCGCGGGCGGCTACGGCACGCTCGCGAACTACGCGACGCTGCGCAACACGCTGCAGCCGCAGGCGCATAGTTCGCTGCTCGACGACGCGGGCACGGTCTTCAACACGCCGTTCGATGCGGACGCGGCCTCCCATCCGTCGGTCGGCCTGTACGACCGGGTGCGCACCGAGTGGGGGATGACGGGTCCCGACGGGATGATCACCGTGAACAGCCGGCTGACCCGCCATTTCGATCCGGGCAACATGGGGAGCGCGTACGCGGCGCTGTCGGCGACGTATCCGCACGACCGCTTCGGCTTCTCGAGCTACCAGCGCGACAAGATCATCGCCGCGTATCACTATCGTGCGTTCGTGCCGGCCGTGATCGCGGCGCCCGACGACACGACGAAGGATGCGCTGTCGCTCGCGATGTTCGACCAGGAGCTGGACGGGCTGAAGCAGACGCTGAACCCGCTGCCGAACTTCGGCTACTTCATGCCGTGGGCGCGCAACGACTTCATCGACAACCACCAGGTGACGGCGGTCAGCTTTACCGGGTCGGGGATCCACGAGAACGGCATCGATGCGGATATCGGTACGTTCGTCGACAACCTGCTGAACCAGCAGGACCCGGCCGATACGCCGGTGATGAAGGCGTTCCGCACGCAGCAATGGTCGGATTTCACGTTCTCGACGTTTCTTGCGTGGATCGACAGCGTGTTCAACCTGACCGGCGAAGCGGGGCCGATCTCGGGGCACCGGGCGTGACGGGGCGGAACGCGTGAGCGGGTGGCCGTGATGCAGCGCGGCGGCCGGGTGTCATGGCCGCCTGCCTGCGTCGATGCGTGGCCGTGCGTCGCGTGGTGGCGTCCGACGTTACGGCTTCAGTACCGCCGGCGCACCAGCCCCCACGCCCGACGCACCGTTCGACCCGTAGGCCGCTTCGGCGCTCTTGTGCTCGGCAAGCCGCTTGGCAGCCAGACGTTCCTGCGCGGCGACGATGTCGCCCGGATAGTTGTCGCCGTCGCCGGCGGTCGGCTCATAGCCGACCGACTCGAGATCGAACAGCTCCTGGCGCACCTGGGCGCGCGTGAGCGTCGAGTGCGACGACTGCGCGTACGAGGCAGTCGGTGCGGCGAGAAGAGCGGTGGCGGTAGCGGCAACGGTGGCGATGGTGACGATGATGGATTTCACGGTTTCCTCAGACGGTTTCGTTGCGGTTCGGCGTGATGGCTGGCTGAACCGACGAGACAAGTTTAGGAACCCGGAACGGCCGAATAAATGGCGATTCCTGACCAGCAGTGTTCCTGAATCCGTGAGAGTGGGTGACGCGCGGTGCGCCGGGTGAGCGGTGTTTGCCGGGATCTGTCGCGTGGAATACCGGTCGACGAGAGGCGCGCAGCGGTCCCATCAGGCCGGATGCGCACTCGACATCCGGCGGGCAGACACCTGCCCGCCCGACACGACTAATCGTCGAAGCGCGGGAATGCCCGCTGGCGCTTCATGTCCTTCAGCCATTCCTTGACGTTCGCTGGATCGTCGAACTCGCGCAACGTCAGGTTCAGGTCGTGGATGCTGCGCTGAGTGCCCGCGATGTCGCGCGTGAGCATGCGCATGACGGTATCGGGCGCGACCTTGACCGACGGCGCAATCCCGTAAGTCCGCCGGAATCCGGTCTCGACGTCCTGGATCTCCTGATCCAGCTCGCGCAGCTGATCTTCCAGAATGCCGTTGTAGCGCGCGAGCCGATCTTCGCCGAGGCCGTTGATCGCGTGCCGGTCGATCTGTTCGATCTCCAGTTGCAGCTCCAGCAGTTGCAGGAGCTTGCCGTTCGCATAAGCGTGGTTGACCCGCTGCATCAGCACGGTCTTGCGTTCCTGTTCCTGGGGATCGGTCTCGCGATCGGGGTGCAGCGCACTCGCCAGCTTGCGATAGACCTCGCGGATCGACCGGCTCGCTTCGGCCCGCTCGGCTTCGCGCTTCGCCAGCGCGGCCGATTGGCGGGGCGCTTTCTTGCGCTTGGCCCGCTGGGCCTCGCGGGCCGCGTGCTCGGCCATGTCCCGCTCGAACTGCTCGTCCAGTTCGGCCTGCATGCGCGCCATGAGCTCTTCGGGCGACAGCGAATCGAGATCGTCTTCCGCGGCCCCGCCGGGCGTCGCACCCGATTCCGGTTCCGCCTCGTGCTCCGGGCTGGTCTGCCGGGGCTCGGTTGCGGTGCTGCTGTGGTGATCGGCCCCGCTGTGCCGGTCGTGGATGGCCTTCAATTGCGCGTCGTCGCTGAAGTCGAGCAGGTCGCGCGCCATGTTGGCGATCATCCCGGAAAGGGTGTGCTGCTCGGCCTTGCTCAATCCTTTCTGCAGATACGCGTCGTCGAGCTGATTGAGCAACCGGATCCGCAGCGCGGTTGACGTCTGTTCGAGCGGCAACAGCTCGTCGACGAATTTCTTCTGGAAGACCGGCATCACGGCTTCCCACGCGCCGAGACGCTCGCGCCGCTTCTCGATTTGCTGGACGAGCGCATTGAACGCTTTCTGGGCTGTCGACAGGCTGGCTGTCTCGTGGCCGGGCGCGATGGCGACCGCTGTTCCGCGACGTGCGGTCATGTGAATGTCCTCCGGCCGCGGCAGGACGCGCAGCAGGCCGGTATTTTAGCCGGATGTCCTGCGGGGTTGCCGGGATGGGCGTTCTGCCCCGCAGCGACCGGGCGCGCGCTAGCGCTTCACCGCTGCGACCGCCGGCGCGCCCGAATACGTGCCCGGCGCGCCACTCGACCCGTAGGCCGCTTCGGTGTTCTTGCGTTCGGCGACGCGCTTGGCGGCCAGGCGTTCCTGTGCGGCGACGATGTCGTCCGGATAGTTGCCGCCGTCGCCGGCAGCGGGGTCGTAGCCGACCGATTCGAGATCGAACAGTTCCTGGCGTACCTGGGCGCGCGTGAGCGTCGAGTGCGACGACTGCGCATACGACGCGGACGGTGCGGCGAGAAGAACGGTGGCGGTAGCGGCAACGGTGGCGATGGTGACGATGATGGATTTCATGATTTCCTCAGACGGTTTCGTTGCGGTTCGGCGCGACTGCGGCAGGCCGGACCGATGGGGCAGGTTCAGGCGCCCGGAACGGCCGGATACCCGGCGATTCCTGGCGCGCTGAGTTGCGGAATGCGCGAGCGTGAGCGACGCGCGCGGCGATGCGATCAAGCATCGGCGATCGCCGCGATGGCCGTTCCCGCGTGGACGGCGCCTGACGACCGCGGTGCGGCGAGCGACGGCAGCCTGAAGCGCGCGGCCGTCAGATCGACGAACGCGCGGACCTTGCCGGGCAGGAATTCGCGGCCCGGATACACGAGCGAGACGGTGACGCTGTCGTTCACGATCCGGTAGTCGTCCAGCACGCGGGTCAGCGTGCCGATGCGCAGGTCGTTCGCGACCATGTACTCGGGCAGCAACGCGACACCGCTGCCGGCCAGCGCGAGCTGGCGCTGCATCAGTGCGCTGTTGACCGTGATCGGCGCGTCGAGCGCGATCGCGTCGATCGTGCCGTTCGGGCCGGCCCACCGGTAGGTGCGTGCACCGCTCGCCAGGCCGACGATTCGGTGCGCCGCCAGATCGACCGGCCGGCGCGGCGCTGCCGCGTCCAGCAGATAGGCGGGTGACGCGACGGCGACGAGCGGCGCATGGACCAGCGTGCGCGATACGACGGAAACCGATGTGATCATCGTGTCGGCGACGATGCCGGCGTCGAATCCGCCGCCGAGCAGGTCGACTTCCGATTCGGTCAGCGTGATGTGCAGCCGCACGTCGGGATGGCGCGACTGATAGTCGGCGAACAGGCCGGCGAGTTCCGGCGACATCACGCTGTGCAGCACGACGACGTTCAGGTCGCCCGCGATCCGGCTCGATTCCTGCGTGGCGCGCGATTCGATTTCGGCGAGGTCGGTCAGCAGCGCACGGCACGCTTCCGCGTAGCGGATCCCGATCCCGGTGAGCACCGTCTTGCGTGTCGAGCGTTGCAGCAGCTTGACGCCAAGGTGCGACTCGAGGTCGCCGACATAGCGCGTCACCAGCGACGGCGACAGGTTCAGCTGATGGGCGGCATGAGAGAAATGGTGCGTGTCTGCAACCTTGAGAAAGACCCGCATCGCACTGAACAGATGATTCACGTCGGTTTCCGGGGAGGCGTTGAAGGGGGAGGCGTGGCCTGTCGCCGGCTTCCGTAGCCGGCCGGATGACGCTTGCGGGTTCAGCTGCCGAAGTAGACGTTGCAGAAGCTCACCGGGCCGACGCAGTCGGCATCCGGCGCGGCCGGATGGCTGGCCGGCGCGACACGCAGCGGAACGACGGCCCTGGTCGCGGCGGTGGCTTGCGTGCCCTTGTCATCGCTCGAACGTGCGGCGAGTTGCGCGGTGTAAGCCGGGGCGGCAGGTTGCGATGCCTGGCGAACCACCGGCGGAGCTGGTTGCTGCTGCGCGCAGGCACTGGCGGCCACGCCCGAGAAAGCGATCAATGCAACGGCGAGACGGGTCAGGATAGGCTTTGACATTTAGGATTCCGATAATAGTTGGATGTGTTTCTCCAGATCGACCTAGTATACCGGAGCAGTCGAATCGTCCTGTCGATGGGCAGGGGCATGTCGGACCTTCTGTCGAGTCTGGTCGACGTAGTACGGAAGGTGTCTGCGACATGAGCGCCGGAGCCTCGACGCCGGGATTCGGCGCGACCGATTCACCTGGAATCGATAGTGAAAGAATGAAGGAAATCCCTGATCGCGTCCAAGGCGAATTTCCGATGCTGTCGATAAGTCAAAGCGATGACTCACTCACATCCGAATCCACATGATATGGATTGCGAATCAAAAATTCGGAGCGCGAGATGGCAGCCATCGTACGCGTCATGCGGGCGATCATGCCAGGTGCTTGTGCGGGGGAGTATGCCGGTGCGTCGTCAGGCTGACGACGCACCCTGCGAGCTCATGCGCGGTCGAGCGTCGTTAGCGTGCGCAGCGACGCCAGGCTGCCGTGCTCGAGCATCTCGTGAACCAGGTCGGCGAACGCGGTCGACGCGACGGTGCGATAGGCGCCCTTGCGGCGCAGCAGCGCGACGGTGCGCACCGGGAAGGGCGGATCGAGCGGCACGTACTGCAAGTCGCGATGCTCGAATTCAATGGTGCCGGGCAGGATCGTCGCGATCTTGCCGCGGCTCACGATCTTCAGTACCGCGCTGATCGAATTCGCCTGCAACGCGACATCGGGTTGCATGTCGTACGTCTGGAAATAGCTGTCGACATAAAAGCGCGACACGAAGCTCGTCGTCAGCAGCGCGAGCGGCGTTTCGGCGAGCTGCACCGGCGTGACAGGCTCGCGCTGGGTGGTCAGCGGATGCGAACGGCCGACCACGAGCATCAGGCGCTCGGGAAACAGCGCTTCGGCCTCGATTTCGTCGTTGCGAACATCGACGAACCCGAACGCAAGGTCGACCTGGTCGTCGCCGAGCGCCGCCTCCACCGCATCGAGCGACATCTCGGTCATCTCGATCACGATGCCAGGATGACGCTCGTGGAACAGCTCGATGACAGGCGCGACCAGATACTCGGTGAAGGTCGGCGTGAATGCGATCCGCAGCTTGCCGCGCGACAGGTCGTGCACGTCGTGCAGCGCGCGTTGCGCGGTGAGCAGGTCGTTGTGCGCGCGGCGCACGTATTCGAGGTAGACACTGCCGAAATCGGTGAGCTGGACCATGCGTCCGCTGCGGTCGAACAGTTGCGCACCGAGCTCGTCCTCAAGCTGGCGCACCTTCTGCGACAACGCCGATTGCGACACGCTGAGCGCTTCGGCCGCGCGCGTGAAATTGCGGTGCTCGTCGATCGCGAGCAGATAACTGATATTGCGAAGCAGCGGGCTGCGTTGGGTGAACTTCATTTTTCGCGGAATGGGTCGCGGGTCGCGTAGGTCCGGCATCTCGCCATTATGCGCCGGAAGGCGGGCGGCGGATCGTGCTGGCGCCGGGTAGTCGGCGACGATGTCACGGTTCGTCATTGCCAGCCGCCTCCGAGTGCGAGGAACGTGGTGATCTGGTCGTCGTTCACTGCTTGCCGGGCCGCCGCCACGGCCGTTTCGGCCGCGAGCCAGGTACGCTCGGCGTCGAGGGCCGCGAGTCCGCCGATCCGCCCGCCGCGCCGCAGTTCTTCGGTGCGCGCCATCACGTCGCGTGCTGCGTCGCGCGACGCCTCCAGGCGCTGCAGCCGGTCGAGCGCGCCTGCGTAGGTGTCGAGCGATGTCTCGGTTTCGCGCAGCGCGGTGAGGACGGTCGCATCGAAATGCGCGAGGCTCGCACGGCTGTCGGCCTGCGCGGCGTCGATGCGGTCGCGAATCGTGCTGCGATGGAGATTCCACGTGACCAGCGGGCCGATCGCGAAGCGGTTCGTCAGCGGCGTGAAGAACGCGGCCGCGCCGCCGGTCGAACCGATGCTTGCACCGAGCCGGATATCCGGATACAGCGCGGCCGTTTCGACGCCGATGCGCGCGGTCGACGCGGCGAGCCGGCGCTCGGCCGCACGGACGTCGGGCCGGCGCTTCAGCAGCGCGCGCCCGTCGCCGGACGGAATCGGCTGCGACAGTTCGAGCGGCTTGTTGCACGACAGCAGCGCGCGATCGTAGTTTTCCGGCGGCTGGCCGGTCAGCGTCGCGAGCCGGAATGCCGCGTTCAGCCGGCGTGCCCGCAGCGGCGCGAGCTGCGCGCGGCTGTTCTCGATGCCGCCCTGGTCGCGCTGCTGCTCGAAGGTCGGCGCGCGTCCGTTCGCGATCAGCTGGCGGGTAAGGGCGAGGCGGCGCTGCTGGACGTCGATCGAGCGCTGCAGCACGTCGATCTGGTTGCCGGCGTTGCACAGGTCCGAATACGCGCGCGTGACTTCCGCGCTGACGTTCACGCGCACGAGATCGCGCGCGGCGGCGACAGCCTCGTGGTCGGCGGACGCCGCTTCGATCCCGCGCCGGATCCCGCCGAACAGGTCGAGGTCATAGCTCATCTCGAGTCCGATGTTGTAGATCTCGTGCCGCGGCGGCTCGACATGCGACAGGACCGACGCCGCCGATTGCTGCGTGTAGTTGGTCGACGCGTCGACGCCGACGCTCGGCTCGCGCGCGGTGCGCGTCGCCGCGAGCAGCGCACTGCTGCGTTCGAGGTTCGCCTGCGCGGCGCGCAGGTCGACGTTGCTGGCCAGCGCCTTTTCGACCAGACCGTCGAGCGTCGGGTCGTTGTAGAGGCGCCACCAGCGGTCGGGCAGCGGGTCGCTCGATGCGACCGATGCCCCCGCAACGAACGCATGGTTGGCGGCCGGTGCGTTCACGAGGGCGTTCGACGGCACGCGATAGTCGGGGCCGACCGCTGCGCATGCGGCGAGCGCGACGCACAGCGCCGCGATGGTGGTCGTACGCAGGCTTACCATGGCAGGCTCCGATGCACCGTGACATCGCCGGCCCGCGCATGAATCTCGACCGACGCGGTTTGTCCCGGCACGAGCCGCACGCCGGGCGGCACCGCATCGATCGCGATCCGCACCGGGATGCGCTGCGCGAGCCGCACCCAGGTAAACGCCGGGTTCACGTTCGCGAGCTGGGCGTCGCCTCCCGCGCGCTCGCGGTCTTCGACGCCGCCGGCGATGCTCTGCACGTGGCCGCGGATCTCGCTCGCGACGCCCATCAGATAGATGCTGGCCGGATCGCCGACATGAATCGCCGGCAGCTTGGTTTCCTCGAAGTAGCCTTCGACGCGCAGCGACGTGTCGTTCACCAGCGCCATCGCGCCCTTGCCGGCGTTCAGATACGCGCCGGGCAGCAGCCCGACGTTGGTCACCGTGCCGTCGATCGGCGCACGGACGAGTGTGCGCTCGAGGTTCAGCGCGGCGAGGTTGCGTGCGGAGCGGGCCTGCGCGAGCGCGGCGTGCAGCTTTTCGACGCGTGTCGTGCCCTGCTGGGTCGATTCCTCGGCGACCACGTCCGGCATCGCGCGATTGCGGCGATCCTCGCGAATCGCTTCGTCGAGTTCGGCCTGTTCGCTCGCGACGTTCGCGTCGGCCTGTTCGAGTGCGATCCGGTAGCGCGACGGGTCGATCACGAGCAGAACCTGGCCCTTCGTCACTTTCTGGTTGTCGTGTACGCGCACGTCGGTGACGAGCCCGCTGACGTCCGGGGCGATTGGTACCACGTCCGAGCGCACCTTGCCGTCGCGCGTGAGCGGTTCGATCTGGTAGCGGACCCACAGCCCGTAGATCGCGCCGAGGATGCCGAGGATGATCGCGACCGTCAGCACGGTGCGTAACAGGGGGATGATTCGCTTCATGTTCAGGATAGGAGGCGATACGGGAAATACGCGTCGGCGAGACGGGCGATGCCCCACCACAGCACGAAGAAGGCCGCCAGTTCGAGCAGCGCCGGTTGCCAGAGCAGCACGCGCAGCGGCAGGCGAAGCAGCACGCCGCGCAACAGGAACGTGACGATCAGCGCGACGATGGCCCACGCCAGCGCGGACGGCAGGTAGATGCCGAAAATGTGGATCTCTTCGATCATCGCGTCGTTCCTTCGACGAGTTGCACATGCGGGAACAGGTTGCAGCGCATGCCAACGAGCGCGAGCAGCGTGGCGTCGTCGCGGCCGGTCGGGTTGCGCGCGGCCGCGCCGATCGCGCGGTTCAGCGTGCGCATCAGCGATGCGGTGGCGGGAACCGGATGGTGCGCATCGGCGCGGGCGCGATACAGCGCCGACACGGCTTCGAGCGCGGCCTCGATCGCGACACGCGTCTGCGCATCGCTTCTGTCGAGTCCTTCCCGCACCTGGATGATGTTGCGGCCGATGCGCAGGTCGCTCAATCCGTCGACCGCATGCAGCGCATCGCCCGGATTCGCGAACGCCATGCGCGCGGCGACCTGGCCGAGCCGGTCGACCGCGCGCGCGGTCCAGGTCGGCGCGTCGAGCGGCCGGTGCGGGTCGGCCATCTGCGCGAGATCGGCCCAGTTCTGGCGCACGATCCGGTAGGCGGTCCAGCGCGTGCTGGCCGAGCGGAACAGTTTGGTCACGACGAGTGTCGTGACGATGCCGCCGACTTGCGCGAGCCCCGTATTGAGGAACAGCGCGAAATCGGCCTGGAAGCGATCGAGAAAGCCCATGGCGACGATGAAGCAGGAAAACATCGGGAGGGCGCGCGCGGTGCGCGCCGGATCGGCCTGGATGTAGCCCATCCAGATCAGGGCCGGTGCCAGCGTCAGGATCAGCATCCCGGCGCCGTCGACACGCGGCAGGATCACGAACAGGTACAGCGCGGCGAGCGGAAAGGTGACGAGCGTCGAGACGAGGTAGCGGCCGATCACCGGCGCGGGATCGTCCTGTGCCGCGAACGAGCAGGTGACGAGCGCGGCGAACGCGGCGGTCGCCGAGCCGTTTGGCCAGGCGAGCAGGATCCACACCGCGCAGTAGATCACGATCGCGCTGGTCGTCGCGGCACCGGCGAGCAGCGCGAGGCCGTGATCGCGCGCGAGCTTGAAGCGGCGCGTGCCGTCGGCGGGCGGCAGGTGACGTTCGAGCTCGGCATCGCTTTCCGCGAAGGTCCGCACGAGCCCGCGCGCCGCGTGCAGCGTGTCGATGAATTCGGCGGTGCGGTCCAACAGGTTTGCGGCGAGCAGCGATGTCCAGGCCGGATCGGCCAGGCGCTCGGCCGCCAGTGCGCGGCAACGCGCGGCGAGGCCGACGTCGAGCGTGTCTCCCACTTCCTGCGACGCGTGCAGGTCGTCGATCACCGCATCGACCAGCGCGGCGGTTTGCGCATCGACCGCGTTCAGCGAGCGCAACTGGTCGAGCCGGTTCGCGGCGGCCGACGCGATCGACAGCAACGCCGCGAGGCGATGCTGCAATGCCGTGGCCGTGTCGCTCGTGGCGAGCGCGAAGCGCTGGTCGAACGGCAGCGTCGTCGCGATCATCCCGAGTTCGGTGACGTCGGCCGCGAGCTTGCGGCGATGCTCGTGCTCGAGCCGCGTGTGATGCGTGCCGAACGCTTCGGCGGTCCAGCGGCACGCATCACCGAGAAACGACAGCGCGCGTTCGTGGATCACCGGCCGGCTGTTCGCGGGCTTCAGCAGCATGTGCGTGATCGTCACGCACAGGATCGCCACCGTCATTTCCTCGACGCGCGACACCGCGGTGATGAAGATGTTGGTCGGATCGTCGAGATACGGAAAGCAGATGACGGCCGAGCTGAACGCGGCCATCTGGAACAGGAACGCGCGCGGTGTGCGGTCGAGCACCGCGAGATAGATGCAGAAGCCAATCCACAGTGCGAGGCACAGCACGAGCAACACCGGTGAATTCTGCAGGTTCGGGGCGACCACGACCGTCACGGCCGCGCCCGCGGCGATCCCCGCAAGCCGGTAGATCGTCTTCGGACGGAACGCGCCGGCCATCGGCTGCGCGGTCACGTAGACGGTCAGCAGCGCCCACCACGGGCGCGGGAAGCTGACCGTGAACGAGATCAGCAGCACCATTGCGGCCGCGATAAACGTGCTGATCGAGAAAAGGAGCTTTCTCGGATCGATGGAGAATGGGTCGCGCGGCCGAAGCGGCGCGACAGTGGCTTGCGACACGTCGGGTTCCTTTGGCGAGACTGGCGAAGGGGATGCAGCGAATGCGCTAGGGCGCGGGAGGCGGCGCGCCGCAGGTCATGTCGTGCGGCGCCGTTTTACGGCATGTGCCGCGCGGGAGGGCGGCGGGGTGCATGGAAAAAAGCGTCCACGCGAAACGGGGTGTTCTGGCAGGCATGTCTAGCACGGAGTGCGCGCCTTTTCCTTTTTATTCAAGCACATGGCCACGCGTTGGGGGGACGGCGGGTGCCACGGAATCTCGGGTAGGAAGGATCAGGGTTTCATTCGATTGCGATGCCCGAAATTGTGCGCTGCGGCGCGCGCGGCGTCCAAGTCGGATTTCCGACCGGGGCAATCGGTTTTACTTATCGTTCGGCATGCCGGCGCGCAAGAATGCCGATCGATGGCGACGCGGACGAATCGGCGGACCCACCGCGGGCGCGCGATGGGCGGCGTGCCGGGAATCGGTTGCAGGCGCAACCGGGCAGGCCGGATGCCGCTCCGTCAGTCGCCGAACAACTGCCCCTGACCGGAGATCACGCGTTCGAAATCGTCGCGCAGGAACGGCAGGATCGCATCGGCGACGGGTTGGAGCTGACGGCTCAGGTAGAACGCGTAGTCGATCGGCGAGCGCATGGTTTCGAGCGGCTCGGGGCCGGCCGTCGTCATCACGTAGCTGATCCAGCCGCCGCGCTGATACTGCAGCGGCCGGCCCTGCGCGTGGTTGAACTCGTCGGCGATCCGTGCCGCGCGCACGTGCGGCGGCACGTTGCGCTCGTACTCGCGCAGCGGCCGGCGCACGCGCTTGCGGTAGACGAGCTGGTCGTCGAATTCGCCGGCCAGCGTGCGCCGCACGGTGTCGCGGATGAAATCCTGGTACGGCTCGCGGCTGAACACGCGCCGGTACAACTCGCGCTGGAACTGCTGCGCGAGCGGCGTCCAGTCGGTGCGCACCGTTTCGAGCCCCTTGAAGACGAGATCCTCGCCGCCGCCGGCCGCCGCCGCGAGGCCGGCGTAGCGCTTCTTGCTGCCTTCTTCCGCCCCGCGCACGGTCGGCATCAGGAAGCGGCGGTAGTGCCGCTCGTACTGCAGCTCCAGCGCGCTCTCGAGCCCGAAGTGGTCGCGCAGGTGCGCCCGCCACCAGCGGTTGATGTGCTCGACGAGTGCGCGGCCCTTGGCGCCGGCTTCGTCGTCGTCGTGCGCGCGACCGAGCCACACGAACGTCGAATCGGTGTCTCCATAGATTACTTCGTAACCCTGAGCTTCGATCAGCTCGCGCGTGCGGTGCATGATCTCGTGGCCGCGCATCGTGATCGACGACGCGAGGCGCGGGTCGAAGAAACGGCAGCCCGTCGAGCCGAGCACGCCGTAGAACGAATTCATGATGATCTTCAGCGCCTGCGACAGCGGCGCGTTGCGCTGCCGCTTCGCCTCGTCACGACCTTCCCACACGCGGCGCACGATATCGGGCAGGCAGTGCGCGGTACGCGAGAAGCGCGCGCCGAGAAAGCCGGGCACCGACACGTCGTCGCCGGGATTCGCGAGCCCTTCGATCAGCCCGGCCGGATCGATCAGGAACGTGCGGATGATCGACGGATAGAGGCTCTTGTAGTCGAACACGAGCACCGAGTCGTACAGCCCGGGGCGTGAATCCATCACGAAGCCGCCGGGGCTGTTCTGCCCCGTCACGTCGCCGAGGTTCGGCGCGACATAGCCGAGCCGGTGCATGCGCGGCAGGTACAGGTGCGTGAAGGCCGCCACCGACCCGCCGGTGCGATCGGCCGCGAGGCCCGTCACGCTCGCGCGTTCGAGCGCGAAGGACAGCAGGTCGGCCTTGTCGAAGATCCGCGTGACGAGCTCGCAGTCCTTCAGGTTGTAGCGCGCGAGCGCCGGCTTGTCGTGATCGAAGCGGCGCTGGATCTCGTCCATCCGCTGGTACGGGTTGTCGATCGACTTGCCTTCGCCGAGCAGCGCCTGCGACACGTATTCGAGGCTGAACGACGGGAACGTCCACGTCGCGGATTTCAGCATGTCGATGCCGTCGAGGATCAGCCGGCCGGCCGCGCCCGCGAAGAAGTGGTCGGGCTGCTGGCCGTGCGCGCGCCAGTCGAGCACGCTGCCGCCGCGCCCGAGCTTCAGCGGGATGCCGTATTGCTCCGAATGGGCATGCAGGATGCGCAGGTCGAACTGCACGAGATTCCAGCCGATTACCGCATCGGGATCGTGCTCGTCGAACCATTCGTTGAGCCGCGCCAGCATCGCGGGCCGGCTGTCGCAGTAGTCGAGGCGGAAGTCGACGGCGTGGGCTTCGTCGCTGGCGTCTCCGTTCGGCGGGCCGAGCATGTAGACCTGCCGTTGCCCGCAGCCTTCGAGCGCGATCGAATACAGCTCGCCGTGGACGCTGGTTTCGATGTCGAGCGACACGCAGCGCAGCGTCGGGCGATAGCCGGTCGCGGTCTTCAGTTCGGCGCCGGTCAGCGTGCCGTCGCGGCCGGGCTGCCCGCGAAACTGCACGCAGGCCGTGATGAAGCGCTCCATCGCGTAGCGGTCGGGCGGCTGCACGTCGGCTTCGTAGACGTCGACGCCGGCCGCCGCGAGGCGCTTCTGCAGCCCGGACAGATGGCGGTAGCGCTTGCAATAGAGGCCGACGACCGGGCGCTGCCGGAAGTCGCGCAGCGCGAGCGGGCGCAACTCGGCCTCGCGCTCGCCGGCCAGCGCGCGTTCGGCGAGCGTCTGCTGGTCGGCCGGAATGAACGCGACGGCTTCCTGCGGGCGCAACTGCACGCGGCGCGGACCGTGTTCGGTTGCCAGCCAGAACTCGATCTCGATGCCGGTCGCGGTGTCCCGCCAGTGGCGGGTGAGGATGAAACCCTGCTCGAACTCCGTCAAAACGCTTGCCCGTCGTGGATGCCCAGGCGGCGGATTTTAGCGCTTGGGCGGGGTTCCCGCTCGCGCAGGCGGTGAGCCAAACGGGGAGCAGCAGGGCGGGTCGTCATGCGCGCAGGTGGGGTAGGGCCGCCTGGCCATATCGATCACGAACCGGCGCGGAGCGATGCACATCGTTCTCCCGACGGACGGGATCATTTCTGTTCATCGGCAATCGGGCGGCGTGTATCGAGCACAGCGTCGGCTCGGGGAGCCGTCGCGGAGTTTATGCCATGTCGTCGATCGAAGGCGACCGACGATGCGACACGCTGCAATGAAGGCGCCGATCCACTTGCCCGTGCGGCGAGGGAGGCCCGCTCGCACGATACGCTTGCGCTTCGGGCCCGTGCTGCGCTGCGCATGACTACCGGTTCGGCGTGAGCGGGTCGTCCTGTTCAACCGAACTGGGCAGTCAACCATCGTTCGGCCCATTTCGTTGCGTATGCAACTGCATCATCACGCGCATCGAAACCAGCCAGATCGCCGCTGGTGTGTACTTCCTGCTCGTCGCCATCCAGAAGCATCGTGGTGATCCTCACATGCGCGATGTACTCTCCATCTGCCCTGCGAGGGGTTGGATCGATTCGGAACCGTGTCAAATTGAATAGCATGGGTTCCTCCCTGTCGGGTTACCGCGAGCCAGGCTGTCGCGGGAGCAGCGCAAGAAAGCGTCAGACATCAAGAAGTGCGATGGTCTGGCACGCTTCCTGACCGGAAGCACGACCTGCCGTCCCGTTTTCGCAGCGTGGCGCGCGACCGGGCACGAACGTCGGGAAATCATCCGTATCGACCTCGCAGCGAGGGTCACGGACAGGCTGGCGAATGACATGTCGCCTGGGGGGGGAGGGGGAACCCGTTGCTTCGGCAACCCTTCGGAGCAACGCTCAGGCGACGGGGCAAGAGGGGAGCGTCGACGCCATTCAATGGTGCCCGGACGCTGGGTCACGGTGAGGGGCCAGACCGCATTCAGGGGGTATGCCGAGCGATGCGCCGGAGTCGGTCACCGGTCATCCGACGGTTTGATCGTACGCCGTTCCATACGTTTGTATAGCGAAATTTCGAGGCACGCCTGCAGCCGCAGCAGGCCTTCGGGTTGCCGCGAAGGTGTGCGTGACGGCGGCAGCGCGTATAGTGGGGCTAGCCTTGTCGCCGGTTCCATTGAACAGTCCTCGTGTTCAGGGGGGGACATCGTCCGGGCGTCGGGCCGTGCAGGGGTGTTGATGCTCCAGGTTGGCATTGTGAATGTGTCGTCGACTTTGAAGCAGGCAGTGCCCTGGCTTGCACGAACCGGATCCGGACGAAACGGCGCCTCCATGAAAATCGATCGCAGCTCCATTCCCTGCTTCCTCGTCCTTCGTGCCGGATGGCCCCCCTATGTATTGAATGCGGACCGCCTGGTGCTCCGCCGCGAAGCGAGCCCGTTGTTGCGCGCGTTTGCGCGGGCGCGCGGAGGGTTTGCGCATGTCGATGACGTTGCGTGGAACGTCTTTTCAGCCGCCGAGGGTCTGTCGGTGGTCGAGCGTCGGGAGACCGGGTTCTTTGCTTTGATCAATGGAACCGAGACCGAGCATCAGTTGCATTTGCTGGCCACCCTCTGATGCTGTCGCCGGGGTGGCCATGGTCGACGAGCGCTTCTCCAGTCTGATCGACGATCAATGAAGACCGGGCGAAGGCCGCGTGGTCTGCCCGTCGGGTGAAAGCGCTTGACACACTCTGTGATGACACGTAGTGTCAGTCGGTGAAGTATTCAAGAAGCGCGATTGCTGCTCATCATCGACCGTGGCCTGCGGTATTCGTTATCCTCCCCCTCCTTGATTCTTTGCCCGCGTCCGCTTGGGGCGCATACGCTCGTCCGTTTTCAGGAGATCTAACATGGATACCGGTACCGTCAAGTGGTTCAACGACAGCAAGGGCTTCGGCTTCATCACGCCCGACAAGGGCGGCGACGATCTGTTCGCGCACTTCTCCGAGATTCGCGGCGACGGCTTCAAGACCCTCGCCGAAGGCCAGAAAGTCAGCTACGAGACAAAGAGCGGCCCCAAAGGCTTGCAGGCGTCGAACATTACCCCTCTGTAGTCGACCTGAGTCGTTCGCCTCGTTCACGGAGCGGCAGGTAACCGCCGCTTCTTGCGCTACGCGTTGTCGTCGCGGGCGCCACGTGTCTCGATGCAGGTCCGACAGGGCCAGCCGTTTCGCATCGGGATGTCGAACCCGCGTGCAGGCCTGTGCGCCAACTGCCTTCGTAGCGCGTGCACGATCGGACGAGCAGCGCTCATCGGATCATGCAAGCTGCGCAGCAGGAGAACCCGCATGACCCGAAGTCAGTCTCGCAGCAACAAGGTGCCACCGCGCGTCAAGCAGGTCATGGTGCTGCCCAAGCTCGGGACGGCATTGAACTGGGTGCCGCCCAAGCCGGCCGTCGCCACGAAATCGCGTCCGAAAAAGCGCCCGCCGGTTCCGCAATAGCGATCGGAATCGTCCCGCATGACGAGGGCGGCCGCCGACTGCTTCGCCAGGAAAGCGATTCGTGCGACGCTGGCCGGATCGTGGCCGTCTTCGCCCGGACAACGCGACGCCCCCCGCCCGATACCTCGCAATCCGACATGGTGCGCCTGCCGGCACCCCGGTCTGCTGTTGTGCGCAATCCGGAATAAGTTGGACGCCCGACAAACGATGCGCGTATGATGGGTTCACCCGATTGACCCTGGTGTTCCGGTCGCTCGCCCCTCCATCTACCCGCTTGCTGCATCGCCCCGCCTCCGCGCTGCAACGTTGTCCCTTTCACCCCACTGGCCCGCCTCGCAACGGGGTATTGGCCGGTTGCGTTCGCTCGTGCGTTTCGGCGCGGCCGAATGCCAGGAGCCTGTCATGAGCATGCATGTCTACCGTGGATTCGAGATCTATCCACTGATTTACCCGCACGTGCCGGCGCTGGACGGCTGCCCGCACAACTACGATGCCGGTTTCGATGCGGCAGTCAAGATTTGCTTTCGCGGCGATACGCTGACGCGCAGCCAGACTTTCAGATTGCGCGACAACGCCCCGTTCGGCAGCGCCGGCGATGCACGTCGTGCTTCGGTGCGCTATGCGGAGAACATCATCGACGACAATCGCGACAAGCAAGGCTTCTTTTCCGGCACGCCTTGAGGTGAGTCATCAAGGTAACGCGATGAGTTTTCAATTCGGAGGACGAAATGATCATCGACGAACTGCTTGGCTTGATCAGCCGGCGTGAGGTCATCCGGACCGACGCCAGCCTGCCTGCTGGCATGGCCGATTCAGCACAGTGCCGCCAGCAGGAGCTGCAAATGTTCGTGGCGGTACGCGCACTGTCGATCGGGGCCGGATATTCAGAGTTCGAGTCCGACGAGATAGCGAGTGCCGTCATGACGCGACTCGGCTAGTTTTCCGCTCCACCATTCAAAAACAGGATCACCATGACAACCATTACGCTGAAGGTCAACGAACCGATCGATGTCGCGCTGCGACGATTCCGGCGCGACATCGAGAAAACCGGGCTGATTCGGGAACTGCGCAGTCGCACCGGCTACGAAAAGCCCACGACGGAACGCAAACGGAAGAAGGAGAGCGCCGTTGCCAGGCAGCGCTTGCGGGCGAAACGCATGTTGCCGCCCCGCAAAATGTACTAGGAGAGCATCGTGTACAACATGCCGGCCGAGGAGCCCCCGTTTTTCCCGCTGACGAAATGCGAAGTCGATTTCGATCGGCAGAAGGATATGGTGACGCTGCTGCCGAGCTTCTATGCATTCGGATGCGAGTACACCAGCCGCGGCTTTCTGATCGGACGCGACGATGCGTTCAAATTGATTGCCGCGATAGAGAAGGCGCTCAGCATCCAGGGATGAGCTGACGGCGACACACGCACGAGCATCGACAACCAAATGATGAGCCATGCGCATCGCGACGAAGTACGTGGATCTGCTCTATTTCCTTGTTGTGCTGCAACTTGTCACGCAAAGGCAGACTCGCGCGTGGCTGTCGCCGTTTCAACTCGTCGAATCGCTGCAAGCCTGGCTGGCTATTCACCGTGCGAAATGCGAGTGGCGCGATCGCGTCTGGATAGGACACGCGTCTCTTCAGATTGCGAAGTCGGCCCGCCCGGTCGACAACACTGCATCTGAAGAGACGGGCTCTCCACGGGATGCCCTGGCAGACCGGTTGAGTTTGCGAATGACGTGCATCCGCTACCTTCGCGAGCATGTCTGATCTTGGTCGCGCTCGCACGGGCGGCACGCAAATTGCGGTCGCCAACCTGCGTTGGCCGCTCGTCCTTGCGTAGCCCGGCCGTGCCGTTGCCGCTCTTGAGGCGTTTGTCCGCAAGGATCGGCGGCACGCCCGTCACGACGATCATCGCGAGCCCGAGTGCGAAGCCGGACAGGCCGCTCTTCGCGATCACGTAGAGATCGATCCCGTTGCCGGGCGCGAAGCCGATCAGGAACAGCAGCCCTGCGAGGACGAACAGCCGCGTCTTGAACACCGCGACGTCGGCCGCACCAAGAATGTATGCGCATGCGCCGAGCAGCATCGGGGCAGCATGAGCCCGTCCGGAAGGTGGTCGGCGGCCATGTCGCAGTATTGACGGAAGCCGGGCAGGCGATTTTTGCGCGGATCGGGCATCGTCTGGACGCGGCAGGCGTCGCGCAGGCGGGGGTCATGCAGGATTGGTCAGCGACGCCATTACACCGACACCCACGCAACCCCCTCCTTCAAATGCTCCACGCGCTGCGGCCGTTGATACAGGTAGCCCTGCGCGTACTGAATCCCGACCGCATGCAGCGCACGATGTTGCGCTTCCGTTTCCACGCCTTCCGCGATGATCTTCAGGTCGTAGTGATGCGCAACGGCTGCGATCCCCTCGATCAACCCCGCATTGCCGCCGTTCAGTGGCGAGACGAACTGGCGATCGATCTTCACGTAGTCGAACGGAAAGCGCGACAGCATGTCGAGATTGCTGTGATGCGTGCCGAAATCGTCGATCGCGAACTTCGCGCCTTTCGCTCTCAGCGCGTGGAAGATCGCGGTGGTCCGCGCGTTCTTTTCGAGCAGGATGCGTTCGGTGACTTCGAGCACCAGCGTAAAGCCGGGCGGCAGCGCGCGGATCGCCGCCTCGACGACAGACACGAACTGCGCGCGCTCGAGATCCTTCGGCGCGATGTTGATGGCGATGCGCAGTGGCATGGACGGCGTCAGCGCGGACAGTTCCGCCACGGCCGTCCGCAGCACGAATTCCGTCACTTTCGGCAGCACCGCGCTCGATTCGACTTGCGGGATGAACACGGCCGGGCTGATGGCCCCCCACTTGGGATGCTGCCAGCGCAGCAGCGCCTCGACGCCGACGGTCCTGCGCGTCTCGACATCGACGATCGACTGGTACACGACATGAAGTTCGTCGCGCCTGAGTGCGTTGCGGACGGCCTTCAGCAGCAGGCGGCGCGGCGCCATCGCCAGCAGGTAGGCCGCCATCACGAGGCCATCCGCCAGCAGCACGATCGTGATGCCGATCAGCCGATAGTGGTGCCGGACCTGCGACGTGTAGTGCGCGGATGCGGCAACCGATACCGTGAACGGCCAGCGGGGCGACGCGATCGTGCTTCCGCCTGCAGGTTCCGCGGCCGATTCCGGCGAAAACTTCCCGTGCTGATCGAGATGGCCCGACCCCGCGATCGACAGCGTCGCGGTTTCCGTCCCGTAGCGGGCGCCGTGCGCGAGCGCGTCGGCCACATAGTCGCCTTCGATCAGATAGAGCACGCCCGCGCCGGGCGCGGTGGCGTAAAACACGGGCAGCACCGGGATGCCTTGCTGGAACGGCGTCTGGCGCAGCAGCGTGACGAGCGTCGACCCCGGTTCCGGTTCGTGTGTGTAGGCGCCGAGCGGCAAGTCGATCGCCCCCAGTGCGGACGAGCACATGACGCGGCCGCCGTTCACCAGCGCGACGGCGCGCAGGTAGCGCAGGCGCGTGCCGATCTCGGCGAGGGTCCGGAATACCGTCGGGCAGGGCCGTCCAACGAGCGCGGTGAGTTCGTCCACATGTCGCAGGCGGGCACCGTCGAGGATGCGATCCACCGATGCGACGATGTCGTTCGCGATCACGCGTTCATGCTGGGTGACGGTGTCGCGCGCGTAGCGGTCGGCAAGCACGATCGCGCACGCCGGCACGAGCACGCAAACGATTACGGCGACGAAAAAGACGACCCCCGGCCACGCGCCGCTGCGCTGGAAAACGGGCTTCGAGCCTGGCGTGAACGCCAACATTCCCGCGGTCGCCTTTGGTGTTGTGTGTATGAAGCAGCAAGTCGAACCGGTCGATCCAGCCGTGTCGCGCATGCGTCATGCCGGGTGCGGGCAAGGCGGTGTGCGCGCCGGTATCGCGATGCGATCGATTCTACGGTCGCGACGGGCATCTGAGGCAACTCCGTCGCAATCGGCCGTTCATTTCGGAGGCCGACCTCTATAAACATGCGCATGCAGTGCACGGTTATGGGCGTAGCACACCGAAAAAACCCCCGGCCGCAGGGTCGTGCGGCCGGGACGAAAAACACCGTCTCTTGGCACGAGGATGGTGCGCGGCAAGTATAAGATGTGACGAGCGATTGTGAAATATTGTTATTCAACAATTGGTGTAGTTTTGTCATTGTGTCTCGACGGGAAACATTCGTTCAGAATGTTGTTTTCGTCGACCTGCCGCTGGCTTGCAAGCGGTCGCCGCGCGTCACGGTCGCGCGTCTCGCCGGAGTGTTGAGATGGAAGAAAACACCGTGCCCACGGTCGTCGTGACCGACGGTGCGGCCGCAGCCGACGGCGGCTCGCTGTGGCTCCAGATTGCCGTGAACGGGCAAGTCCGCAACTACCGGCTCGATCGCGCGCTGACGTCGCGCGGGACGCCGCGCTACAACGCCATCAGCGGTGGGCATGGGCCGCTTTCGAAAGCTGAGCGAAAGGCATTGCTCGCGCTGCTGCGCCGCATTGCCGACCCCGCGATGTGGGCCGGCATGGTCGGCACGTTCGTGCAGGTGCTGCAGGAATCCGGCGGTGAATGAACGTTGCGGTACCGGTGCGTCGCGCGAGCCGCGATTCAGAAATCGTTGCGCATCTTGCGGAGCAGATCGCCGGCCGACTGGTGCGTATCCACCGCGGTGAGGACATCGGTCACGAACCACGGCAGGTTCAGTTGCGTATTGGAATCGCCGACGCAGACGCGGATCGGCGGCGCCTTCGATGGCGAGCGGGCGTCGGGCGTGGCGTCGCGGGATGGCACGCAGTTTTTCGCGTGCGCTTGAACGGGCGCCGGCTCGGCGCCGCCGGATGGTGCGCCGGCGGCTGCCGGCAAGCTGACGGCGGCAAGCAGGGTCAGGACAGCGGCAGCGGCAACGCGTTTCATGGGATTCTCCGGCGATGCTCGTTCGACCGCGCGGGCGGACGCGAGTTCGTCGGCGGCACGGTGGCCACGGAGGCGTGCCGCGCTCAGCCGCGCGCAACGTTCGCTGCCCGCGCAGGTTGCCGGCTGCGCCACTGCTGCGGCGATTCGCCGGTCCAGCGCCGAAAGGCGCGCGTAAAGGCGCTGTGTTCCGAATAGCCGAGCAGCCACGCGACTTCCGCGAGCGTCAACCGCGGATCGTTCAGGTGGTCGATCGCGAGCCGTCGCCGCGTGTCCTCGCGCAGTATCCGGAAGTTGAGCCCGAGTTCGGCAAGCCGACGATGCAGCGTGCGTGACGACACATGCAGATCCGCAGCGATCTGTTCGATGCTCGCTTCGCCTTGTGTCAGCAGGCGCGCGACGGCTTCGCGCACCGACTGTTCGAGGTCGTCCGTCTGCCGCAACTCGGCAAGCAGCGCGCTCGCCTGGCGTTCCATCATCTGCAGCAGCGCGTCGTCCGGTTGGCGCAGCGGCTGCGTGAGCAGGTGCAACGGGAACGCGAGCCGGTTCACCGGCTGGCCGAACCGCACCGGGCAGCCGAAATACTCGACGTACGGCCGCTCGTCGTCGGGTGACGGGTGCACGAAGCAGACCTCGTCGGGCCCGTGATGCGTGCCGGTGATATTGCGCGCGAACTGGACGATGGCCGTCAGCGCGACTTCGTCGACAAGCGGGCCGAGCGGCTCGGGCGCGTCGTGCCATTCGATCGCGACCGAGGTCACCTCGACCCGCACTTCCATGCGCGCGACGTTCGCGATCAGGTGTTCGTATTGCTGCCAGCGTGCGAGTGCGGCGCCGGCATCGCGGCACGCATGCAGCGCGTAACCGAGCGCACCGAGGTGGGCGGGCGTGATCCGTTGGCCGACGTGCAGGCCGAGCAGCGGATCGTCGAGCGCGCGGACCGCGCATTCGAGCAGGCGCCGCCAGTGCGCACTCGCGTACAGCGTGAGCCCGCGATCGTCCTCGGGCGGACGCGCCTCGCCGAGCACGCGGGCGGCATCCTTGCCCTGCTCGGACAGATAGTCGAACAGCAGCCGCACGTAGGTGCTCGAGTAGTAGACGCGCTGCGTCGATAGCGGGGAGGCGGCGGGCATGGCGGAAAGTGTCAAGTAATCGTCGGCAAGTGTCAACGCGAGGCGACCCGTGCGCGACCATACTGCCGGTCAGTTCCTGATCGAGGCCGCGAACATGCCGACCGAGTTGATGACGTGGCTCCATGCGTTCCTGGGTAACGACGTGGACTGGAAGCAGGTGCTGCTGATCGGCATGACACCGGTCTTCCTGATCGCGTTCGCGATCGAATACGCGGTGATGACCGGGCGCGGCCGCCGCGAGCCGTTTCGCTGGAAGGAGATCGTCGCGAACCTGTCGCTCGGCGCCGGCTATCAGGTGGCCGAGACCGTGATGGGGCTCTTGTTCACGGGCGCGATCTTCGCGTGGCTTTACCGGCACCGCTGGTTCGACGTGCCGGTGAACGGCTTCACGATCGTGCCGATCTTTGTCGTCGTGGAGTTCTGCTACTACTGGTTTCACCGCACGTCGCACCGTGTGCGCTGGTTCTGGGCCGCGCACGTGCCGCATCACAGCGGCGAAGTGATGAACTTCACGACGGCGATGCGGCAGTCGCTGCTGAACGCGTTCGTCGGCGTGTTCGTGTTCTATCTGCCGCCGGTCTGGTTCGGCATCCCGCCCGCCGTCGTGCTGTTCCTGCTCGCAGTCGATCTCGCGTACCAGTATTTCGTGCATACCGAAGCGATCGGGCGGCTGCCGCGCTGGTACGAGTACGTGTTCGACACGCCGTCGAACCACCGCGCGCATCATGGCCGCAACCCGCGTTACATCGACAAGAATTACGGCGGCGTGCTGATCATCTTCGATCGCCTGTTCGGCACGTATGTCGAGGAAACGGAGCCGGTCGACTACGGGATCACGCAGCAGATTCGTTCGTACAACTTCCTGGTGCTGAACCTGCACGAATTCGTCGACATGTGGCGCGACGTGTTCGCGCCCGGGCCCGTCCTGCAGCGGCTGAAACATCTGTGGATGCCACCCGGGTGGGAGCGGCCGGGGCATCGGCCGATTCATACGTGGAGTGTCGAGCGCAAGGGCGAGGATGCGGCTGCGACTGCGGCGCGTGTCATGCCTGACGAGGAGGCGCTGGCGCCAGGGCGCAAGATCGTACAAGCCACCCGCACGCGTTCCGGCTAACCTGCGTGCTTTCCTCGGCGAAAGGCACGGCGGGCGATGACGAAGAAAGTATTCTGGGACGATCCGTACCGGACCACGCTGGATACCGTCGTGAGCCACGTCGACGGCGCTCACGTGCGGGTGGACGCGACCATCTTCTTTGCGTTTTCGGGCGGGCAGGAAAGCGACGCGGGGTCGCTTGGCGGCTATCCGGTCATCCAGGCCGACAAGCAGGGCCTCGACATCGTCTATACGCTGCCGCACGATCATTCGCTGAGCGTCGGCGATCGCGTGACCTGGCGCATCGACTGGACGCGGCGGTACCGGCTGATGCGTCTGCACTTTGCGGCCGAAATGGTGCTGCAGTTGGTCTATCGGCTCCGGCCCGGCATCGAGCGCATCGGTGCGCATATCGGGCAGGACAAGGCGCGCATCGACTTCGCGAGCGACACGAGCGTGGCGCCGCTGTTTCCCGAGATCGAATCGGCCGCGGCCGACCTGTCGAAGCGCGACCTGCGCATCGTGACCGACTTCAGCGATGTCGACGCGCAACGCCGGTTCTGGGCGGTCGACGGCTTCGCGACGATGGCGTGCGGCGGCACGCATCCGGCATCCACCGGCGAGATCGGCATGCTGACGCTCAAGCGCAGGAATACCGGAAAGGGCAAGGAGCGGATCGAGGTGATGCTGGTCGAGCCGGAGATGGCCGGCGGGCAGCGGGGCGAGCGGGTGGTGTAGCCTTCGACAGGGCACGCCCGAAAGGCCGAACGCCGTCGCCGATACGTGATTCGGCGAAGCCTTTGTTCCACACATGTATATTGACGGTCCATGCATCGAATGGCCGGCGATTTCACCTGGCTTCGTTTGCAGGTCACCCTGCGCACGCATCGCCGACTGTCCGGATCGCGGCGCGCGCGGTGAAACATCCAGCGCAAGCATAAAAAACAGCGAACATTCCGAGCCCGCGCATGAGCGATACCGAGATCCTGTTTCAACTGACCGAGCAAGACCTGGTCCACGCTTACCGCCTGAATCTTCGGCGCAAATACAACTGGAAGTATCTGCTCACGACATTCGCGATCATGGTGATCGCGTACATCGTCATTTTTTTCGGTGGTTTCCGGGTGGTAACCGGCGCCTGGCTGGAATGGCGCAATGTCTGGTGGATAGCGGGAATCGCGGCGGTGGTTTCGATCGGCGTGCCGCTGCTCTACCATCTGATGTTGGGTCGAGTCGCCCGCAAGATCTACAGCCAGCAAAAGACGCTCCATCAGCCACACACGGTCATCTGGCGAAGCGAATGTTTCATCGTCGAATCCCCGACGTCGCACGAGGAATTCCGCTTTGCGGATCTCATTCACTGGAGCGAAGATCGTGACGCGATCCTGCTTTATCAGTCGGCGCTGATGTTTCGCCTCATACCGAAGCGGGTGCTTGCGGAACCGCAGGTGGCCATTTTGCACCAGACGCTGCTGCAGAACGGCGTCCGCAAGATCTAGCAGGCCGGTGAGCGCATGCTGAAACCCAGACGCGTTGCATCGCCCGGGTTTCGAACGGGTTTGTCGCAGGATGCGTATCCCGCATCACCTCACTGATACCCGTAACACTGCTTCAATCCCGTATAGTCGTAGAAGTGACTGCCCGGCGCGATCTTCGCGCCGTCGCACGCGGCCTGGAAATCCGTTTCGCGCTCGTTGTACAGCATCTTCACGATGAGCCGCGATCCGTTGCGGTACACATCCCACTGCATGTTCGCGGCCATCGGCGACACCTGATCACCGCGCCATGGATTGTTCGAATACGTGTAGGTCTGCGCCTGCGGTGTCGGCACGAATACGTTCTTCAGGTTCATGATCGACGCGAACGGAATCACGATCTCCGCATGCGTGAAGCGCAGCTTCGCGGCGCGGGTCAGGTCGCCGCGCGCGATCGCATCGACTTCACCGAAGAAATCGTCCTGCAGCACCTTCGCCATCCGGTACGTGACGGGGTTCGCTTCCTGGATGCCGGGCCCCTTCTGGTAGTAGTCCTCGGCATCCTGCAGATACGCGAGATACTGCGCCTGCTGCGCGCCGATGTACTTCTCCATCGTGACACCGCCGGTTTCCGCCGTCATCGCGGGCGCGACCTGCAGCAGGTTGTACAGCACGTTCACCGCATCGACGGCCGTCGCGATTTTCGTCTTGCCGTCGCCTTTCAGCGTGTTGGTGAACTTGCCGTCCGCCGATGTGAATGCGTAGGTGCCCGTGTTCGCGAACGTGTAGCCGTCGGTGCCGAGCTTCGCGATGAATGCCTGCGACACGAGTGCGGACAGCACCGTTTGCGCGACGTCGGCCGCCTGCGGTGCGGCCTTGATTGCGTTGAGCTTCGCGGCCACCGTCGGGTCGTTCGCATAGGCCTGGTATGCCTGGCTCGCCTGGTAGGTCGCGTAGTACGGATTGCTCGTATCGGTCACGAGATCGGTGGCCGGTTTCAGCGAGTGGAAATACAGCAGGAAGCGGTTGGTGCCGGCCGGCTGCGCGACCGGCGCGTTCGCGGGATAGCCTGACGGCGCGGCGGGCAGCGTGATCGCCGTGGCCAGTGCCGGTTGCGCGGCCACGAGCGACGCGGAGAAATACGTCGAGCTGTCGACCGCGCGATCCTGGCCCGAGTTGACAACGACGACCTGCCGGTTGCCGGCCGCGAACAAGGCGGGAAGCCGCTGCGCGAGACGCGCGGCGAGCTGCTGGTGTTCGCGGATGCCGGTTTGCGTGAGGTTGCCGTACCCGGGCGTCGAGATGCCCGCCACGCCATACCCGAGCAGCGCATTGGCTTTCATCATCGCGAACGTGTCGGCCTTGAGCTGCGCGCCGAGCGCGGTCAGCGCGCCGTCGGCCTCGGCCTTGACCAGCATCGCGTAGATCGCGCCGTCGTACTTGAAGCCCGACAGCCCGCGCGAGCCGTGGCGGGCGACGAGTTCGGCATAGACGGGCGCGTAGCCGGCGGGCGGCGCTTCGTATGTCGCGGCGTCCTGCTGCGGACGGTACGGCGTCTTCGTCTGGTAGTAAGTCGCGGGTGCCGGCGTGGGCTGGGGTTGCGGCTGCGGTGCGGGCGTCGAGCCGCTGTTGTCGGCAGAAGCCGCGGGCGGTGTCGAGTCGTCGCCACCGCATGCGGCAAGCAGCAGGCAGGCAATCGCGAGGGCGGTGGCAGTGCGGGTCGGGCGTGTCATCGTGGCGTGCAACGGACGGGACGATGCGGGTTCGCGTCGTTCCGTCTCCGGGAGTGATCGATCAAGCCCGGAAGTGTTGCAAGCAACTTTGACAGCAGAATGTCAGGATTCGGTCGGGCAATCGTCGGATTGCCGCCGGATCGTGGACGGCCGGACCTAGCCGGCCGGTTTGCCGGCGTTCAGTGCAGCCCGGCCGATGCGATCGAGCGCACGGTGTCGGTGATGTTCACGCAGCGCGACAGGCCGAAATGCTCGGCTTCCCGGCGCTCCGGTTCGCTGCTCGCGATCGCGACCGCGCGTTCGGGCGGCACGCCGAGTGCCTGCAGCGCGACGTCGAAAGGATGCTGGTTTGATCCGGACTCCTGCTGATTGGCGTCCGTGACGACGACCGAGAAGCGGTCGAGGTTCGCGCGGCCGAACTGGCCTTCGAACATGTCGCTGAGCCGTGCGGCCGGCAGCGTCGTGACGAGACCGAGTCGATATCCTTCTTCCGATGCTCGGTCTAGCCACTGGATGATCGCGTCGCGTTGATGGCGCGATTCGTGCGAGTCCGGTGTTGCTTCGATTTGCGCGAATGCTGCGTCGAGACGGGTGACGATGGCTTCGATAACCACGGTGATTCCTCTACAGAGACGTGATGATCCGTTCGCCGACGGGAATGCCACACACCTTAGCGTCGATCCGGAAAACGCGACCAATTAATATTTTTATCCGACCCATACGATTTGGCTAATGAATCGGGTGGCGAGCCAGCGTGGGCGCGGGATGCGTGTGATGCAGCATGGTTCGCGCGAATGACATCGTATCGACGGCCGTCGATGTGATGCACCAGATTCGCGCACGCGGTGAATGACCTGCACCGTGCATGTGCATCAAAAAAAGACGGCATATCGAGCGATGCACGCCCGATATGCCGTGTTGCGATGCTGCGTGCGAACGGGTGCGATCAGTGCAGCTTGATCGACGGCTGGTTGCGGCTTTGCAGCCAGTGGCTCAGCGACTGGAACAGCGCGCGCTTCGCGCCGACCACGCTGAACAGGTGCTTGCGATACAGGAACTTGTACAGGCCGATCGCGGCGAGCCCGTCGACGATCAGCGAGCGCGAACGCACGCCGAGGTCGGCCTGGTACACGGCGCCCGCATGCCCGAGCGACACGACGGTGCCCGCATCGCGGAACGTGAAGCCGGCCACCGGCTTGCCGGCGACGCGGCGCGCGAACGCGTTGACCAGATACACGGCCTGCTGGTACGCGACCTGCGCGCGCGGCGGCAGGAAGCCGCTCGCACCGGCGGTCGGGCATGCGGCGCAGTCGCCGAACGCATACACGTGCGGATCGTCCGGCGTCTGCAGCGTATCGGTCACGATCACCTGGTTCGACCGATTGAGCGCGATGTCGCCGATCTCCCGCAGGATCGCGGGGCCCGCCACGCCGGCCGCCCAGATCGTGATGTCGCTGGCGAGCCGTTCGCCGGTCGCGGTCGTCACGGCATCCGCACCGACTTCCGCCACACGTGTATCGGTCAGCACGTCGACGTTCAGCGCGCGAAGCTGCGCGTGCATCTTGCCGGACAACCGCTCGTCGAGCGCGGGCAGGATGCGCGGGCCGCCTTCGATCAGCCGGATGTGCACGTCGCGCGCGGACACCAGCGCCTTGAAGCGGTACGTCGTCAGCTGCTGGATCGCGTGTCGCAGCGCGGCGGCCAGCTCGACACCCGTTGCGCCCGCACCGATCACGTTGATGCAGATCGGCGCCGCGCGCTGCGCAGGCTGCTGCTCGGCCAGGTGATTGGCCCTCGTGCACGCCGCGAGGAACTTCCGGCGGAAATCCTCGGCTTGGTCGAGGTTTTCGAGCGGCAGTGCGTGGCGCGCCGCACCTGGCACATTGAAGAAGTTCGTCACGCTGCCGACGGCGAGCACGAGGTCGTCATAGCCGAGCTCGCGCTGCGGCAGGATCTCCGTGCCGTCCGCGTCCTGCACGGCCGCGATCGTCGCCGTGCGGGCGGTGCGGTCGACCTTCTGCAGCGCGCCCTGCACGAAACGGAACCCGTGGCGCTTCGCTTGTGCCGCGTATTCGATCGTGTGGGAGGCCGGATCGCGATGGCCCGATGCGGCTTCGTGCAGCAGCGGCTTCCAGAAGTGCGTCGGATAGCGGTCGACGAGCACGACTTCGGCTTGCCCGCGGCGTCCGACCGTATCGCCGAGACGCGTGGCGAGGTGCAGGCCGCCGGCGCCGCCGCCGACGATCACGATGCGCGGCAGGCGCGGTGCGCGGTCCGTTGCAAGGTTGGGCGTGGTGTTGTCCATGGTGGGCTCCCGCTGAATGACGATTCGGATGACATTGCTCAAGAACCGACGATATAGTTTCGAACCCACTCGAACAATTTAATGTTTATAAGCGACTCATATGTATTCACTTATAGGAAAGACCGCGACGTTCCGGCAGCTGAAGGCGCTGGACATGATTGCGCGGCTCGGCAGCGTGTCGCGGGCGGCCGAGGAGTTGAACCTGACGCAGCCGGCCGTGTCGCTGCAGGTTCGCCTGCTCGAGGAGGCGGTGGGCGCCGCGTTGCTGCAGCGGGTGGGGCGCGGCGTGCAGCTGACCGCGGCCGGCGAGATCGTGTCGCGCTATGCGCGCGAGATCCTGCATCTGTGGAGCGAGGCGGGTGACGAAGTGGCCGCGTTGACGGGCGATCTCGGCGGCACGCTGCGGATCGGCGCGATCACGACGGCCGAGTACCTGATTCCGCCGCTGCTCGTGAAATTCACCGCGACGCGTCCGCATGTGAAAACCTATTTCAAGGTTGGAAATCGCGACGACATCATCCGCATGCTCGCGACCCATGAAATCGATCTCGCGGTGATGGGCAGCGCGCCGAAGGAGCTGCGCACGCACGCGGTCGAGTTCGCGAAGCATCCGATGGTGTTCGTCGCGGCGCCCGGCCATCCGCTGATGCAGCGCAAGCGCGTCGCGCTGAAGGATCTCGAATCTGCGCACCTGCTCGTGCGCGAACGCGGCGCGGGCACGCGCTCGACCGTCGAGAGCCTGTTCAAGAACGCCGGTTACCGGTTCCATGTGGGCTCCGAACTGTCGAGCAACGAGGCCATCAAGCAGATGGCCGAAGCGGGGCTCGGCATCGCGTTCCTGTCGTTGCACGCGTGTGCACTCGAACTGCGCGCGGGGCTGCTCGGGCAACTGCCGTTCCCCGGCAACCCGATCGAGCGCGAATGGTATGTGGTCACGCTCGCCGACCGGCGCATTTCACAGGTCACGGGGCTGTTCCGCGATTTCCTGATCAAGCAGGGTGCGCCGGTGATCGACGGCGCGACGGTGGCGCCGCACGAGCGCCGGCGCAAGTAGGCGGACGACGCCGGCCGCGAGGCCGGTCAGACGAGCCCGAAGTCGTCGTTGCTGTCGGGGATCGACGCGAGCAGCCGCTCGAGCCGGTACCAGCCGACGATGCGCAGGCACCACGTGGCGAGCGTGGTGCGGCCGTGGCGGGAGCGAGGGCCGGATGACGGGCGGGGCGGGGCGGACGGCGAGGGCGCGGTGAACGCGGCGCGTCGCGCAAGGCACTGATGGGGCATGACGGTCTCCGTAGGTGTCGGATGGGGCCATCGTAAGTGGCGCCGCGCCCGCCGGCGCACACGCAAGGATGGCCGCGAGCAGAAACGGATGATCTTTTTCTGCTCGGCCCGGGCGCGCCCCGGCAGGCCCGGCAGGCGGCCCGAAAACGCGTCACAATGCGCGTTCGACATCCCCATCCACGGGAGGAAGGCCATGAGCGATGCGATTCTCGCGGCGCCGACGGACAACGGCGTCCCGGTCAGCCTGCGCTCCAGCCGCGGGCTCGGCTGGCAGGGCTTCGGCGCGTCGCTGCTGGAAATCCGCGCGGGCACCTACCGGATTCCGGCGGCCGAGCATCACCGGATCGGCGTGCATATCGGGTCGCCCGTTCGCGCGGATTGCGTGTGCGACGGCGAGCGCGTGTCGCGCATCCAGGCGCATGGCGACGTCGACGTGATTCCGGCCGGCCTGCCCGGCCAGTGGACCGACAGCGCCGACTGCCAGATCCTCCATATCGCGCTCAGCGACACGTTCGTGCGGCGGACCGTCGAGCAACTCGAGCTGAAGCCGTCGCAGGGGCAGATCCGCCGCCGGCTGCAGGTGCGCGACCCGCGCCTGCAGCACATCGCGTGGGCGATGGCCGCCGAACTCGAAGCGGACGACGCATCGGATCCGCTCTATGCGGAAAGCCTGTGCACGGCGCTCGTCGCGCGGCTGGTCGACGGCCAGCCGGCGTTTCGCGAGCGCCGCCGCACCCTCGCGCCGAAGGCGGCCGCGCGCGTGATCGACTACGTCGAAGCGAACCTCGACCAGCGTATGACGCTTGCCGAACTCGCGGCGCTCGTGTCGATCAGCGTGCCGCATTTCAAGGTGCTGTTCCGCGAAACGCTCGGGATGCCCGTGCACCAGTACGTCGTGCGGCGCCGGGTCGAGCGCGCGAAGGCGCTGCTGCTCGAAGGTCGGCTCAGCATCAGCCAGATCGCGCTCGAAGCGGGGTTTGCACATCAGAGCCACATGGCGAACTGGATGAATCGCGTGCTGGGCGCGACGCCGACCGAGATTGCGCGGTCGGGCGCGCGTGGCGGGCTGCGGCTGGCTTATGACGGCGAGGGCAGCGGGAGTGGGGCGTAGCGGGGCGACGGCACCGCGGCGGACATGACTCGTCGCTTCGGATCTCGGGGGCATTGTCCAACAGGCCGCTGGACAATGACCGCGTTCGCCCTCATCCAGAACGCGCTGCACCGCCCCCTGTCTCGACGAGCCTGCTGAAGCGCAGCGCCTCGGGTGTGAGCGGCTCATCCATCGCCAGTGTGTCGCTGCTCGTCATCGGCAGACCGCAGGATTCGACGCGACCAGCGAGGCAACGGACGGCTCGCATGGCCGCCACCCCCCAATCCATCATCCTTTCCTGCTGTATTCATCCCTCCATGCGCGCCGGGCCGGCCGCCCAACCCGACAATCACCGCACCTTCATCCCCTCAGGAGCGAATCGTGTTCGTGATCTTCGGTGCATCCGGCAACGTCGGCCAGTCGACTGTGACGGCCTTGCGCAACGCCGGCCATCCCGTGCGCGCGGTGTTGCGCGACGCACGCCATCGTGAACGTTTCGCGCAGCTCGGCTGCGACGTCGTGATCGCCGAGCTGACGGACACGAACGCGATCGCGTCGGCCATCGACGGCGCGCGGGCCGTTCAGATACTGTGCCCGGTACCCGTCGCCGACCCCGACCCGGCCGCGACGATGACGCGGACGATTGACGTGGCGACCGCCGCGCTCGCCGCCAACCCGCCGCCGGTGCTGCTCGCGCTGTCGGACTACGGCGCGGAGCGCGACGGCAATACGGGCATCACCCGCCTGTTTCATCACTTCGAGGAACGGCTGAAGACGATCCCGACGCACGTGACGCTGCTGCGTTCGGCCGAGCATCTGCAGAACTGGACGCGCATCCTGCCGGTCGCGCTCGGCACCGGCGTGCTGCCGAGCTTTCACCATCCGGTCGGCAAGGCGTTCCCGACGGTCTGGGCGCCCGATGTGGGTGTGATCGCGGCGCGGCTGCTGCTCGATGCGCCCGAAGGCGGCAACGGGCCGCGCATCGTCAGTGTCGAAGGGCCGCGGCGGGTAAGTGTGACGGCGATCGCCGATACGCTTGGCGCGGCGGCCGGCCGCGCGATCGTCGCGCATGAGCTGCCGCGCGATACGTGGGCCGCGACGCTGCTGCGCGCGGGGCTCAGCGAACGCCATGCGCAGTTGATCGTCGATCTCTACGACGTGCACAACGCCGGGCAGATCGACGTCGAGGACGGTGTGTCGGAGCGGCTTTACGGGACGACGACGCTGACTGATGCCCTCGCGCAACTGGTGCGCCAGCACGCGCGGTAACGGCGGTGGCGACTGGCGTTGCACATCACGCCGGTCGCCGCACCTTGTTCAGTACCGCATACGAAAGCGACCCGATCACGATTCCCCAGAACGCGGAGCCGAGCCCGAGCCACGTCATGCCCGATGCGGTCGCGAGGAACGTGATCAGCGACGCCTCGCGGTGGTTCTCGTCCTCGAAGATCCCGTGCACGTTCGCGCCGATCGCGCTGATCAGCGCAAGGCCCGCGAGGATCGCGACGAATGCCTTCGGCAGCGCGAAGAACACTGTGACGATCGTGCCCGCGAACAGCCCGCCGACCAGGTAGATCGCCCCGTTCGCGAGCCCGGCGATGTAGCGCCGGTCCGGGTTCTCGTGCGCGTCCTTGCCGGTGCACAGCGCGGCCGTGATCGCCGCGACGACGATCGTGATCCCGCCGAAGCACGCGACCGCGAGCGACATCACGCTGGTCGCCGTGATGATCGGGCGTGCAGGCGTGTGATAGCCGGACACGCGCAGGATCGTCATGCCCGGCAGGAACTGGCCGGTGAGACTGACGACGACGAGCGGCAGCGCGAGGCTGAGCGTCGTGCCGAGCGTCCATTCGGGCGCGATGAAGATCGGGTGCGCGATGCTCGCCGATACGTTGCCGAGATGCGTCATCCCCAGCAGCGTCGCGAGCGCGGCGCCCGTGAGCAGCACGAGCACGATGCTGTAGCGCGGCAGCAGGCGCTTGAAGATCACGTAGGCCGCGATCATCCCGAACGCGAGCGCGGGCTGTTCCGACGCGGCGGCGAACGCATGCGTGCCGAACGGCAGCAGGATGCCGGCCATCATCCCGCACGCGATGCCGCGCGGAATGTGGCGGACGAGCCGGTCGAAATAGCCGGTCACGCCGATCAGCAGGATGATCAGCGCGGCCGTGAGGTACGCGCCGACGGCCTGGTTGAGCGTCAGTTGCGGAAACAGGCCGACGAGCAGCGCGGTGCCGGGCGCCGACCACGCGGTGATGACCGGCACCTTCAGCTTCCAGCTCGCGAACAGGCCCGATACGCCCGCGCCGATGGAGATCGCCCAGACCCACGACGACACCATCGCGTCGGACACATGGGCTGCCTGCGCGGCCTGGAAGAAGATCGCGAGCGGGCCCGCATAGGAAATCAATACCGCGAGAAAGCCCGCGGTAATCGCGGATACGGACCAGTCGTTGCCGATCGCGCGGATCGCGCCGGGCGGGGTGTTCGGTTGCATCGTCGTGGGGAAGTGCGGCGCGCGGCCGGGGGCAGAGCCGGGGCGAATGATTGTTGGAAGCCCCGGACGAGCCGTCATTCTGGGCATTGCCGATGCAATTGGCAATGCGCGGGTATGAGCGATGTTGTTGGTATTTCGTAAGATTTCGGCGGTTAGCGAGCCGGATCGACGGAGATCGAATCGACGTGCTCCACGACCTTGACCGCCTGTGTCAGATCGCCTTCGAGCGTGCGGCCGTGGCTGTCGTAAAAGGTCTGGGTCGTGTAGATCGTCAGCGTGGCGGGAACCGGCTTGCCGTGATCGTTCCAGTCGACGGGTACCGTGTAGGGGCCGATTCTCGCGCCGGACAAGCCGGGGATGGCGGCACCCGAGAGGCGGATGCCGACCGCGGCGCCGCGAATCTCGAAGCTTGCCAGGACGAAGCGCTCCAGCGCCGGCTTGTTGCGGAACAGGGGCAGGATGTCGTCGCGGAATCCGACGGTGCCTTCCGCGAATCCGGTCAGTGGAAGCAGGGTCAGCAGGAGGGCCGCCAGGACGCGCCGGAGCCCGTTGCGCGTGTGTGATGTCGATTCTGGTGCGTGCATGCTTGGCGTCTTCTCCTGCCGGATGTCCGTGGCCCGATTCCCCGGTGGAGACTCTACCGGAAGCGGCGGGATCGGGGCGTTGTCGCCGCCTGCGACGCGCATCGCTCCAGGGTCACGTACTGATCTGCAACACCTCGTCGACCACCGCCACCTTCACGCCCCGCCCCGTCGACAACGACGCCGTGCCCTGCTCGAACGGATGCACGGGCGTATCGGTCGGCGTCCACGCATGGCGCGCCAGCAGTTCGCGATACCCGCCGCGAATCACGAAACCGCCGCATTTCTCCGCATACGCGTCGCGGCGCATCCGGTACGCGCGCGGCAGGTCGTACCACGGCAGCTTCGGCAAGTCGTGATGGACGAGGTGATAGTTGTTGTTCAGGTACAGCAGCCGCATCGCGAAGCCAGCTTCATTGATTGCGATGCGCGCCTTCGGATGCGGCGCGGCGCGGTGCTCGTACAGCGAGCGGATCATCGCGATCGACAACGCGGGCCAGGTCACCGCGAGCAGGTAGTACCACCACGGCACGCCGATCGCCCATTGCAGCCACGCGAGCAGCGCCACCACGCAGGCGACGTGCGTCGCCCACATCGGCAGATAGCGGAAGTCGCCGCGCCGGAACGCGGTGAATGCGTCGACGCCCATCGCGGCGATGCTCAGCGGCGGCCCGGCGATGAAACGCCCGACGAAGGTCTTGCGTGCGAGCGTCAGCACGCGACGCCAGCGTGGCAGCCGCGCCCAGTGCTCGCGCGTGACGTAATTCGTTTCGGGATCGACGCCCGGCACGGTCAGGTCTTCGTCGCGATGATGGTCGAGATGCGTGTCGCGATACAGCGTGTACGGATACCAGACCGTCAGCGGCGGATAGCCGAGCAGCTGGTTCACGCGCGCGGAGCGCGTCGGATGGCCGTGCAGCAACTCGTGCTGCAGCGACAGGTGCCATGCGCCGAGCAGGATCAGCGGCGGCGTCGCGGCCGCGAGCGACAGGGTGCCGTCGCGCACGAGCAGCAGCACGGCGAGCCAGCCGCCGTAGATCGCGACGACCAGCAGCCAGGTCGGCCACTCGGTGCGGGCGGTGAAGCGGGTGTCGAGCGCGGCAATCGCACGCGCGTGGTCGACGTCGAAGTATTCGGCCATGGCGTTGAGGCGGGAGTGAACGGGCGGTGCGGGGAACGCGCGGTTGAACCGGCCAGCTCGGCCCGGGTGCGCAGGTGTCTCGCGGATCACGGTCGGCCTGTCCGGCATCACGCGAGGTGGCGATGCTCAAGCAGGCATCTGGACGGTACCGGGATCGCGCCGCGCGGCCAACCAATCGATTCGGATTTGCTTATCGTCGTGCGGCCGATAAGCTTCAGGCGTACCGCGCCACGTTCGGCCCCCGTTTTGCCGGGATCGAACCGGGTTCCGTTGCCCGCGCGGCGATGCGTAGAATGCCCGCATGAGCCCCTGGATCGCCGCCCTGCCGATGTACAACGTGACGCCGCGCCACGACGCGCTGTGGCGCGCGCTGCTGCGCGACGCACTCGATGCGTTCGCGAACGCGGGCGGGCCCGCCGATGTCGCGCTTCCCGACGAACCGTTCGACGACCTGCATGCGCTGTGGCGGCGCGACGATCTGCTGCTGTCGCAGACCTGCGGCTACCCGTACCGGATGCTGGGCTTGCGCGATGAAGTGCGATTGATCGCGACCCCCGTGTTCGACGCGGACGGCTGCCACGGCGCGCACTACAGCAGCGTGCTGGCCGTGTCGGCACACGCGCATGCGGGCGGCGCGACGACGCTCGCTGCATGCCGGGGGCTGCGGGCCGCATTCAACGGTGCAGATTCGCACAGCGGGATGAATGCGCTCCGGCATGCGGTTGCGCCGCATGCGCGCGACGGGCGATTCTTCGGATCGGTTGCGGCGCTCGGCTCGCACCTGAACGTGCTGCGTGCGCTCGCTTCGAGGGAAGCCGATTGCGCGGCGATCGACTGCGTGACGTTCGCATACGTGAGGGATGCACTGCCCGAATTGCTGAAGGACATCCGGATCGTCGGGATGACGGCGCTCGCGCCGGGGTTGCCGTTCATCGCATCGCGAGCGCTCGAAGCCACACAGGTCGCTGCGTTGCAGGATGCGCTCGACGGCGCGGTCGCGGCCGATGCGGAACGGGCGCGCGTGTTGCGGCTGAAGGGATTCGAACGGCTGTCGCCAGCCGACTACGACACGATTGCGCGGTTCGAGCAGCAGGCGGCCGCGCACGGTTATCCCGCGCTGGCCTGAGCGCCGCGAGCGCGCGTTGAAGCGCTAGAACGGCAGCGTGCCGGGCGGCGCGTTGCGCACGACGGCGAGCGTCGTGCCGATATGGTCTTCGAGCGCGAGCGCCGCGCGCGCATCGGCGCGCCGCATCGCGGCTTCGAACAGGCACGTGTGCTCCGCATGCACGTCGCGTTTCGAATCGCCGAGCCCGATGCACACGCGCCGGTAACGTTCGCTTTGCTGCGACAGCATGCGCAGGATCAGATAGGTCCACGGCGTCGCGGCCGCCGAGATCAGCGCTTCGTGAAAGCGCCGGTTGCACGCTTCCCACGCGGTCCGGTGCTCGATCGATACCGGCTGCTCCCACGCCGACAGCATCTCGAAGCTCTGCCGCACTCTTTGTTCCCACGCATCGTCGCCGCGCCGCACGGATTCGCGCAGCGCATCGACCTCGATATGGATGCGCAGCCGCGTGATCGCTTCGAGATCGTCAACCGACATCGGCGTGACGCGAAACCCGCGCTGCCCTTCGGCGACGACCAGCGCATCGCTGACGAGCCGCGTGAGCGCCTCGCGCAGCGTGCCCGCGCCGACGCCGTACACGTCCTTCAGGTGCTCGACGCGCAGCTTCGCGCCGGGTGGGTAGTGCCCTTCGATGATGTGCTGGCGAAGCTGGTGGTACGCATGCTCGCTGAGCGTGCGCGCATGCGGTTCGACCGCGTCGTCGGCGGCCGGCTCGATCGCAGGCGACGTGTCGTCGTGCAGCGCGTCGGCGAACGGGTGGGCGGGCAGGATGGTGTTCATGTCAAGCTTCCTCCTGATCCTGTTTGCGGTTGAGGCGATAGCTGAGCTGCGCACGCGTCAGCCCGAGCAGGCGGGCGGCGGCCGACAGGTTGCCGTTCGCGCGATCGACGGCCTCGTGCAGCAGCGCGCGCTCGAGGCCGTCGAGCCCGCCGCCGCCCTGCAACTGGTCGAGGATCGTCGCGCAATCGATCGACAGCGCGGCGGCCGGCTTGATCTGCCCCGCACGGTCGACGGTCGCGCCGCCGGGCAGCCCGACGCCGGGGAACAGGTCCTTCGCGTCGACCGGCCGGTTGGGACGCGACAGGATCACCGCGCGCTCGATCAGGTTCTCGAGCTCGCGCACGTTGCCGGGCCACCGGTAGCCGCGCAGCGCGTCGTACGCATAGTCGGTCAGCGTAGGTGCCGGCTTGCCGTGCAGCGAAGCGAAGCGTTCCAGCATCGCGTCGGCGAGCAGCGCGATGTCGTCCTGCCGGTCGCGCAGCGGCGGAATCAGCACCGGGTAGACGTTGATCCGGTAGTAGAGGTCGGCGCGGAAGGTGCCGTCGCGCACGGCCTGTTCGAGATCGCGGTTGGTCGCCGCGACGACGCGCACATCCACCTTCCTGCCGTCGGTCGCACCGAGCCGTTCGACCTCGCCTTCCTGAAGCACGCGCAGCAGCTTCGCCTGCACGTCGAGCGGCAACTCGCCGATTTCGTCCAGGAACAGCGTGCCGCCGTTCGCGCGCTCGAAGCGCCCGGCGCGCGCAACCTGCGAGCCCGTGAATGCGCCTTTCTCCGCGCCGAACAGTTCCGACTCGATCAGCGCGTGCGGAATCGCCGCGCAGTTGATCGCGACGAACGGCTTCGCGGCGCGCGGGCTGAGGCTGTGCAGCGCGCGGGCGAAGCGCTCCTTGCCGACGCCCGTCTCTCCGGTGAGCAGCACGGCCACCTTGGTCGGTGCGGCCGTCTCGAGCAGCGCATAGGCGGCGCGAAACGCGTCGGAGCGTCCGACGAGCCGCGTGCGGCCGTCGTCGGGCGCGATCTCGAGGCGCAGCGATTCGACCTCGGTCTGCAGGTCGCGGATCGTGTTGATCAGCGAATCGGCCTTGAACCACGACGAGATTTCCTCGGCGTCGGGCCATTCCTCGGCCGGCTTGCCGACGATCGTGCAGTGCGGGTCCTGCATGCCGACGCAGCTCGTTTCCTTGAACAGGATCGTCCGGCCGATGAACGCGCTCGTATAGCCGGTCGCATAGCCGATCAGCATCCAGCACACCGGTTCGGGCTGCGGCCCGAACGTGCGGCGGTGCACGTCGGCCTCCCATGAATGTTCCCAGCGGTATTCGCAATAGAACGCGCCCGTCGCGGGATCGGCTTCGAAGCGCAACGGCGTGACCTGCACGGCGCCTTCGAGCATGTGCAGCTGCGGGCCGACGTGGAACATGTCGAACAGCGACGCGCCGCTGCGGATCTCGCGGGCGAGCGCGGCATCCCGTTCGCCGGCGGCGAAGCCGACGCGCGTGAAGAACCGCCGCGTCTGCGCCGGCCCGACGCTTTCCATCAGTTCCTGGCGCAGCGTCGCCAGCGCGCCGGCATGGAGCAGCACCATCCGCTGTCCGGCGAGCCAGATGCGGCCGTCGCTCGCCGAAAAATGGATCAGCTTGCGCAGGTCGGTGTCCGGCGGCAAGGGGGGCAGGCTGGGCCGCGTCATGTCTCCTCCGTCGAGATTTCTCGTGATTTTCGAAATTTCCGCAAGCGGCGCCCCAACCCGGGCAACCGTTTGATCATTTCATCAAATGCGTGCCGCCGGGTTGCTCAAATGATGAAGAGGGCCGCCGAATCAGGCGTTTGGCGCGATTGATCGGGCGCGTTTTCCCTTCTGGTTAACCGCCATTGTGGATCGCGAAATTGAACTTCGCGTCAGGGCTTTCCCTGAATTATCGAGATTTTTTGTCGAACCGGACTCGCGTGGCACGGATGCTGCATTGAAGGACGGCATGGAGGCGACACCGATCATGAATCCACCCGATACCGATCTTTCCCCGCTCGACCCGGGCCGCAAGTGCGTCCGCGTCACCGGCACGAACACCCGCGGCTTCGTCGAATTCGAGTTGTCGATCGGCGGCGCGCCGGAGCTGTGCGTCGAGCTGACGTTGCCTCCTGCCGCCTTCGACGCGTTCTGCCGCGAACAGCAGGTCACGCGGCTGGACGTCGAAGCGAACCCATGACCTTGAGGAGCAAGAAGTGACCATCGAGCTGAAGACAGTCGACATCAAGCCGCTCCGGCACACCTTTGCGCACGTGGCGCAGAACATCGGCGGCGACAAGACGGCGACGCGCTACCAGGAAGGCATGATGGGCGCGCAGCCCCAGGCGAACTTCCATTACCGCCCGACGTGGGATCCCGATTACGAGATCTTCGACGCGTCGCGCTCGGCGATCCGGATGGCGAACTGGTACGCGCTGAAGGATCCGCGCCAGTTCTACTACGCGTCGTGGGCGACCACGCGGGCGCGCCAGCAGGACACGATGGAAGCGAACTTCGAGTTCGTCGAGTCGCGCCGGATGATCGGCCTGATGCGCGACGACGTCGCCGCGCACGCGCTCGACGTGCTGGTGCCGCTGCGCCACGCGGCCTGGGGCGCGAACATGAACAACGCGCAGGTCTGCGCGCTCGGCTACGGCACCGCGTTCACGGCGCCCGCGATGTTCCACGCGATGGACAACCTCGGGGTCGCGCAGTACCTCACGCGGCTCGCGCTCGCGATGGCCGAGCCCGACGTGCTCGACACCGCCAAGGCGGCGTGGACGACCTGCGCCGCGTGGCAGCCGCTGCGGCGCTATGTCGAGGACACGCTGGTGGTCGCCGATCCGGTCGAGCTGTTCGTCGCGCAGAACCTGGCGCTCGACGGGCTGCTTTACCCGCTCGTGTACGACCGCTTCGTCGACGAACGGATCGCGCTCGCGGGCGGCTCGGCGGTGGCGATGCTGACCGCGTTCATGCCCGAATGGCACACCGAATCGAACCGCTGGATCGATGCCGTCGTGAAGACGATGGCCGCCGAATCCGACGACAACCGCGCGCTGCTGGCACGCTGGACGCGCGACTGGTCCGCGCGGGCTGAAGCCGCGCTCGCGCCGGTGGCGGCGCTGGCGTTGCAGGACGACGGCCGCGCGGCGCTCGACGAAGTGCGGGAACAGTTCCATACGCGTGTCGCGAAGCTCGGCATCGTGCTCTGAGCCCGGGCCGCCCACCTTTCATCCAGGAAACCAGCATGTCCAACGTATTCATCGCCTTCCAGGCCAATGAGGAGTCCATACCGATCGTCGAGGCGATCGTCGCCGACAACCCGCTCGCGGTGGTGGTCGAGTCGCCCGGGATGGTCAAGATCGATTCGCCCGACCGGCTGACGATCCGCCGCGAAACGATCGAGGAACTGACCGGCACGCGTTTCGACCTGCAGCAGCTTCAGGTGAACCTGATCACGCTGTCCGGCCATATCGACGAGGACGACGACCAGTTCACGCTGAGCTGGTCGCACTGAACGACGCGCCACGCGCACCGACAACACCGGAGACACGAATGGACACGCCAACGCTCAAGAAAAAACTCGGCCTGAAGGACCGCTACGCGGCGATGACGCGCGGCCTCGGCTGGGAGACGACCTACCAGCCGATGGACAAGGTATTCCCGTACGACCGCTACGAGGGCATCAAGATCCACGACTGGGACAAGTGGGTCGACCCGTTTCGCCTGACGATGGACGCGTACTGGAAATACCAGGGCGAGAAGGAAAAGAAGCTGTACGCGGTGATCGACGCGTTCACGCAGAACAACGCGTTCCTCGGCGTGACCGATGCACGCTACATCAACGCGCTGAAGCTGTTCATCCAGGGCGTGACGCCGCTCGAATACCTCGCGCATCGCGGCTTCGCGCACGTCGGCCGGCACTTCACCGGCGAGGGCGCGCGCATCGCGTGCCAGATGCAGTCGATCGACGAATTGCGGCACTACCAGACCGAAACGCACGCGATGTCGACGTACAACAAGTTCTTCAACGGGTTCCATCACTCGAATCACTGGTTCGATCGCGTCTGGTACCTGTCGGTGCCGAAGTCGTTCTTCGAGGATGCGTACTCGTCGGGGCCGTTCGAGTTCCTGACCGCCGTGAGCTTCTCGTTCGAATACGTGCTGACGAACCTGCTGTTCGTGCCGTTCATGTCGGGCGCGGCGTACAACGGCGACATGTCGACCGTCACGTTCGGCTTCTCCGCGCAGTCGGACGAATCGCGTCACATGACGCTCGGCATCGAGTGCATCAAGTTCCTGCTCGAGCAGGATCCGGGCAACGTGCCGATCGTGCAGCGCTGGATCGACAAATGGTTCTGGCGCGGCTACCGGCTGCTGACGCTCGTCGCGATGATGATGGACTACATGCAGCCGAAGCGCGTGATGAGCTGGCGCGAATCGTGGGAAATGTACGCGGAGCAGAACGGCGGCGCGCTGTTCAAGGATCTCGCGCGCTACGGCATTCGCGAGCCGAAGGGCTGGCAGGACGCGTGCGAAGGCAAGGATCACATCAGCCACCAGGCCTGGTCGACGTTCTACGGCTTCAACGCGGCGTCCGCGTTCCACACGTGGGTGCCGACCGAGGACGAGATGGCGTGGCTGTCCGCGAAGTATCCCGACTCGTTCGACCGCTACTACCGCCCGCGCTTCGACTACTGGGGCGAGCAGGCGAAGGCCGGCAACCGCTTCTACATGAAGACGCTGCCGATGCTGTGCCAGACCTGCCAGATCCCGATGCTGTTCACCGAGCCAGGCAACCCGCGGAAGATCGGCGCGCGCGAATCGGACTACCTCGGCAACAAGTTCCATTTCTGCAGCGATCACTGCAAGGAAATCTTCGATCACGAGCCGCAGAAGTACGTGCAGGCGTGGCTGCCCGTGCACCAGATCCACCAGGGCAACTGCTTCCCGCCCGATGTGGACCCGAGCGCGGAAGGCTTCGATCCGCTCGCCGCCGTGCTCGATTACTACGCGGTGGGCATGGGCCGAGACAACCTCGATTTCGAAGGCTCGGAAGACCAGAAGAACTTCGCGGCATGGCGTGGCCAGGCCACGAGCAACTGATCAATACGTCACACCGACGAAACCTTGAACGAGACCGGCGCACGCGCGCATGCGCGAACGCCGGCCGACAGGAGACAAGCATGGCCGTCATCGCGCTCAAACCCTACGACTTCCCGATCAAGGACGCGGTCGGGAAGTTTCCCGCACCGCTGCTCTACGTGTGCTGGGAAGACCACCTGATGTTCCCGGCGCCGTTCTGCCTGCCGCTGCCGCCGGACCTGCCGTTCGGCGCGCTCGCGCGCGACGTGCTGCCGCCCGTCTACGGCTACCACCCGGATTTCGCGAAGATCGACTGGGATCGCGTCGAGTGGTTCCGCTCGGGCGAGCCGTGGGCGCCGGACGCGGAGAAGAGCCTGGCCGGCAACGGCCTCGGGCACAAGGACCTGATCAGCTTCCGCACGCCGGGCCTCGACGGCCTCGGCGGCGCGAGCTTCTGACCGCGACGCGGACGGGCGAACCATCATGAGCCACCAACTAACCATCGAGCCGCTGGGCGTCACGATCGAAGTCGAGGAAGGACAGACGATGCTCGACGCGGCGCTGCGCCAGGGCATCTACATTCCGCACGCGTGCTGTCACGGGCTGTGCGGCACCTGCAAGGTCGCGGTGCTCGACGGCGAGACCGATCTCGGCGACGCGAACCCGTTCGCGCTGATGGACTTCGAGCGCGAGGAAGGCAAGGCGCTCGCGTGCTGCGCGACGCTGCAGGCCGACACCGTGATCGAGGCCGACGTCGACGAGGAACCCGACGCCGAGATCATCCCGGTCAGGGATTTCGCGGCGGACGTCACGCGCATCGAGCCACTCACGCCGACCATCAAGTCGATCCGCCTGAAGCTGTCGCAGCCGATCCATTTCCAGGCCGGCCAGTACGTGCAGCTCGAGATTCCGGGGCTCGGGCAGAGCCGCGCGTTCTCGATCGCGAATTCACCGGCCGACGTCGCCGCCACCGGCGAGATCGAGCTGAACGTGCGGCAGGTGCCGGGCGGGCTCGGCACCGGCTACCTGCACGAGCAGCTGGCGACCGGCGACCGCGTGCGGCTGTCGGGCCCGTACGGCCGCTTCTTCGTGCGCCGCTCGGCCGCGTTGCCGATGATCTTCATGGCCGGCGGCTCGGGCCTGTCGAGCCCGCGCTCGATGATCGCGGACCTGCTCGACGGCGGCGTCACCGCGCCGATCACGCTGGTCTACGGCCAGCGCAACGCGAAGGAACTCTATTACCACGACGAATTCCGCGCGCTCGCCGAGCGTTACCCGAACTTCACGTATGTGCCCGCGCTGTCCGACGGCGCAGCGGATGCGGGCGGCGGGGTCGCACAAGGGTTCGTGCACGACGTCGCGAACGCGCATTTCGACGGCGACTTCTCGGGTCATCAGGCCTACCTGTGCGGGCCGCCCGCGATGATCGACGCGTGCATCACCGCGCTGATGAAGGGCCGCCTGTTCGAGCGCGACATCTATCACGAGAAGTTCATCTCGGCGGCCGACGCGCAACAGACGCGCAGCCCGCTGTTCCGGCGGGTGTGAGATGGACGCGGGCCGCGTGTGCGCCACGGTAACGATCGCGCAGACCGACGAGCGCTATGCGTGCGCCTCCGGCGAATCGCTGCTGGCCGGGATGGCGAAGCTCGGCCGGCGCGGCATCCCGGTCGGCTGCCTGAACGGCGGGTGCGGCGTGTGCAAGGTGCGTGTGCTGCGCGGCGCCGTGCATCGGCTCGGGCCGATCAGCCGCGCACACGTGAGCGCCGACGAAGAGCGCGACGGTTATGCGCTCGCGTGCCGCGTCGCGCCGGACGGCGACGTCGAGCTGGAAGTGGCGGGCCGGCTGAAAAAGCCGTTTTTCTGCGGCTCGGCCTGCGCCGGGGCGCCGATATTCAACAAGTAACCAGGAGGAGACTCACCATGGGTGTGATGCGTATTGGTCATGTCAATCTGAAGGTGATGGACATGGAGGCGGCGCTGCGTCACTACATCCGCGTGCTCGGCATGCAGGAGACGATGCGCGATGCGGCCGGCAACGTGTACCTGAAATGCTGGGACGAATGGGATCGGTACTCGCTGATCCTGTCGCCGTCCGATCAGGCGGGGCTCAAGCATGCGGCTTACAAGGTCGAGCACGACGCCGATCTCGACGCGTTGCAGCAGCGGATCGAGGCGTACGGCATCCGGACGGAGATGCTGCCCGAGGGCGCGCTGCCGGCGGTGGGCCGCCAGTTGCGCTTCCTGCTGCCGAGCGGGCACGAGCTGCGGCTGTTCGCGAAGAAGGAGCTGGTCGGCACCGCGGTCGGCTCGCTGAATCCCGATCCGTGGCCCGACGACATCCCGGGCTCGGCCGTGCACTGGCTCGACCACTGCCTGCTGATGTGCGAGCTGAACCCGGAAGCCGGCGTGAACCGTGTCGAGGAGAACACGCGCTTCATGGCCGAGTGTCTCGACTTCCATCTGGCCGAGCAGGTCATGGTCGGCCCGGGCAACACGATCCAGGCCGCGACGTGGATGTTCCGCAGCTCGACGCCGCACGACATCGCGTTCGTCGGCGGCCCGCGTAACGGGCTGCATCACATCGCGTTCTTCCTCGACGACTGGGCCGACGTGCTGAAGTCGGCCGACGTGATGGCGAAGAACAAGGTGAAGATCGACGTCGCGCCGACGCGGCACGGCATCACGCGCGGCACGACCATCTATTTCTTCGATCCGAGCGGCAACCGCAACGAAACCTTCGCGGGGCTCGGCTATCTCGCGCAGCCCGACCGCCCGGTCACGACGTGGACCGAGGAAGAGCTCGGGCGCGGGATCTTCTTCCATTCCGGTGAACTGAACGAAGCGTTCACGACCGTCTACACCTGACCCACGCAAGGAGTACAACGTCATGGCTAGCAACGATTCGACCCGCAGCGTCGTCACGCGCACGATCGACTGGCCCGCCGCGTCGCGCGCCGCGCAGGCGGCGGCAGAGGCGGCCGAGCGGCTCGGCGTGCGCGTGAACGTCGCGGTCGTCGATGCGGCCGGCCTGCTCGCGGCATTCGTGCGGATGCCCGGCGCGCCGCTGCATTCGATCGACATCGCGATCGACAAGGCGTACACGGCCGCGAGCTTCGGCTTGTCGACCGGTGCGTGGCACGACGCGCTGGCCGCGCATTCGGCGGCCGTGCGGCAGGGGCTCGTGTTGCGCCCGCGCTTCGTCGCGTTCGGCGGCGGGTTGCCGATCGTCGACGACGGCGCGTTGATCGCCGGCATCGGCGTGTCGGGCGGCAGCGAGGCGCAGGACGAGCAATGCGCGCGTGCGGGCCTCGACGCGGCCGGCTTCGGCGGCGGGTGACGGGCGGCATGCGCAACACGGCACGCGGCGCGCGAACGTCCTTCGCGACCGCGCCGGATCACGGATTCACGACTATCGGCAACCACATCATGTACGACACGGAACCTCTCGCCGCGACACGCGGCCCCGCCGGCGGGCAGCCGGAACCGCGGCGCGTCCGCAACTTCATCGACGGCGACTATCGCGCGGGCGACCGCTGGTTCGACAAGCGCTCGCCGCTCGACAACGCGGTGATCGCGCGCGTGGCCGAAGCGAGCCGCGCGGATGTCGACGCGGCCGTGCAGGCGGCGCGCACGGCGCTGTCGGGGCCGTGGGGCGGCCTGACCGTCGCGCAGCGCGTCGACATCCTGTACGCGGTGGCCGACGGCATCACGCGCCGCTTCGACGATTTTCTCGAAGCCGAAGTGGCCGATACCGGCAAGCCGGTCAGCCTTGCGAGCCACATCGACATCCCGCGCGGCGCGGCGAACTTCAAGGTGTTCGCCGACGTCGTGAAGAACGTGCCGGGCGAAACCTTCGAAATGGCGACGCCGGACGGCGCGGGCGCGCTCAACTACGCGATCCGCCGCCCGGTCGGCGTGGTCGGCGTGATCTGCCCGTGGAACCTGCCGCTGCTGCTGATGACGTGGAAGGTCGGCCCCGCGCTCGCGTGCGGCAACACGGTGGTCGTGAAGCCGTCGGAGGAAACGCCGCAGACGGCCGCGCTGCTCGGCGAGGTGATGAACGCAGCCGGCGTGCCGCGCGGCGTTTACAACGTCGTGCACGGGTTCGGGCCCGGCTCGGCCGGCGAATTCCTGACGACCCATCCGGGCGTGAACGCAATCACGTTCACCGGCGAGACGCGCACCGGCGCGGCGATCATGAAGGCGGCGGCCGACGGCGCGCGGCCGGTCAGCCTCGAGATGGGCGGCAAGAACGCGGCGATCGTGTTTGCCGATTGCGATTTCGACGCGGCCGTCGAAGGCACGCTGCGCTCGTGCTTCGCGAACGCCGGGCAGGTGTGCCTCGGCACCGAGCGCGTGTATGTCGAGCGTCCGCTGTTCGAGCGCTTCGTCGCCGCGCTGAAGGCCGGTGCCGAGCAACTGCGGCCGGGCCGCCCGGAAGCGGACACGACCGGCATCGGCCCGCTGATCAGCCAGGAGCACCGCGACAAGGTGCTGTCGTACTACCGCCAGGCGGCCGAACTCGGCGCGACGGTCGTGACGGGCGGCGGCGTGCCGTCCATGCCGGACGACCTGCGCGACGGTGCGTGGGTGCAGCCGACGATCTGGACGGGCCTTGGCGACGATTCGCCGATCGCGCGCGACGAGATCTTCGGGCCGTGCACGCTCGTGATGCCGTTCGATTCGGAAGCCGAGGTGATCGGCCGCGCAAATTCGAACACATACGGGCTGTCGACCGCGATCTGGACCACCAACCTGTCCCGTGCGCATCGTGTCGCCGCGTCGATCGACGTCGGCATCGCGTGGGTCAATTCCTGGTTCCTGCGCGACCTGCGCACCGCGTTCGGCGGCGCGAAGCAATCGGGCATCGGCCGCGAAGGCGGCGTGCATTCGCTCGAGTTCTATACGGAACTGCGCAACGTCTGCATCAAGCTCTGACCCACCCGTTACTGATCGGAACACTCTTATGGACTCCACGTTGATTACCGCGCTGGGCGACCGGCTGTACGACGCGATGACCTCGCGCACGCCCATCGCGCCGCTGACGTCGCAGCACGAGGACCTGTCGGTCGACGACGCATACCGGATCCAGCAGCGCTTCGTGCAGCGCCGCCTGGACGCCGGGGAAACCGTGATCGGCAAGAAGATCGGCGTCACGTCGAAGGCCGTGATGGACATGCTCGGCGTATACCAGCCCGATTTCGGCTACCTGCTGTCGGGGATGGTCTACGGCGACGGCGCGTGCATCGCGCTCGACACACTGATCCAGCCGAAGGCGGAAGGCGAGATCGCGTTCGTGCTGAAGCGCGACCTGCTCGGGCCCGGCGTGACGAACGCAATGGTGCTGGCCGCGACCGAATGCGTGATGCCGTGCTTCGAGATCGTCGATTCGCGGATTCGCGACTGGAAGATCCGGATCGGCGACACCGTGGCCGACAACGCGTCGTGCGGCGTGTTCGTGCTCGGCGACCAGGCGGTGAGCACGCGCCGCGTCGATCTCGCGACCTGCGGGATGGTGCTCGAGAAGAACGGTGACGTGATCGGCACCGGCGCCGGCGCGGCCGCGCTCGGCTCGCCGGTCAATGCCGTCGCGTGGCTCGCCAATACGCTCGGCCGGCTCGGCATCCCGCTGAAGGCCGGCGAAGTGATCCTGTCCGGCGCGCTCGCCGCGATGGCGCCGGCCGGCCCCGGCGACAACTTCCGCGTGTCGATCGGCGGGATCGGCGCATGTTCGGTGCGGTTCGCGTGAGCGGCGCCGTTCCCCTTTACTGGCAAACGAGGAATTCCCCATGACCCGAAAGATCCGCTGCGCGCTGATCGGCCCCGGCAACATCGGCACCGACCTGCTCGCCAAACTCATGCGCAGCCCCGTGCTCGAACCTGTCTGGATGGTCGGCATCGATCCCGATTCCGACGGCCTGAAGCGTGCGCGCGAACTCGGCCTGAAGACGACCGCGGACGGCGTTGACGGCCTGCTGCCGCACGTGCAGGCCGACGGCGTGCAGATCGCGTTCGACGCGACGAGCGCGTATGTGCACGCGGAGAACAGCCGCAAGCTCAATGCGCTCGGCGTGCTGATGATCGACCTGACGCCGGCCGCGATCGGCCCGTACTGCGTGCCGCCCGTGAACCTGATGGAGCACATCGGCTCCGGTGAGATGAACGTGAACATGGTCACGTGCGGCGGCCAGGCGACGATCCCGATGGTGCGCGCGGTGTCCCGCGTGCAGCCGGTTGCCTATGGCGAGATCGTCGCGACCGTGTCGTCGCGCTCGGTCGGCCCCGGCACGCGCAAGAACATCGACGAATTCACGCGCACCACGGCGGCGGCGGTCGCACAGGTCGGCGGCGCGAAGGAAGGCAAGGCGATCATCGTGATCAACCCGGCCGACCCGCCGCTGATCATGCGCGACACCGTGCACTGCCTGACCGAGACCGCGCCCGACGAGGCGCGCATCGTCGAATCGGTGCACGCGATGATCGCCGACGTGCAGCGCTACGTGCCCGGCTACCGGCTCGTCAACGGGCCCGTGTTCGACGGCAACCGCGTGTCGATCTACCTCGAAGTCGAAGGCCTCGGCGACTACCTGCCGAAATACGCGGGCAACCTCGACATCATGACGGCCGCCGCCGCGCGCACCGCCGAGATGTTCGCCGAGGAGCTGCTGGCCGGCCGCCTCGCGCTCCAGCCCGCTGCGCAGGCAGCCTGACGCGCGCGCATCCCACGACCGGACGAACAAGGAAATGGCAATGAATCTCAAAGGCAAGCGAATCACCGTCCACGACATGACGCTGCGTGACGGCATGCACCCGAAGCGTCACCAGATGACGCTCGACCAGATGCGCGCGGTGGCGACCGGGCTCGACGCGGCCGGCGTGCCGCTGATCGAAGTCACGCACGGCGACGGGCTCGGCGGCTCGTCGGTCAACTACGGTTTTCCCGCGCACACCGACGCCGAATACCTCGGCGCGGTCATCCCGCTGCTCAAGCGCGCGAAGGTATCGGCGCTGCTGCTGCCGGGCATCGGCACCGTCGACCATCTGAAGGAGGCGCACGCGCTCGGCGTGCATACGATCCGCGTCGCGACGCACTGCACCGAGGCGGATGTCTCCGAGCAGCACATCGCGATGGCGCGCAAGCTCGACATGGATACCGTCGGCTTCCTGATGATGAGCCACATGAACAGCCCGGAAGGGCTCGTGAAGCAGGCGAAGCTGATGGAGTCGTACGGCGCGAACTGCATCTACATCACCGATTCCGCCGGCTACATGCTGCCCGACGACGTGAAGGCGCGCCTCGGCGCGGTGCGCGACGCGCTGCAGCCGCAGACGGAACTCGGTTTTCACGGCCACCACAACCTCGCGATGGGTGTCGCGAACTCGATCGCCGCGATCGAGGCCGGCGCGAACCGGATCGACGGCGCGGCGGCCGGGCTCGGCGCGGGCGCGGGCAATACGCCGCTCGAAGTGTTTGTCGCCGTGTGCGAGCGGATGGGCATCGAGACGGGCGTCGACGTGTGGAAGATCCAGGACGTCGCGGAGGATCTCGTCGTGCCGATGATGGATTTCCCGATCCGGCTCGACCGCGACGCGCTGACGCTCGGCTACGCGGGCGTGTACGGCTCGTTCCTGCTGTTCGCGAAGCGCGCGGGCGACAAGTACGGGATTCCGGCACGCGACATTCTCGTCGAGCTGGGCCGGCGCGGGATGGTCGGCGGGCAGGAGGACATGATCGAAGACACCGCGCTGACGCTCGCGAAGGCGCGCGCGGCGCAAGCCAAGCGGGAGGCTGCATGAACCTGACCACCGATATCGTCGAAGCGCTCGCCGAGCATCTCGACGGCTGCATGCGCGACGCGCGCGACACGCCGAAGATCACCGACCGTCATCCGGAGATGGACTGGGACGATGCCTACGCGGTGCAGGACGCCATCCGAAGCCGGCAACTCGGGCGCGGTGCACGGATCGTCGGCTACAAGGCCGGCCTGACGTCGCACGCGAAGATGCGCCAGATGGGCGTCGACACGCCCGTGTTCGGCTTCCTCACCGATCTGTACGACCTGCCCGACGGCGGCGAGTGCGACACGTCGGCACTGATCCATCCGAAGGTGGAGCCCGAGATCGCATTCGTGACCAAGGCCGAGCTGAAAGGACCGGGCTGCCATATCGGTGCGGTGCTCGCCGCGACGGATTTCGTCATCGCCGGCATCGAGGTGATCGACAGCCGTTACCGCGACTTCAAGTTCGACCTGAAGAGCGTGGTGGCCGACAACACGTCGGCCGCGCGCTTCGTCGCGGGCGGGCGGCCGCTCGCGGTGGAGGGCGTCGACCTGCGCACGCTCGGCATCGTGCTCGAGAAAAACGGCCTGCCGGTGGCGTTCGGCGCCGGTGCGGCGGTGCTCGGGCATCCGGCCGCCGCGGTCGCGATGCTCGCGAACCACCTGGGCGCGCGCGGCGAATCGATTCCCGCGGGCAGCCTGATCCTGTCGGGCGGCATCACCGAGGCGGTGGCCGTCGAAGCCGGCGACAGCGTGACGCTGCGCGTGCAGGACATCGGCTCGATCGGCCTGCGTTTCATCTGAACGAAACACGACCAAACAGGAGGCCATCGTGCCGGTTGCTCATCTCTACATCCTCGAAGGCCGCGACGACGACAAGAAGGAACGCCTGATCGCCGAAGTCACGCAGGCCATTCATCGCTCGCTCGAGGCGCCGGTCGAATCGGTGCGCGTGATCATCACCGAGATGCCGAAGGGGCATTTCGGGATCGGCGGGCAGAGCGCGAAACAGCGCGGGCGGTAACGCGCCACGTCCCCATGAATCGACTGAAGGAGCGTCATGTCATCCAATCCTGAAATCGGCCGCCGGATCGTTGCCGGCGGCATCGACACGAACTATCACGACGCCGGCGACGGGCCGCCCGTGCTGCTGATCCACGGCTCGGGGCCGGGCGTGACCGCCTATGCGAACTGGCGGCTCACGATGCCCGCGCTCGCGCGGCAGTTTCGCGTGATCGCGCCGGACATGGCGGGATTCGGCGAAACCGAGCGTCCGGCCGGGTACCGCTATTCGATGGACCACTGGGTCGATCACGCGCTCGGCCTGCTCGACGCGCTCGACATCGAGCGCGCGCACGTGGTCGGCAATTCGTTCGGCGGCGCGCTCGCGCTGGCGCTGGCGATCCGGGCGCCCGAGCGGGTCGGCAAGCTTGTGCTGATGGGCGCGGCCGGCACGCGTTTCACGCTGACCGAAGGGCTCGACGCGGTATGGGGTTATACGCCGTCGATCGCCAACATGCGCGCGCTGCTGGACATCTTCGCGTTCGATCGCGCGCTCGTGAACGACGAACTCGCGAAGCTGCGCTACGACGCGAGCGTGCGGCCCGGCTACCAGGAGGCGTTCGCGAACATGTTTCCGGCGCCGCGCCAGCGCTGGGTCGATGCGCTCGCGAGCGATGAAGCGCAGCTGCGCGCGCTGACGCACGACACGCTGATCGTGCACGGGCGCGAAGACCGCGTGATTCCGCTCGACAGTTCGCTGAAGCTGCTCGATTTATTGCCGAATGCCCAGCTCCACGTGTTCGGCCGGTGCGGGCACTGGACGCAGATCGAGCACGCAGCACGCTTCAACCAGCTCGTCATCGACCATTTCAGCGCATAGCCTATCGGCAGGACGTGTTGCCGCCGCGTAGCGAGCACCGGCGCAAGCGGCGGCAATGCGGGTGCCCATGACGGCACACCTATAAAAAATCAATTCAGTAGAACGAATATTGGAGACATCGATGAAACGGAAGTCTGCATTCGGGTTGTGTTCGCTCGCCGCATGCGCGGGCCTCGCATTGAGCACGGGCGCGTGGGCGACGGAAGGCGGCGGCGACACGATCGGCGAGGGCGCGGAGGCATTTTTTGCCGGCGCGCTGCCGCCGGCCGGGTTGTACGCGCTGCTGTACTACACGCATTACCACGCGTCGCGCTTCAACGATTCGCACGGCAACGGTTCGGTGCCGGGCTTCAAGCTCGATGCGGACGTGCTGATTCCGCGCGTGGTCTGGATGTCGAACCTGTCGGTGCTCGGCGGGCGCTATGGCGCGTATGCGGTGCTGCCGATGCAGCACCTTGCGCTCGATGCGGGCGGCGCGTCGTTCGACCGCACCAATCTCGGCGACCTGATCGTCAGCCCCGCGCTGATCGCGTGGGGTTCGGGCGCGTTGCGCACGGTCGCGGCGATCGAGTTCGTGTTTCCGACCGGGCAGTACGACGCGCATTCGGCGCTGAACACCGGCAAGAACTACTACACCGCACGGCCGGTATTCGGCGTGTCGTGGCTGCCGAACGACAAGGTCGAGGTGTCCGCGAAGATCACGTACAGCTTCAACTCGCCGAACAACGACACGCACTATCACTCGGGGAACCTGTTTCACATCGACTATTCGGCGAGCTATGCAGTCACGCCGAAGGCGCGGGTCGGGTTGTCCGGCTACTTCGTCAAGCAGACCACCGACGACATGCAGAACGGGCAGCCGGTCGCGGGCGACGGCTTTCGCGGGCAGACCTTCGCGATCGGGCCGGGGTTTCGCTATCAGTTCAGCAAGATCAGCGTGGAAGCGCGCGTCGTGAAGGAGTTCTTCGTGCGCAACCGGCCGGCCGGGGAGGCCGTGTGGGCGAAGGCCGTCATTCCGTTCTGACCTGACGGCGCGCAGCCGGTTGCACGCGTGACGCCGCCGTTGCGGGGCGTCACGCTTTACCGCGTCATAAGTTACCGCGCGAGCGCAGCGAGACGCGGGAACAGCGGCAATGCGTTCGCATGGTTGATCGCGGCGTGCCGATCGGCGCCCAGTGCCGCATACGCATCCTGCGCGTGGGTGAACGACGTGCTGACGGCGGGCGGCGCGTACGGGAAGTCGCTGCCGTACAGCACGCGATCGGGTTGTGCGAACGCGGTGAGGCTCGGCAGCGCGGACGGCGACGACAGCGCGGTATCGAAGTAGAACGTGCGCAGCAGGTCGAGCAGCCCGTCGCGGTTCGGCACATCGTTGCGCACGCCCGGTGCGAGTTCGGCAAAGCGGTACGCGGTGTACGGCAGGAAGCCGCCGGCGTGCGACAGGATGATCCGCACGTTCGGGTGCCGCGCGATCACGCCGTTGAGCACGAGCTGGACGGCCGTGCGCGTCGTATCGAACGGATAGTCGAGCAGCGGGCCGGGCATCCCGGGTATCGCATCGATCGCGGGCTTCGCCGGGTGGATGAACACGACCGCGCGGCGGCGGTCGAGTTCTGCCCAGACGGATTCGAAGGCCGGATCGCCAAGATAGACGCCGCCGTAGTTGCTCAGCAGCACGACGCCGTCGGCTTTCAGCGTGTCGAACGCGTGGTCGATTTCGGCGAGCGTGCCGTCGACGTCGGGCAGCGGCAGCGTCGCGAAGTTGCCGAAGCGGGTCGGCCACTTTGCGACGAGTCCGGCCACGTATTCGTTGACCTGGCGCGCCATGTCGCGCTTGGCCTGGCCGGTCCAGCCCTGGACGCCGGGTGCCGTCAGCGACAGCACGCCGGTCTGGATCTCGAGCGAATCCATGAACGCGATCGCGCCTTCCGGGCTCCAGGTGGGGCTGCCCCAGCCGGACGGATCGCCGCCGTGGGCGGGCAGCGCATCGGCCCAGAACGGCGGGACGACGTGTTGGTGAACATCGATACGGTTGCGGTCGGACATGATTCGGCTCCTGTGGAAGTGCGCTGCGGTGCAACGTCTGACCGTCAGGATGCGCGTGGTTGATTTTTCAATCCAATAGATTAAATTTCAGGATTGATTGTTCTCAGTGATGAATTGACCGTATGGACCTTCGCCATTTGCGCTACTTTCTCGCGGTTGCCGAAGAGGGGCATTTCGGCCGTGCGGCGGAGCGGCTGCATATCGTGCAGCCCGCGCTGAGCATGCAGATTCGCGCGCTCGAGGAGGAACTGGGCACGCGGCTGTTCGAGCGCAGCACGCGCAAGGTGGCGCTGACGGATGCCGGCCGGCTGCTGGTGACCGAGGCGCGGCACACGCTTGAGCAGGCCGAGCGCGCGAAGGCGGTCGTACAGCGCGCGGCGCGCGGCGAGACGGGCGTGGTGCGGATCGGCTTCGTCGGCAATGCGGTCGCGACGGGGCGGCTGTCCGACGACCTGATTGCGTTTCATGCGGCGTGGCCGGAGGTGACGCTCGACCTGCACGAGATGGCGCCGGCCGCGCAGCAGGACGCGATCCTCGCGGGCCGGCTCGACATCGGCTATTGCCCGGCTTTTGGCACGGCATTCGATCCGAAGCTGGCCGTGCGGACGGTCGGCAGCTGGGCGTGGGACGTGATGATGAACGACCGGCACGCGTTCGCGAAGCAGCGCTCGGTGAGCGTCGCGGCACTCGCGGACGAGCCGTTCATTTTCTATGCGGCGGACGGTGACGACGAAGGGCAGCTTGCGATCCTGCGGCAGGTGCTCGGCAAGACGCCGCGCATCGCACACAAGGTGAGCAGCACGCTGTCGGTGCTGGCGTTGACGGGGGCTGGCCTCGGGGTGGCGCTGGTGCCGTCGCCGTTGAGCCGGATCGCGGCGCCGAACATCGTGTACCGGAAACTCGCCGGCGGCGTGCCGGGCTCTGAACTCGTCGCGCTCAGCCGGATCGGCGGGGAATGGGGGGCGGTACGGGAGTACCTGGCGATGCTGGGTGAGCGCGCCGCGTGAGTGCCGCGGCGCGCGCCGGCATCACTCCTCGTCCATCAACCGGACCTTGACCCGCTTGCCCTTGATCTTGCCTGCATTGAGCTTGCGCAGCGCGTCGCGCGCCACGCCGCGCTCGAGCGCGACATAGGTCGAGAACTCGGTCACGTTGATCTTGCCGATCTGCTTGCCGTCGAACCCGGCGTCGCCGGTCAGCGCGCCGAGCACGTCGCCCGGGCGGATCTTGTCCTTGCGCCCGCCGAGGATCTGCAGCGTTTCCATCGGCGGCGTCAGCACGCCGTCGTCGGCCGGCGTCAGTTCCGCGAGCGGATGCCATTCGACGTCGCGCTTCTGCGCCTGCTCGATCCCGCCGACGCGGCCCATCTCGTCCATGCTCGCGAGGCTCAGCGCCCAGCCGTCCTGATCCGCGCGGCCCGTGCGGCCGATGCGGTGCACGTGCACTTCGGGGTCGGGCGTCACGTCGACGTTGATCACCGCTTCGAGCTGCGCGATGTCGAGCCCGCGCGCGGCGACGTCGGTTGCGACCAGCACCGAGCAGCTGCGGTTCGCGAACTGGATCAGCACCTGGTCGCGCTCGCGCTGGTCGAGCTCGCCGTGCAGCGCGAGTGCGTGGAAGCCCTGCGCATGCAGCACGTCGAGCAGGTCGCGGCATTGCTGCTTCGTGTTGCAGAACGCGATCGTGCTTACCGGCCGGTAGTGGTTCAGCAACTGGCCCACCGCATGCAGCCGCTCGTCCTCCGTCACTTCATAGAAGCGCTGGCGGATCTTGCTGTTGTCGTGGCGTTCTTCGAGCTTCACTTCCTTCGGGTTGCGCAGGAATTGCTGGCTCAGCTTCACGATGCCGTCCGGATAGGTCGCGGAGAACAGCAGCGTCTGGCGCGTGGTCGGGCACATCCGCGCGACCTTCGCGATGTCGTCGAAGAAGCCCATGTCGAGCATCCGGTCGGCTTCGTCGAGCACCAGCGTGTTCAGCGCGTCGAGCTTCAGGTTGCCGCGATCGAGGTGATCCATGATGCGGCCCGGCGTGCCGACGACGATGTGCGCGCCGTGCTCGAGGCTCTGCGCCTGCGGGCGCATCGGCGTGCCGCCGCACAGCGTCAGCACCTTCACGTTTTCTTCGGCGCGCGCGAGGCGGCGCACCTCCTGCGCGACCTGGTCGGCGAGTTCGCGCGTCGGGCACAGGATCATCGCCTGCACGTCGAAGCTGCGCGCATCGAGGCGCGCCAGCAGCGCGAGCGAGAACGCGGCGGTCTTGCCGCTGCCCGTCTTCGCCTGCGCGATCAGGTCCTGGCCGGCCAGCGCGATCGGCAGGCTCGCGGCCTGGATCGGCGTCATGTCGACATAGCCGAGCTGCGCGAGGTTGGCGAGCGTGGCGGGCGTCAACGACAGCGCGCTGAACGGCGTGGCGGTCGGCTGGGTCATTCCAGGTCTCCGAGGTAAGGGCGGCCTTCCATCTGCTCGTAGACGACCTTGCCTTCGTCGTCTTCGAAGCGTTCGAGGTAGTTGCGCGCGCCGCACAGCGGGCAGCGGAACAGCAGCCCCTGGCCTTCGTCCTTGATGACGACGTCGGACTGCTCCCACTGCGTGCCGCAGCTCTGGTTTCGGCAGGTAAACACGGTCTTTCTCCAGCTGAATTCGGTTGATGGCGCGCCCGGGCGGGCGCGGCAACGGCGGGCGGCGCTCGCGCAGCTCGGGCGCGGGCCGCATCGGGCGTCGCTTGTATGCGTCGATGCGGATGATGGATCGGGCGGCGACGGGGTCGCGCGTGCCGCAATTCTAGCGGAAGCGGGCGGCCGGTTGCGGACGATCGGCTGTGGACGGCCGGTTGCGGGCGACCGGCTGCGGACGACCGGCTGCGGGCGACGCCTTCGGGGATGGCGGGCATTCATGGCCTGTTATTTGCGAAAACAGGCCCTGATCGCCGCCACCAAGAAAAAACGGCCGCCCCGAATGAACTGCACCCCAAAAGTTGGATGCGAATCCAACCTTTGGGGTGTTTTTCATGGCGCAGTACGACGAGAAATTCAAGCGGGAAGTGGTGAGGCGCTACGCGTCTGGCCGATACGGCTACAAGAGCA